>CAZJOQ010000067.1:0-17139 GCA_964547625.1 uncultured Nitrospira sp.
GAGGCGCGGGGGATCAAATACTCCATGCAGACGGCCAATTAGCACACCGGTGAGTGGGGTTTTCAACACGAGCACGGGATGACCGAAGGCCAACATGGCCGTGATACTGCTCTCCAGATCAGCATGGGGCCGTCCGGCAACGAGGACGGCCCCATCGCGATGGCGAGAGTGAGCGTGAACGACATTGTCAGCTCGCTGGAGACCGGGGAAATTCTGAAGGAGGAACTTACCAACACGAAAAGGAGTATTGCGATGCGACAGATATACATTTCTTTGATGATCCTGGGATGGTTCGCCGTACCCAACTTCGTTTCAGCCGATTGGTCGACATACTCCCAGCAGTACTGGGTCGACCGCGGCTTGCTTGAGCGGGATTCATTGATCCACCGCGTAGAGTCCCCCGCCTTCGAAGATCACTTCGGTCTGAGTCTCGGGAGGGACAGGGGAAGAAGCGAGTCGGACCGCGATCGGCAGAGCGATTCAGCTGCATCCGGCACGGGTACGCGGTCCTACGATACACCGCTCGGTCCGTCATTCGATATGCCTGGCAGCGTCGATGGCCTCTCTCGTAGACCCGAACCCTGGTGGGGACGCAGACCGGAAGGCGAGCCGATGCTCAAGGACTTGAAGGAGTTGAACCGCGATCCAATGAGAACCCCATAGCCTTGCAGGGCCCGTGAATCATTCACGAGCACGAAAGTCGATAAGAAATACACTTTCGATTTCGAGGAAGCCGTTCGCAGCGACAAGGCGTTGCACGAGTATTTCAACCTTGATGGCACATTCACTGGTCAGTCAATCCCAGGAACGATTTATAGAGGAGGTTATGCGCGACCGCTTCCTCGGCCTGCCGACCGGAAAGAATTGTAGGGGAACGGCAACACTACGATCTTGAATATCCTAGCGGGCTCATAGGGTGGCCATCCTGCTTCCTCGTCACAGAGTGGAGTGCACTTTGTATTCACGAACCCCGGGGCGACGATCCGAGCCAGCTCGTTCAAGAAGTGCGGCCGATCCCCTAATGATCTGCTCGCAAAACCAATTACCGAAGAAGGAATCCGCCGCCCCGCCTTGCTTGACCATCGCCAGACCTTCCGTAAGAAGAAGCACTGGTTCGCAATATCTCACCCTGGAGACCTTATAGCGAGAAGTTTGGCAACAGTCTCAACTTATGTCATTCGCCCATCCGACCAAGCATAGGTCGCGCCGAAACAGAGTCCCGCCACGGCCGCCTGGACAAATGCGTCCTCTACATGAAGAGCAATTGCCCACCACACTACGGCGGCAAGGAGACCGGCAACTGCCCCAAGAAGAACTTTGCCGCCTGCAACCTTCAGCCAATCGGTGAACAGCACCCATGCGCTCATATACACGACTCCGGCAGCAGCTGAGGCCCAGAGGTACAGGAGATCGCGATTGAAGAACCAGACTTGGATCCCCCCTGCAAGAATGCCGAGGATCAGGCCTGTTATGACTCGCTTGACTAAGATGGAATAATAAAACGAGGTATCGGCCAATTCATCCTCCGTTGTGCATCTGTACACGTGTCATAGATGGCAAGCTGTTGAGCAGAATCTTTCGCAATCAGTCAATACAGCCATACCTGACCACCGGATCGTAGTGCAAGCCCTGACTGGGGAGTCCACTGCTCAAAGCCAAACAGCCAGCGTCGCTCGGGACGCATGAAATATAGCTTGATGCTCTCCAGCGTTGAACCAACAGACTTATCTTGAGACTGAGCCCCAAGTATCTCCTGCCAGACCGGACGCCATTGAGAAGGGCGCACGTGGATAGGATCACCGTACCAGGCCGGATCAAGTTGAAAGAATGTAGCGCCATACGCAACGGCTAACTTAGCCAGCCCTTCGTTGACCAACTCCGATCGGTCGATAACTTGAGCGAGAGACAACCTGCAGGAGGGTGCCAGAACCGAACGAAAGGCAAGGAATTTCAGATTCGACAGCCTATGAATGCCGGCAACCGGCAAATCGGTGAGCACAATGCCTTTCGTCACTTGAGTCAGGCGAAGGAGTGTCTCCTCAACCCACCCCAGCGTTCGCTCAACTGAAAAGCCCTACAAGATATCATCACCGACATCGGTCACCAGGCTTCTGGTGGTTAGCGGAGGCCGGCGTTCCAGCTCAGTCCACAGGCCTGACTCGAGGATGCCAGCCAGCGTACGAAAAATAATCCGGCTCTGAGCGCCATAGGATCGCCCATGACCGAGCGCCGCCAGCACTTCCACATTTGGCCCCCACACCGATCTCGCTGTGGAGACGACAGTCTAGAACCCACGGGTCAGATTGCTCGCACCAAACGCGACGACACGAACCATCTCTCGTGCTCCCTCGGCTCGATTATGGTCTGGGTGGACAGGTTGTCTGTCTCGTGTCGCGGCCAGGCCCTTTCGTGACTTCGATCTGTCCGACGCCCTTCACGTTTGCACAAACGTCGCCCAATCCAGGTGTAATGAGCCTAAATGGCCCACCCTTTCCATCCGGCAACGGCTGGCCATCGAGCTCATACAGGAGGATCCCGAAATCACGCGCCTGCTGAAGCGTGAGGGTCGCAGCATACTTGCCATCCATAGAATGAAACGTGACATGATCGGCTTCGACCTTCAATGCCGGCACGTCCAACAATCCCTTTAAGGTGATCGCCCGTCCCTGTATGCCCGGCATCATGGGAGTGACGTCGGCGACCTGATGTTCCTCAGGTAGTTGTCGCAGCGCCTTGTGATCAAACGAAACAGGCTGTACGACGGCGCCATCGATCTTCACGACGCCCCGCCCCGTCTTTTCCTTTTCCGTCATCGCCTTAATCATCGCCGTGAGGGCTTCATTCACTGGAGTTGGAATCCCCAGCTCCCGTCCTTTCTCCACAATATACCCATTCAAATACGCGATTTCGGTGGGTCGCCCCGCTTTCCAGTCGTCATACATCGACGTATGGATATCGCGGATCTCCTGCGTAGCCTTCACAACTCGCTCAGGCATATCCAGTGGCAAGGGCACTTTGAGCGTGGCTGAGATTGCCGTGACTTCACCGACGATTTGCCTGATGACATTGAACATTTCCGGATGGTCCAGCGCCTTGGCAACAGAGTCATTGATGAGGACGGTGACGGGATTGAAGACGCAGTTCCAACACATCTTCTCCCATTTGCTGCGGCGAATATCTTTGGACAGCTGACAGGGAATGCCGGCTGCCGTAAAGATCTCTTTGATCTTGAGGAGCCGTTCGCTTTCGTATCCCATCAACTCGCCGATTGCGATGGCTCCTTTTTTGTAATGATCGATCACGCCGGGCTCGACGATCTTCGAATAGATGTAGGCCACCCCACCCACGACGCAGTCGCGCTTCAATCGAGCAATCAGCCGATCTTCAGTATCGATCCCATTCTGCAGCGTGAGAATCACTGTCTCCCTTGAGAGTACAGGCTCAATCTGATCCATCACTTCATCGAGGTCATAGGCTTTCACTCCCAGCACAATGAGATCGGGCTTCGGAAGTTCTCGCGCATCAGATGCGACCTTTGGGTGTACTGTGAACGACCCATTGGCACTCCGAATCGTCAGGCCGTTCAGTACGACGGCCGCGCGCGTTTTCGTCCTAAGAAGAAAGGAGACATCGGGATTATCTTTCGCCAGATGTGCTCCGAAGAATCCTCCGACCGAACCTGCCCCCACGACCAGGATTTGCTTCATATATCATCCTCGTTCTGTTGCGTAGAAATAACCGGTACTATAGCATGCCCTCCAGCGAGACACAGCCACTGACTCACCGGGTTCTGGTTATGGCGCACGGATCAGATCTCTCGTTCCTGAAGGAAAAACTGGCGGCTGCTGAGGCGATCACGGTTCTCACAGGAGCCGGCATTTCAGCAGACAGTGGGGTTCCGACCTTCCGTGGCACAGACGGGTTGTGGCTCACCTACCGGGCAGAAGATCTCGCGACGCCCGAGGCGTTCGAACGAGACCCTCGACTAGTTTGGGAGTGGTACAACTGGCGGCGTGGGTTAATCGCCACCAAGAAGCCCAATCCCGCTCATGAGGCCATCGCGGAATTGGAACGGCGTTGCGCGCAGTTCTGGCTTATCACACAAAATGTCGATGGCTTACACCGAGCGGCAGGGTCACACAAACTGTCCGAGATACACGGCAACATTTGGACGGTACGCTGCACTCGCTGTGGTGTGGTGGAAGACAATCGCGATGTGCCAATCGGCATTCTGCCCTGCTGTAATTATTGCAAATCGTTACTCCGGCCACATATCGTCTGGTTCGGCGAATCGTTGTTCACCGGTGATGTGGAACAAAGCGCCACCGTGCTTCAGCGCTGTGATGTGCTGCTTGTGATCGGAACGTCGGGAACCGTCTACCCTGCTGCAGGATTTGCATCGATAGCAAAAAATGCCGGCGCGTTCGTCGCTGAGATCAATCTCGACCCCACACCGCAAACAACGCTGGTGGATATGTCGCTCCAAGGCCGTGCGAAAGACATCGTACCGTTATTGCTCGAGCCGCGCTAGGAGTGGAAATAACTCCTCTAAATTTCTGATGACCCGAATGTCTCCTCGTTGCTGCGCCCCTTTGCGGTCCACCAGAACGGCATGCAGTCCGGCCTTCTTCGCACCTTCGACATCCTCTCGCAGACTATCGCCCACGTGCAGAGCTTCCTCTGGATCGATTGCGTGTTTCTCCAACGCGAGATGGAAAATCTTAGGAGATGGTTTTGCCGCTTGGGCCAAGCTTGAGATCGTCACCGTGTCGAAGCTGTCAGCAATTCCCAGTCCGCGCATCACAGTGAATAAGCGGGAATCAAAATTTGAGATGATGCCGAGCTCCAGATCCCGCGCTTTGAGTTGTGCCAAGATGGCCGTTGTTTCAGGAAACAAGCGCCATGATTGGTGATTCTCAAACGCGCGAAAGACCTGATCGAAGAACTCATCGAATCGTTGGAACATGCCCACGCGATAAAAAACATTATGAACAATATCGAACCACCAAAGCCGTTCACTTTGTTTGATCAGTGTAGGCTCGGTGACGGCGAAGACCGGAGGCGGCGCTTCTTGAAACGCACGGCGGAACGCCTGCGCGATCTCCGCCACAGAATCTGGTTTCTGGCGAAACCCGAATTGAACTGCATGGTGAAGGTACATCTCCGCTACTGAGCCGTGCACCTGAAACAGGGTATCGGCAGCGTCAAAAAATACGACTCGTATTGAACGACTCATGCTCCACCGATCACAGCCTCAATAAGGGGCTTGCCTTCGCGCCGAAATACATCGTGAATACAAGCATCTATCGATCGTTTTCTTGACAAAGGATACCCCCCTTGCTAGCTTCGAAGAAACTCAAAAGTAGGGAGACTGTTTCATGCCATCGCCGATCTTCGTTGTAGATAGCAGTCCTGCCGTCAGGCGGATGGTGGAACAGATTTCGATCCCAGAAGGGTTCGAAGTTGTTGGGTTTCAAGATGGACCAGCCGCCCTCGAGGCTGCCCGACAAAGCACCCCATCGCTCATCATTGCGGACTACCATCTTGACAATATGACCTTTTCAGGTTTTTGCAAAGAAATCAACAAGCTTGATAACCTGACGGAAACCGCTCTTATTTCGCTGATCAATTCGGCCGATCATCCCGACGAACATCACCTCCGCACCCTCGGTGTGAAAGCATTTTTAAAAAAACCGTTTCATTCAGATGATTTATTGGAGGTTCTCAAGTCGCTTGAGAAGACGTCGGCCGGATCTTCAAACTGCAAAGGTCTCAAGCGGCGTGTCTGGCCTCCGACATCGACCTCAACAGATACGGATTCCGATGAGTCGGATGACTCTGTCGCAAGTCGCGAGAGCCTAGAGGAGGTACAGAGTCAGTCTGGTCCCGCAGCCTTCATACCACCGGCCTCCCCGGCAGGCCCGGAAGACGCGATGAAGGGGCTCTTTGATCAGCTCTTGCAGTCGATGACCAAACGAAGCGAGCAGCGTCTCGCCGATCTCCTTCCGCAAGTGATTGAAGCGAAGCTGGCTACTCACGTCCGGCCGATCGTCGAAAAGGAATTGCAGGAGCAGCTTGGGAACATTCTTTCTCAGGAGTACCTCACGTCGCTCATTCACCCATTGCTCGCTCAAACAGTACCCTCTCTGATCAAGCAAGAGCTCATAAGCTGCGAGCCGATCATCCGGCAAGCCGTAGCCGACCTGGCGAAACCTTCGATCGGAGAGAGCGTCGATCGACTCGTCCGTGAGCAGGTCGAAACCGGTGTCCATGAGTACTTACCGGCGGTTGTCCGAGAACAGGTGGGGACGATCGATCAGATAGTTAAAGACGAGCTCCATCAGGCGGTGTCAAAGCAAGCGCCGCTGGTGGCTGACGATCTGGTGCGAGCAACCGCTAAAGACAGTGTCGAGCAGGCAGTGCTGCGAATTGTGCCCGATGTTGCAGCGCAGCACATCAAGGCGGAAATCAAACGTCTGATCGAGACTGACGAAGCTCCGCGTTCCTCTAAAGGCTAACTTTTCTTCCCCCGCTTGCCTCGCCGAGCCTTCGCCAAGGCTTTCACGCGCTTCACGTTCTTCCGGTGTTTCTTCCTCGTTTTCCGATCCTTCTCACGACCTCGTGCCATGATCCTCCCTACGGTAGTGTGATGAGGTTTCGATTACGGGCGACTGTATAACACATGCCTTACCAGGTCACAAGCTGAGACTCCTGCCATTTTCTGATGGACACAGACATGGTAAGATGCCGACCGCTTATTTTTTTTGGATGGTGCGTCATGGCTTCATTTCAACTCGACAAAACCTACGATCCCAAAACCGTCGAAGCTCGATGGTCGCAGGAATGGATTGCTCGCGGATACTTCCGTGCCTCACCGGAACACCCTGGCCATCCCTACAGTATCGTGATTCCCCCGCCGAATGTGACCGGCTCTCTTCATGTCGGCCATGCTCTCAACCATTCATTGCAAGACATCCTGATTCGATGGCGTCGCATGCAGGGACGGAACACCCTATGGCTTCCGGGAACTGATCACGCCGGAATCGCGACACAAAACGTGGTCGAGAAACAATTGATGTCTGAAGGCGCTTCGCGTGAATCGCTCGGACGGGAGCGGTTTATCGAGCGCGTCTGGCAATGGAAGGCGACCTCGGGCAACACCATCGTCAATCAGCAGAAGCAATTGGGCGAATCCTGCGACTGGGATCGTCTCCGTTTTACGATGGATGAGGGACTGTCTCAAGCCGTTCTGGAGGTGTTCGTTCGCCTCTATGAAGATGGATTGATCTACCGCGGGGAGCGGCTGATCAATTGGTGTCCGCGCTGTTTGACGGCGCTGTCCGATATCGAAGTGGAACACGAGGACGTCAAAGGCAAGCTCTATTCAATCCACTATCCACTGGAAGACGATCCGTCGACGCAACTCACCGTTGCCACGACCAGACCGGAGACCATGTTGGGTGATACAGCTGTGGCTGTCCATCCGGAAGACAATCGTTTCAAACATCTCATCGGCAAGCGTATACGTCTACCGCTGACAAGCCGTACCATACCGATCGTGGGTGATGGCATTCTCGTGGACCGAGAGTTCGGTACTGGCGCCGTAAAAATTACTCCGGCCCATGATTTCAATGATTACGAAGCCGGCGAACGGCATGCACTGCCACGGCTGGCTATTCTTGACCACCACGCCTTGCTCGATACTGCGAATCTGCGCAACGCTGGGGTCGATCAGGCTGTCATCGATCTGCTGCAGGGTCTCTCCGTGTCCCAGGCCCGACCAAAGGTGGAAGATCTTCTGAAGGAGCACGGACTTCTTAGTAAGGTCGAAGACCACAAGATGGCAGTGGGGAAATGCTACCGCTGTAAGACGGTTGTCGAGCCCACTCTATCTCCACAATGGTTTGTGAATATCAAGCCGCTCGCAGATCCTGCGATCACAGCAGTCGAAGACGGGCGCATTCGCATCATTCCTGAGGGGTGGACGAATAACTACTTGGGCTGGATGCGGGACATTAAAGACTGGTGTATTTCCCGCCAGATCTGGTGGGGGCATCAGATTCCGGCGTGGTATTGCCTCAGATGCAATGCCGAGCATATCATCCGCACTGATGATCGACTCACCATTTTGCAAGGGGCCTCTCCGATCGTTTCAAAAACTACTCCTGTGAAGTGTCCTGCCTGTAGCCGGAACGAGCTGTATCGTGATCCCGACGTCCTCGACACCTGGTTTTCGTCCGCCCTCTGGCCTTTCTCGACCTTGGGATGGCCGAAGCACACACCGGAACTCAAGACCTACTACCCAACCTCAGTGCTTGTGACTGGTCTCGACATCCTATTCTTCTGGGTAGCGCGCATGATCATGATGGGGCTGAAATTCATGGGCGATGTCCCCTTCCGTGATGTCTACATTCATGCACTGGTGCGTGACGCCGAAGGGAAGAAGATGAGCAAGTCAAAGGGGAACGTCATCGATCCGCTCCATGTCATGAATGAGTTCGGAACCGATGCGCTTCGCTTCACCCTTGCCTCAATGGCCTCGCCCGGTCGGGACGTCAAGCTGGCGGAAGAACGGATCGAAGGGTACCGCAACTTTGCCAACAAGATTTGGAACGCGGCGCGCTTTGCCCATATGTATCTTGATGGCCCACGGGTCACACTGCCCATCTCCCAACAAACCGTTCCAGATCGTTGGATTCTCAGTCGACTGAACCACACCATCAAAACCGTCACGGTGGAATTAGAGAACTATCGTTTCGATCGGGCCTCTCACGCCCTCTATCAATTTGTCTGGCACGAGTTCTGCGATTGGTATCTGGAGCTGATCAAACCTGTACTGCAGAGTGCTGATCATCCAGATGGACCTAGCACAAGAGACACGCTCGTGCAGATCCTCGAAACGACGATGCGCCTGCTGCATCCATTCATGCCGTTTATCACGGAAGAGCTCTGGCAGACGATTCCCCATGACGGCCACAGTATCGTGACCCAAGCGTATCCCATGGAAGAACCATCGTGGCACTCACACGAAGCCGAGCACCTGTTTTCTCTTCTAGAACAAACGGTTAACCTGGTTCGGACTGGTCGTGTGCTGCTGAATTATCCGCCGGCGCAGCAGATTACATGCTACGTGGCGCATGAGGACAGTACGAAACAGGACCTTCTCTGCCACGTCATCCCGCACGTAGCCCATCTTGGTCGGGGCACAGTGGAGAACCTCGAGAACTCTGCCTGGCCGGCGCAGCAACTGCTGAAGTTGGTCACAGAGGGCCTTTCAGTCGGAATCAACGTGTCCGGTGACGTAGACCTGCAGAAGGCTGTCGATCGATTGGACAAACAGCTCTCCGAGGTAGAGAAGGAATCACAGCGCCTGAATGGAAAACTGAACAACCCAGACTTTGTCTCGAAGGCGCCACCAGAGGTGATTGCTGACCATAAGGACCGTCTACGCGCGCTCGCGCAAGATCACAGCATGTTGCTCAGCAGCGAACAGCAATTGCAATCCATGCTGAGGCAATGACCACCGGTGAAGCTTCCTGCTGCAGAAATCCGTCGTGCGGTGCGTCAGGGACTTGAAGAAGATCTCGCCCGAGGGGACGCGACAACATCGGCGCTCTTCTCGTCTCCAGTACCGACTCAAGCCAGAATCATTGCCCAGCAATCCTTGACTGTAGCCGGAATGGCGGCGGCTGTTCAGACCTTTCTGCTCGTTGATCCCTCCATCCGATTGTCGGTTTCCAAACACGACGGCGACTACGCGAAGCATGGAGAGTCGCTCATCTCTCTTGAGGGAGATGGCAGATCGATCTTGCAAGCCGAGCGGGTTGCCCTAAATTTTCTTCAACACTTGTCCGGTATCGCCACCCTGACACAGCAATTCTGCCTGGCCGTGCGAGGCTACCCGGTCAACATTCTCGATACCAGAAAAACTCTCCCAGGTTGGCGCGCCCTTCAGAAATGGGCGGTCTCACTTGGCGGAGGAATGAATCATCGTCAGGCGTTGAGCGATGGCATTCTCATCAAGGATAACCATCTGGCTCTTCTGCAGAAGGAGCGACGGCCCGTCGAGAAAGCCTGTCGATTAGCCCAGGCGCATCGATCTCCCACCCTCCCAATCATTGTCGAGGTGGAGTCTCTCGCGCAGGTGCGTCAGGCCTTAGCGGGAAGACCGGATATCATTCTGCTGGACAACATGTCCCCAAGCATGGTCAGACGTGCCGTAGGCCTCATCAAGAACAAGGCGCTGATCGAAGTGTCAGGCGGCATCACGCTCAGGAATGTCCGAGCCATGGCGGCGGCCGGCGCCGATCGCATCTCAGTCGGAGCACTCACCCATTCTGCTCCAGCTGCTGCCATGAACCTCGTGGTGACGCTGCCTTCGCGATCACGCAGCCGACGCTCCTAACCCATGCCTTTTTCTGCCCCTCTCAGCGCCGACGCTATTCGCAGCACCCTGGAAACCACGGCACTCGGTCATCCCCTCTATCTTTACCAAGATCTTCCTTCGACGAATAGGGAGGCCTACACACTGGCACAGAACGGTGCCGCGCACGGGACCGTCGTTCTCGCCGAAAGCCAGTCTGCCGGATACGGTCGACATGAACGTCCATGGTTTTCGCCACCAGGGTTGAATCTCTATTGCTCGACAATTATTCGTGGAATGAGATTCACGACTCCTCTTGCGCACTGGCTATCGTGGATACCTCTTATCAGTGCACTCGCCGCAGTAGAAGCCACTCAACAGGTTGTTGCCGTTTCACTGGCTATGAAGTGGCCCAACGACTTGCTCCTATCTCAACGGAAAGTCGGCGGGATTCTCTGCGAAAGTCTGTTCCTGACTCCCAGCGACCCGGCAATCGTGATTGGGATTGGACTCAATGTGAATGTCGCGCGGGATGATTTTCCTGATGACCTGCTCCCAATTGCAGCATCATTGGCTGAAAGCTCTCAGCAACCGATCGACCGCAATCGACTGGTCGCACAATTCCTGCTGGAGCTTGAACATTGCCTGGACGAGCTTCGATCTCATGGATCGCTCCGATTGCGCCACGCCTATATCGAGCGTTGTGCGACGTTGGGTCGACGGGTCCGAGTCCAGTTTGCGAATCATGACCAGGTCACTGGTCTTGCAGAAGGCATCTCTGCTGATGGCGCGCTGCAAATAAGAACCACCTCACCCCATTCTCAATCGCAGCCGATACCCTTGCTCGATGTGCGTGCAGCTGATGTGATTCATTTGCGAGAGTAGCGAATCGGCACCGTGCCGGTTACAATGATGCCCATGCTGCTGGCAATCGACATCGGAAACACCAACATCGTCGCTGGAATTTTTGATGGAACTCATCTTCTCACTCATTGGCGATTGGCGAGCGACCCCAAGACCACTGCTGATGAGTATGGAGTACTCTCCCTCAGTCTCATGGCCAGAGACGGCCATGTCCCGGAGCGCATTACCGGCGCGATTATGTCGAGTGTCGTTCCGGCTCTCACGGAAACCTTCGAATCGATGATCGAAACGTCCTTTCATCATACCCCGATGATTGTCTCATCTGATACGGACACCGGGCTGAGACTCAAGTACTTGAACCCCAAGGAAATCGGAAGCGACCGTATCGTGAACGCCGCGGCGGCCTATCACAAGTTTCGCCGCGATCTCATCATCGTTGATTTTGGTACTGCCACGACATTCTGCGCAGTGACTCATGCCGGCGACTATCTAGGAGGAGCTATTGCACCGGGATTGGCTATTTCGGCTGAGGCGCTGTTTGCCCGAGCCGCAAAGTTAAGCAAAGTTGAACTGATCCGACCAAAGACCGTCATTGGTATCGATACGGCCAGCAGTATTCAGGCGGGACTCGTCTTCGGATATGCGGGTCTTGTGGATACTCTCATTCAGCGAATGGAGTCGGAAATGGGACATCATTCCTATGTGATCGCCACAGGGGGACTGGCGTCAGTGATCGCACCGGAAGCGAAATCTATTCAACACATCGAACCGTTCTTGACCCTAGAAGGACTCGAACTTCTCTATCGTCGCGCCCGTGGCATCGACGCGAATTCATGGGCTTAATTTTTTCACACTCAATGCATTTTATTTTTCTCTGACCGGTTGACTTCCTCCCTCCTATGGATATCTGCGGCTTGTACAGGTGTTATGATGAATGATGCTCAAGGCGAAGAAAATAAAAACACTAATACAATCGATAGCTTAAACGAATGTTCTCCGGAAAACGAGGTGGGGTCGTCTTCAATACAAGACGAACTTGCAGTCAAGTCAGAGGAATGTAAAGCGCTCAATGATAAGTATATCCGGCTGGCTGCGGAATTTGACAACTACAAGCGGTTAAGTCAACGCGATCAGCGCGACCAGATTCGATTTGGGAACGAACAGCTTCTCAAAGAACTGCTGCCGGTAGTCGATAACATGGAACGCGCGATCAAGGCGGCTCAGGCAAGTGGAGGCGATTCCGCGCTCGTTCAGGGTGTGGAGTTGACGCTCAAACAACTATCCGGAGCTCTTGCGAAGTTCGGTGTCCAGACCATCGAAACGGCGGGCCAGGAGTTTGATCCAAGCGCCCATCAAGCCGTCTCGTACGGGCCGTCCGACGAAGTGCCGGCCAATAAGGTGTTGGGCGAGTTTCAAAAAGGCTACCGCCTATATGACAGAATTCTACGGGCTGCAATGGTCAGTGTATCGTCAGGCCCGGCCCAAGGAAACGAACGTGATACAACGACGAACTAGGCACATGCGGTTGTCGTTCGTCAGAATGAAGGAGTTCATCAATGGGTAAAGTCATCGGTATCGATCTCGGGACCACCAATTCGTGTGTGGCGATCATGAGCGGCGGAGACCCCGTCGTGATCGCCAATGCCGAAGGAAGCCGGACCACTCCTTCCGTCGTCGCGATCACTGATAAAAGCGAACGGCTGGTCGGTCAAATCGCAAAACGCCAAGCGATCACCAATCCAGAAAACACGATTTTCTCGGTCAAGCGACTGATGGGGCGGAAGTTCAAGAGCCGTGAAGTGCAAGAAGCCATGAAGCGGCTTCCCTATAAGGTGGTTGAGGCCGACAATGGTGATGCCCACGTCGAGTTGCGGGGTAAACTCTATAGTCCACCAGAAGTTTCGGCCATGATTCTCCAAAAAATGCGGCAAACGGCGGAGGATTACCTCGGTGAAAAAGTCACCGAAGCCGTAGTGACTGTTCCCGCTTACTTCGACGACAGCCAGCGGCAAGCCACGAAAGATGCCGGCCAGATCGCCGGCCTGAACGTGCTTCGTATCATCAACGAGCCGACGGCGGCGTCTCTCGCATACGGTCTGGATAAAAAAAAGGACGAACGAATCGCCGTGTACGATTTGGGTGGTGGCACCTTTGACGTCTCTGTCCTGGAAATCGGTGAAGGTGTCTTTGAAGTAAAGTCTACCAACGGGGACACCTATCTCGGTGGAGACGACTTTGACCTGCGCGTGATGGATTGGCTGGTCGACGAATTCAAGAAAGACCAAGGCATTGATCTGCGGAAAGATCGAATGGCACTCCAACGCCTCAAAGAGTCGGCCGAGCGGGCCAAGATCGAACTCTCTTCGTCTCAAGAAACGGAGATTAACCTGCCATTCATCACTGCCGATGCCAGCGGGCCCAAACACATGGTCATCAAGCTGACCAGAGCCAAGCTCGAACAGCTGGTGGACGACTTGATCCAACGCACGATCGAACCATGCCGGAAGGCCTTGTCCGATGCCGAGGTTACGGCGAAAGATATTCAAGAAATTGTGTTGGTCGGCGGCATGACCCGCATGCCCAAAGTGATCCAAGTTGTAAAAGAGTTCTTTGGGAAAGAGCCACATCGTGGAGTCAATCCAGATGAGGTCGTCGCGATTGGGGCCGGCATCCAAGGCGGAGTCCTCAAAGGAGAGGTCAAGGATGTTCTGCTGCTCGATGTTACGCCATTGTCATTGGGCATCGAGACATTGGGTGGCGTGTTTACCAAACTGATCGAGCGGAACACGACGGTTCCAACCAAAAAAAGTCAAGTATTTTCCACGGCTGCGGATAATCAAACAGCGGTCACCATCCGAGTCTTCCAAGGCGAACGGGAAATGGCCAATGACAACAAACTACTTGGACAATTCGATTTGGTCGGCATTCCACCGGCACCGCGAGGGATGCCGCAAATTGAAGTGACGTTCGATATTGATGCCAATGGGATCGTGCACGTATCGGCCAAAGATCTGGCCACACAGAAAGAGCAATCCATCAAGATCACGGCTTCTAGCGGGTTGAGCAAGGAAGAGGTCGAGAAGCTTGTTCGTGATGCACAGTCTCATACGGATGACGATAAAAAGCGCCGCAAGCTCGCAGAAGCGAAAAACCAAGCTGATAATTTGGTCTATCAAACAGAGAAGAATCTTACCGAATATGGCGAAAAAGTTTCTGATGATGAAAAGACAAAAATTCAGGATGCTGTGGCGGCTGTCAAAAAGGCGTTAGAGGGTACCGACGCCGAAGCAATCGAATCCGCAACCCAGACACTCATGACCGCTTCACACAAATTGGCCGAAGAGATGTATAAAAAAGCCGCCGCATCGCCAGGCCCGCAGCCGAGTGCAACGACTGACGCTAGCCCTGATGGGGTGAAGACCGACGAAAAAGTTGTGGACGCAGAGTTTGAAGAAGTAGACAAAGATAAAAAATAGCCTAGAATAACGACTCAGACAGACCGGGCTCTCAACCTGTAATGTAGAGCCCGGTCCTTATCATTCTTCTAAAAATCAATGGCCTCTGTGTCAAAACGCGATTATTATGACGTTCTCGGTGTCGATCGGAACGCTTCCGATGACGATTTGAAGAAGGCCTACCGCAAGCAGGCACGCCAACACCATCCTGACCTCCAGACCGGCGACAGTCAAAAGAAGGCAGCTGAAGAGAAATTTAAAGAAATCAACGAAGCCTATGAAACGTTGAGTGATCAGGACAAGCGGAAACGCTATGATATGTTCGGTCACGCCGGCGCACAGCAGGGGGCGGGAGGTTTTGACGGATTCGACTTCGGGCGTGGAGGCTTTGGGGACGTTTTCAACGACATCTTTGAAGACTTTTTCAGCCAAACTCGCGGCGGCAACGGCAGTCGGACCGAACGTGGTAATGACCTCCAGTACAACCTTGAAATCACGTTTGAAGAAGCCGTCTACGGCAAAGAGGCCAAGCTCAGGATCCCACGTTGGGAAGTCTGTGTCGACTGTAAGGGGACTGGGGCGAAGTCGGCGGCGGCGATCAAGGCCTGCGCGAGCTGCAAAGGTGCTGGGCAAATCCGATTTCAGCAGGGATTTTTTAGTGTCAGTCGACCCTGCGGGCAGTGCGAAGGGACCGGCCGTATCGTCACGGAACCCTGCACGGCATGTCAGGGCCGCCAACGGATATACAAAGAGCGTACGATCGCCGTGCATATTCCGGCCGGTATTGAAACCGGCATGCGACTTCGTCTCTCCAATGAAGGTGAGCATGGCCCGAATAATGGGCCCCCTGGGGATCTTTATGTGGCGATCACCGTCAAGCCTCATCAGATCTTTCAGCGAAAAGGTCTCGATATTTCCTGTGATGTTCCGGTCAACCTTGTCACGGCCGTGCTCGGGGGAAAAGTCGAAGTCCCAACCCTCAAGGGAGATACCGTTATCAAGGTGCCGCCTGGCACACAACACGACAAAGTCCTCCGCATTAAAGGGCTTGGGATTCCTAGCCTAAAGGGAGGCGGGACCGGCGACCAGATCTATACGATCAAGGTTCAAATTCCCACCAAATTGACCGCCAGACAAAGGGAACTCTTAATAGAGTACGCCAAAGAGAGCGGCATGTCGATGGAAGCCAATGGCGACGGCTTCTTCGATAAGATGAAGACGTTTTTCGAGTAGATCGACCCTCCCCGACCTCCAGAGTCTGCATGCCGGTATTCTTCGTTCGACCTGAGTGTATTGCACCTCCGACAATTTCCATCACTGGCGATCTACTGATTCACCTCCGAAACAGCTTGCGTGTTACCACGGGTGAAACCCTGTGGTTCAGCAATGGACAGGGCACCAGGTACTATGCTGAAATCACCGAGGTGTCCAAGCAAGCCGTCAGCGGACACATCCTGGAGAAGATCCAGGAACCACCCCGCTGCGCTCCTCGCCTGATCCTCGGCCAATCACTGCTCAAAGGTGAAAAGATGGATTGGATTATTCAGAAAGCCACTGAACTGGGCGTGGATGAATTCCTACCGATCGAAAGCCGGCACAGTGTGGTGCAACTCAAAACCGATCGCGTGGACCACCAACTCGCCCGCTGGCAACGCATTGCGTTAGAAGCCGCTCAACAATCTGAGCAGTGGCACCTGCCGAAGATTGCCCAGCCACAAGCTCTCTCGGAACTCTTAGCCAACCATACGACCGACATCATGATCCTCATGCTTGCCGAGCGACGGGAAGGGAAGAGTCTCCAAACGGTTGGACTACCACAAGGCACAGACGCATCCGTGCTGGTCTTGGTTGGACCGGAAGGAGGCTGGAGCCAGAAAGAAATAGGGACAGCCAAGCAGGCAGGAGTCGAAACCATTACACTCGGTCAGCACATCTTGAGATCTGAAACGGCCGCCATTGCTACTATCGGCATTCTCCAATCACGACTCGGGGAGCTAGCCTAACTTCCGCAGTGTGGTCACTGCGGAGTCTTCTGCGTTCACCCAACCCCGCGACAAACCGCTGACCACCGACGTGAAACCACGATGTCGTGGCGACCACCCGTATTGACCCGAGCCTGGCCGCTGGCGCATACGGGCGCACGATGTACCTGCGTCACACGACTCGCCACAAAGATGGCAAGGTGCGCAACTGGTGCGCTCGGTGCGACTCGGCCGCCGAGTCGTCCATCAGACGGTGGCGCAGCTTGCCCCCCTGTGTCAGGATAGATGTCGCGCAGGTTTTTCCCAAATCTGGGGGCGAGAGATGAGCGAGTCACGTGGGATTGAATGGGGTGAAAGACGGCACCCTGTCCACGACGAGCGGCCGCTCACGTGACCGCGATCCTGGAATGTCCCGCCATGCAGATGGCCAAGCTCATGCACGGCGTGCCGTTCAAAAACGGAGTTGAAGTCCAGA
>CAZJOQ010000068.1:0-16852 GCA_964547625.1 uncultured Nitrospira sp.
CTTTCATCTTGGTCTTTGGGATGCCTTCTGCGACGCGCCAGAACCAGTATGCGTCTGAGTAACGGCAGACAATCTTCGGATCGCGAAGGTCTCGCGCGCCTTTTTTTGCCGGTTTGCCATCTTTCCCATGGCAGCTGCTGCAGTTGACCTCGGTCTTGAATTCGCCAGTATAGATCTTTGCGCCCTCCGCTATGGCCTTTGCGTCGGTCCACCCACCAGCCGGCATTTTCTTATCAGCATACTCTGGTGGAACGGGAGCTAATGGGGGCAAATCTTCAGCGGAGGCGATCCCTCCGGAAAGTATTAAGGCGCATCCCATCGCCAAAACTGAAACGCGTACGGTCCTGCTCATTCGTACCTCCTGCTTAGTTGTAGTGGATATGTGGCCTGTGTATTTACTTGAGCCAGACGACGTCTTCACATGAACTATACCATAACTTATTTTGTCGGAAAAATAAAAGCATGGGAGAGGGCTGTGTGCCCATGGGAACCGACTTTAAGAGCATGAAGGCCATACCATTTCTCACAGGAGTTTGACAGAGAGCAGTCGATCACGCGCACGACCGTGCCTTATGCAAGGTTGGTTATTTGATAAACTGCCTAGCTGCTTCGACTATGGAGCGCACTCCAATTCCATAGTGATCGACCAGCTCTTCCGGTTTCCCGCTATGGGGGATTTCACGAACAGCCAGTTTGTGGACCTTGATACCTTCGGCAGCAACGGCACTCAGAACGGCATCACCGAGTCCTCCGTGTGCATAGTGGTCCTCCACCGTGAGGATTCGCCCCTTGGTCGTTCTCCCACTCTCTACTAAGGTGGTTCTGTCTATGGGGGCAATGCTGTAGAGATCGATGATGCGAGCAGTGATACCGGTTGCCTTCAATTGATCGTATGCTTTCAAGGCCTCAAACAAGGTTATACCCGCAGCGACGATCGTGAGAGCATCAGATGATCCCTGTCGGAGAATCTTGCTACCTCCGATGTGGAATGTTTCTTCTGGCCCATAGAGCACAGGACTTTTGGGTCTACCGGCGCGCACATACACCATCCCCTTGTGATGAGCAGCGACTTCGATCAAGCGATACATTGAGTTTCCATCGGATGGGTAGAGTACGGTCACATTGGGCTGGGCCGCCATCATGGCGATGTCTTCGAGTCCCATTTGGGACGGCCCATCCTCTCCGATGCTCACGCCGACATGTGTGCCGACCAGCTTGATGTTTGACCCGCTGATTGCGGCCATGCGGATGAAGTCGTAAGCGCGACTTAAAAAGCAGGCAAACGTGGCGGCGAAGGGGATTTTTCCGCATGCTGCCAGTCCAGCGGCTGCGCCTACCATGTTTTGTTCCGCGATGAAGCTTTCAAAAAACCGAGTCGGGAATTTCTTGCCGAATTTGTCGGTGTAGGTGGAGTTCTTCACATCGGCGTCAAGCGCGACGACGAGGGGGTTCGCGGAGCCGAGTGCCTCAAGGGCGAGTCCAAATGCTTCGCGCGTTGCAATCGATTCACCGATCTTGTACGGAGCTAGCGGCATGGTGCCGATGGTGTAGGAAGGGGTGGTGGCAAGCGATGGAGTTGTAATGTGAGGAGCTGTGTCGTTTGGGCTCAATTGCTTTGTGAGCTCGTCGAGGGCCTTCTGGGTTTCGTCCCCTTTTTTGAGTGGCTTCCCATGCCAATCCGGTTTGTTTTCGATGAAAGAAATGCCCTTCCCTTTATAGGTCTTGGCGAGCAGTACGGTCGGACGTCCCTTCGTACGCGCAGCTTCATCGAACGCCTTGAGTATGGCGCCAAAATCATGGCCGTCGACGACGATTGCGTGCCAACCAAATCCCGTCCATCGGGAACGGTAGGCGTCCATATCGTGCTGCAGCATCGTTGGATCACTTTGTCCGAGACGATTTACGTCTACGATCGCACATAAATTGTCTAAACCGTATTGGCGGCTAACCTCGGCAGCTTCCCAGACAGATCCCTCCACCGATTCACCGTCTCCCATGAGGACGTAAGTTCGGTACTCAAGATTGTCGACGAACTTTGCGTTCAATGCAATACCGACCCCAACAGGAAGTCCCTGACCTAATGAACCCGTAGCCATGTCAACAAAGGGAAGCCGGGGAGTTGGGTGGCCCTCGAGGTCCGATGTCAAGGTGCGTAATTTTAAAAGATCACTCGCAGGGAACAGTCCAGCTTCCGCCCAGGCTGCGTACAATAATGGGGCGGCATGTCCCTTTGAGAGAACGAAGCGATCGCTATTCAGTGCTTTAGGATTCTGAGGATGGTACCGCATGACGGAGAAAAACAAGGCGGCGACGATATCAGCAGCTGAGGCGCAGCTCGACGGATGACCACTGCCTGCTTCGCTTGTAGCCCGCACGCTGTCGATGCGAAGTTGGGTTGCCTTATTGTGTAACGTCGTAAGCAATTCTGGCGAAGCAGGTGAAGCGGCCATTAGAGATCCTTTCGAGATTGGGATCAAACGGTGTAACCGACTGATTGTCTAGAATCATATCGGCAGTTAAGGAAACAGAACTGAAGGCTAGCAAATCGACTAGGTGGAGGTCAATGAAGAGGTCCGCCCTCTGGAAGAAGCCAGAGGGCGGTAAGAGTAGTGATGAGGAGGCAGCATGTTTCTCAGCTTTGAGTCGGCGGTGTGACTATGAGCACCTCGTTTGAACAAGGCGTTTCCGCCTCGCTTTCCGATTCGCCGAACGCACTGATTGCAAAGAAATAGGGTGTATTAGGCTCGAGGCCGGTAATAGTGGCTGGGGGAGTTCCGACCCGTTGGCTTTCATCGTAGGAACATGAGCCATACTCACCGGGTGATCGCTTTCCGTAATGGATAAAGTAGCCTTGCACATTGGGATCAGTGGATGTATCCCAGGTTAATTGGGACGAGACCCCAGTTGGGGTAGATGTCAATGAGATTTCGGGGTCCTCCCCTTCAAATGAGATATCGGGGAGGGGCTCTTCTTCATCAGGGCTTGCTATGTTGGCCAGAGTTTCTGAATCTTCGGCCTCATTTTCAGTGGTGTCCACCGACGGATTTTCATCTTCTGACAAGTTCGGCGCATTCGAATCAACACCCGATTCAGTACCTCCTTCAGCTGACGAAGTACCTTCAGTTGGTGCAGAGAGCGAAGAAACGATAGGCCCTCCTCCTTCGCTGTCGCCACATCCGGTTAATGGAAGCGCGAGAACGCCCAATATGATCATGCCAGCTATGGACCTCGCGAACCGCCGATACAAGAAGCTGACCGGACTTGCATTTTCCAGCATAAGAATCGCTCCTATTTAGATGAATTGCTGTAGCTCCTTACGACTCAAGTACGTAAGGATAGGACGACACTCGATAAAGCAAATAAAATGCCATCTCATGAAGTTATTATTAATCAGTCAGTTACATATTTCAGTGAACTGAAAACGATGGAGATGTGAAGGGTGCGCCCTTCAAGTTAGGTAGCAGGATGAGTAGCAGAGGAGAAAATACGAAAAAAGGATGAGGGGGGTGTTCGGTGCGACTTTCCCTTAAGCGAGCAAAGACTTGCGTGAACGAGTTACGTCGGAAGTCATCAAGGTGGGATAGGCTGGTGATCAGTGCGATCTTTAAAATATTTAAAGAGCAAATAGCCGTTCGCGAAAACCACGATCAACAGGATGCTATAGGTTGTAACCGGTGAGGCAAGGTCTAACTCGCCTAAGACTCGGGACAGGCCGAATCCCACAATCAACCCGTCGAATGCCATGCAAATGCGCCGGAATGTCTCAGGATCCATCAAACGTATGAGATACGTTCCGAGGGGAATGCCGATGATGACGCTGGGAACGATATAGGGGATGATTTCCATACTGCCGGCACTGTAGAAACCGATAAACCCGTAAGCGATCGCTGTGAGTGACGACTCCGCCAGGCGAATGATCCCCAAGGCAGCACGGAAGTCTTGTTTTGGATAGCCTTGATTGTTGAAGAGAAGAGCCAAGGGGGGGCCGGAAATCGTCGTGACGGAGTAGAGCGTGCCGAGCCCTACTCCAAACGGTACCCCTATAGCTTTTTCAGCGCGAATGGGTTTCCGAATGCCTGCAGCCTGAAGAAGAATCAAGGGCAACAGAAAAAAATAGGTGACGAACTTGATCCATGCTGGGTGCACCAAGAAGAGAAGATAGCTGCCGATGCCGACTCCGACCGCCAGACCGCCAAGAATAGGAGCGACACGCCAGAAGACGTTGGGGATGCTCTTCCGATTGATAAAAAGAACGTAGGTGTTGATGACGAGTTCGATAAGTACGAGAGCCGGATTCAAGATGCGATTGGTGTAAAACAATAGGGCGACGGGAACCGTGATGGAGGAGAAGCCATAGCCTAGGGCGCCATTCACTGTGGCTGCCACAAACGTAATGAGGACTAGAACGACGGTATCCATCAAGGCTCAGACCTCCGAACGGGTGGAGGCAAAGTCGGCAAGCGTATAGTGGTCGAGGATCCCGGCAATGGCATCACGGACTGCGCCCATGACTTGTTGGAGAGGACACCGTGTCTTGTTTGCATAAGGACATTCATAGCATTTCTGATAGGCGGTCTTGCTGACACAGCCAATCGGTGCGAGCGGGCCATCAAGGAGACGTATGACGTGACCAAGCGTGATCTCCCTGGGCTGTTTGATCAGCGTGTAGCCACCTTTGATCCCCCGCCGGCTTGCGACGAGCCCCGCTCGTTTGAGTGTGAGGAGGATCTGCTCCAAGAATTCGATCGGGATGTGTTGGCGATACGCAATTTCATGGCGCTGTAAGGTAGTTTTCCCATGGGCGATCGTGAGTTCAAGTAAAGCCCTGAGGCCATATTCGCTTTTTTTTGACAGTTTCATGAATGATTTAATACGAAACTAACTTAGTCAACAAATGCAACAATAGAGGAAAGATAAGTGATTCGTCAAGGTGAAAGGAACCAGGGTGCTTCACATCTGTTGCTTTGTTCGATGAGTATCTGTAGGTTCGTCTTGGTTCTTCATATGCAACTATAAAGAGGGAGTGATCTGTTTCCTTGACAGTGGAAAAGCATTCTTGCTAGCCTGCGATCCTCTAATGTAAACATCCAGTCATCTCTCCCGACCAAACAGTAGGTTCTGTGAATTTTCAAGACCTTATTCTCGGCCTTCATCGATTCTGGGCCGATCAGAATTGTGTCATCCATCAACCATATGACATGGAAATGGGTGCTGGGACGTTTCATCCGGCCACATTTCTGCGATCACTCGGGCCGGAGCCATGGCGGGCAGCCTATGTGCAACCGTGCCGGCGCCCAACGGACGGCCGCTATGGTGAAAACCCCAACCGTCTTCAGCACTACTACCAATATCAAGTCGTCTTGAAGCCTGCTCCCGACAACATTCAGGAGTTGTATCTCGACAGTCTCGCTCAGCTGGGGATCAATCCCAAGCATCACGACATTCGCTTTATCCAGGATGATTGGGAATCCCCGACGTTGGGGGCGTGGGGGCTGGGGTGGGAAGTACGGCTTGATGGGATGGAGATTACCCAGTTTACCTACTTTCAGGAGATTGGTGGAGTTGAACTCAGTCCGATCACGGGCGAGATCACCTATGGCACAGAGCGTATTGCGATGTACCTGCAGGAAGTAAATAACGTCTTCGATCTGGCTTGGACCGAGAGCGTCACGTATCGAGACATTCATCACGAAACCGAAGTGCAAGGTTCTCGATACAATTTTGAACAAGCGGACGTGCCGATGCTCATGCAAGCGTTTCAGGCGAATGAAGCGGAGTGCAAACGGTTGCTTGCGCAGGCCGACCAGCGCGTGACATTGCCGGCGTATGACTACTGCATCAAGTCGTCCCATCTGTTCAACCTACTCGATGCCCGCGGAGCGATCAGCGTCGCTGAACGCACGGGCTACATCGCCAGGGTGCGGGCGTTGGCCAGGCAATGTGCTGAGCGTTATCTCGACGAGCGAGCAGCGATGGGACATCCACTATTGAGTCTGGAAAGTAGAATCATGAAGGCGAGTAGGTCTCGATCGAAGGCCGGAGCAAACCGAACGTAAACAGGTTATGGCGACTCAAAGGAAACCAGGGCGCCGGAGCGCCACGCCGAAAAAAAGCAGAGGGACCTCCGCACCTTCCGTGGCCGAACTGTTGCTGGAAATCGGTGTAGAGGAACTGCCGTATCAGTTCATTGTTCCCGCGCTGGCCTCACTCAAGGAATCAGCCCAGCGTCTATTCAACAATCAGCGACTCACTTTTCAGGCTGTTCGAACCATGGGTACGCCACGCCGACTGGTAATCGTAATCGATGGCCTGGCGACGAAACAAGCCTCCATGACGAAAGAGGCCATGGGGCCGTCGAAAGCCGTCGCGTTCGACCAGACCGGACAGCCGACTAAAGCCGCCTTGGGATTTGCGGCAGGCCAGGCTGTTGCCGTTCAAGATCTTCAGGTTCGTCAGACTCCGAAGGGCGAGTACCTGTTTGCGGTGAAGCGTGAAGAAGGCCGTGCGACTGCCGCTATGCTGCTTGATGTACTTCCGCAATTGGTATCGGGCCTCGCCTTTCCCAAAGCGATGAAATGGAACGACGCCGGCGTGCGCTTTGCCCGTCCGATCCGGTGGGTCACGGCGTGCTATGGAGGCTTGGTGCTTCCTATCGAAGTGGCCGGCATCAAAGCATCGAATCAGACGAGAGGCCATCGAGTCTTGGGCGGAGGGAAGTGGGTGTCCGTTCGCGACGCTGCCTCCTATATCAGCACATTGGAGCGCCAAGGCGTCATTGTTGACCCAAAGCGCCGCCGCAACCTGATCGAAGAACAAATTGCCGCCATGTGCCACAAGACCGGATTTCAGCTCAACGACGACGAGGCCTTGCTTGACCAGGCGGTGTATACCACGGAATGGCCCTGTGTCGTTCTCGGAAATTTCAAGCCGGAGTATTTGGCGGTTCCACCAGAAGTTCTCATGACGTCGATGAAAGAACACCAAGGGTTCTTCTCAGTAAAAGACAAGAAGTCTGGCAAGCTGGGGGCTCATTTCATTGCCGTTGTGAACAACCGTGTCAAGGATATGTCCCTCATTCGCGAAGGTAACGAGCGGGTGCTGGCGGCGCGATTGGCCGATGCCAAATTCTTTTTCGGCGAAGATCGGAAGGTGCGGCTCGAAGAGCGGACGAAGAAGTTAGGTGGAGTGATGTTCCATCAGAAGCTCGGCACGATGGCGCAAAAACAGGAGCGGGTAAAAAAAGTGGCTGGTTTCATCGCCACGCACGTGTCTTCCGGACAAGATGAATTACGACAGATTTGTGAGCGGGCGGCATCGTTGTCCAAGGCTGATCTCCTGACCGGTATCGTAGGTGAGTTTCCAGAGTTGCAAGGCATTATGGGTGGCGAATACGCGAAACATGATGGCGAATCGGAGGCCGTGAGCCAGGCCATTCGAGAACAGTATCTTCCCAAGGCTATTGAAGGGGAGTTGCCGACAACAGTTGCGGGGCAAGTACTGTCTTTAGCTGACCGCCTCGATACCATTGTTGCATTTTTCTCTGTCGGGATGGTGCCGACAGGCTCGGAAGATCCGTTTGCGTTGCGGCGGCATGCGACCGCGATTGTTCGGATTCTTCTCGAAGGGAAACTTCGAATCAAGTTGGTGAAATACATCAATCAGGCCATTAACCGGGTGTCTGACGATGGGTTCAAGAACGTACCAGGATTTGAGCAGGAAGGGCTTCGTCAAATAACGGAGTTTGTGTTTGAACGCGTTCGGCACTACGTTCGGATCGTGCATGGCCTACGTGACGACATCATCGACTCGGTGCTGAAGTCAGCCTGTGACATGTCGGTGGATCTTGTCGATCTTGTGCAGAAAATGAAGGCCGTGCAGACGGTGACGAGGAAGCCGGAGTTTGATCCCTTACTCGTCGGTTTTAAGCGAGCGCATCGGCTCGTGGAGAAAGAGCAGTGGGACCGTCAGCAAGTCGAGACGGCAAGGTTTCAACACCCGTCCGAATCGGCGCTTCACAAGGCAGTCGTCGAAGAGCGAGGGAAAATGGGTTTGGCCTTGGAGGATGGTGACTACAACAAGGTGCTGGATTCCTTGGTTGGGCTCAAGCCGGTCATCGATGATTTTTTCGCGGCAGTGATGGTAAACGCAGAAGATACGGCTATTCGCAGCAATCGACTGTCGTTGCTCAAAGAGGTCGATGAGTTATTCATGTCATTCGCGGACTTTTCCCAGCTGGTGGTACAAGGACGGTAGGTCGAGTTGGACGGAAACAGATTGGCTCTCGCGAGGATTGGACAGAACGGGAGTGGTCATGGATCAGCCGATGACGGACGAATGCCGTCGGGCGGACAAGATCCGGCGATTTTCTCTCGCGGTTTCGCTGGCGCTGATCGTGGTCTGCAATGCTATTCTCCTGGCTGGGTTCAGACTGAGTGGCATCAATTTGGATGACTTGGTGAAGACCCAGGATCTATTCAATGCGAAGCAGGATGTGTGTCTTCGGCTGACCTGGCAGTCAGTACCGGGGGCGAACGAGCCGGTTCAGGTCTGTTCAGAATGGCTTAATCTTTCCGACCCGAGCGGGAAACCACATTACCTTCAGCCTGATACGAAGCTTAAGAAGGGACTTGACGGCCAGTACTATGTCGATCAAGGTGTTCAGGCTGACTATCGGCTCTTGCTGCTGATGCTGTTTGTCACTGCTATTATCATCGGGGGCGTATGGGCGAAGTGGTTCTTGGTGAACCGCTATCGGCTCCGGTTGGAATCATCCGACGGTCGGGGTTCTTCACCCGCGCATTGATACGTATTCTTCTTGGAAGGAGAAGTCACGTGGCAAAGAAATATGTTTACTATTTCGGCGATGGGAAGGCCGAAGGTACGTCGAACATGAAAGAACTGCTCGGTGGCAAGGGCGCCGGGTTGGCCGAGATGACGAACCTCGGGATCTCCGTTCCGCCGGGCTTTACGATCACGACCGAAGCCTGTATCGAATACTACAAGCAGGGCAAGAAATACCCATCCGGAATGTGGGAGGCGACGTTGACCGCCCTGAAACGTGTGGAGCGGTCGATGGGCATGGGGTTCGGCGATCCTGAGAAACCGTTGCTGGTGTCCGTGCGCTCCGGAGCCCGCGCGTCGATGCCCGGCATGATGGACACGGTGCTCAACGTGGGGCTCACGCTCAAGACGGTCGAAGGGCTTGCTGCGAAGACGAAGAACGAGCGGTTCGCCCAAGACAGCTATCGCCGTTTCGTCACGATGTTCGGCAGCATCGTGATGGGGGTGCCTCGCGAACATTTTGAAGCGATCCTGAACCTTAAGAAAGAAGAAATGGGCGTGGCCCACGAGACACAATTGGACGCGCGGGCGTTGCGGGACCTCGTCGGACGATTCAAGTCTTTAGTGAAGGAGGAGACCGGGAAGGATTTTCCGGACGATCCGAATGCGCAGCTCGGGCTAGCGATCAACGCGGTCTTCTCATCGTGGAACGGCGCACGCGCCATTACCTATCGGCGGTTGAACGGCATTCCGGACCATTGGGGCACCGCCATCAACGTGGTCGCGATGGTCTTCGGGAACATGGGTGATACCAGCGGGACCGGCGTGGCGTTCACCCGCGATCCGAATACCGGCGAGCATACATTCTTCGGGGAATGTCTGATGAATGCACAGGGAGAGGATGTTGTGGCCGGTATCAGAACGCCGCTCCCGGTCAGCGCGCTCGCGAAGAACGTCCCGGCGGCCTACAAGGATCTCGAATATACCTATAAAAAACTTGAAAAACATTATCGAGATATGCTCGATCTGGAATTTACGATCCAGGAGGGCAAGCTCTATATGTTGCAAACGCGCGTCGGGAAGCGGACCGGTATTTCTGCCGTGCGCATCGCCGTCGAGATGGTCAGTGAAGGGTTGATCACCAAGCGCGAGGCGGTGCAGCGGGTTGGTCCGGATCAGCTCGCGCAGTATCTTTATCCGATCTTCGATACCCAATCTGAAGCGAGTTCAACCCCATTGGGCAAGGGGTTGCCGGCCGGTCCCGGTGCGGCAGCGGGCAAGATCGCGCTCACACCGGATCGCGCGGTCGAAATGAAGGCGGCTGGGCAGCGGGTTGTTCTGGTTCGCGACGAAACCAGTCCCGACGATATTCATGGCATGAATGCCGCGTCTGGGTTTGTGACGGCGCGAGGCGGAATGACGTCGCATGCGGCGGTGGTGGCGCGACAGATGGGCAAAGTGTGTGTCGCCGGATGCGAAGCGGTCGAAGTCATCGATGGTCAATCGGTGCGGATCGGGTCAAAGGTGTTTCACGAAGGGGACTACATCTCCGTGAACGGGTCGACCGGTAACGTGTATGACGGCGACATTCCGGTCATGGAATCCGAGATCATTCAGGTGGTGCAGGGGAAGCTGGATGCGAAGAAGTCGCAAAAATATCAGCTCTTCTCGACCATCCTCTCATGGGCGGACAGTGTGCGCACGATGAAAGTGCGGGCGAATGCCGATGTGCCGGACCAGGCCAAGATCGCCCGAGGGTTCGGCGCCGAAGGGATCGGACTTTGCCGCACGGAACATATGTTCTTCGCCGAAGACCGAATTCCGATCATGCAGAAGATGATTCTGGCCAGAACGAAAGAGGATCGGGAAAAGTATCTGGAGCAGCTGTTGCCGCTGCAGAAGCAGGACTTTATCGGGCTATATCGTGAGATGGAGGGCTTTCCCGTTACCATTCGCTTGCTCGATCCGCCGCTGCACGAGTTTTTGCCGAAGCGTGAAGAGTTGATGGTGGAGATTGCCCAGCTTGAGTTGACTGGCGAGGACGGCGCCAAGTTGGAGGAGCAGCGTCGTTTGCTCGCGCGGGTTGAAGAGTTGCATGAATTCAATCCGATGCTGGGGCTGCGCGGATGCCGGTTGGGCATTACGATGCCCGAGATCACGCGCATGCAAGCGCGCGCCATTATCGAGGCGGCCTGTGAGCTGGCCAAAGAAGGCAAAAAAATCGTTCCGGAGATCATGATCCCGCTGGTGGGAATGGTAGCGGAAATGAAGTCGCAGAAGGATCTCATTCGCGAAGTCGCGCAAGAGACCATGAAGCGCTATAATGTGAAACTCTCGTATCTTGTCGGGACGATGATCGAGTTGCCGCGCGCCGCCGTGACCGCCGAACGGATTGCCGAAGAGGCCGAGTTCTTCTCGTTCGGGACGAATGACCTGACCCAGACGACCTTCGGCTTCTCTCGCGATGACGCCGCGAAGTTCATCGACCACTATCGAACGGTGAAGATTATGGATACGGATCCATTCGCCACGCTCGACCGAGAAGGCGTGGGGTCGTTGATGAAAACGGCCATCGCAGGAGGGCGTACGTCACGGCCAGGGATCAAGCTTGGTATCTGTGGCGAACATGGCGGCGATCCGAGTTCCGTCGAGTTTTGCCATCAGCTCGGGTTAGACTATGTGAGCTGTTCGCCCTTCCGTGTAGCCATTGCGCGGTTGGCTGCGGCACAGGCCGCGATCACCACAGCAGACGCCAAGCCGGCAGCATCCAAGAAAATTATGACGGCGCGTGCAAAGAAGGTGCAAACCAAGAAGTCATCGCAGTCTGTGAAGCAGGCCAAGCCGGCGCCCAAGAAGCCTTCAGGCAGCCGTAAGAAACGGTGACGGACCGCGCACAAGATCTCCACTATATGACCCTGGCGCTTCGTCTCGCGACGAAGGGCCAGGGGACGACAAGTCCGAATCCGATGGTTGGAGCCGTCGTGGTTCGTCAAGGCAGAATCGTCGGCCAAGGGTTCCACCTCCGACCAGGAACCCCTCACGCAGAAATTCTCGCACTTCGGCAGGCAGGGAAGCAGGCTCGAGGCGGCACGCTCTATGTGACGCTGGAGCCCTGCTGCCATCTCAAAAAACGTACTCCTCCTTGTGTCCCTGAAATTCTTTGCTCTGGTGTCCGCCGTGTGGTGATGGCGATGCAGGATCCGAATCCATCCGTAAAGGGAAAAGGAGCTGCGGCGCTTCGACAGGCCGGACTCTCGGTCACGGTTGGGGTTGCTCAGAGAGAGGCGGAGGAACTCAACAAAGCCTACTGCCATTGGATGAAAACAGGCCGTCCCTATGTGACACTCAAGGCGGGAATGACGCTTGATGGACAGCTCGCTACCGCCTCCGGTGAATCGCAATGGATTACCGGAGAGTCGTCCAGGAGAGAAGTCCATCAACTGCGCGGTCATGTGGACGCCGTTCTGATTGGAGTCGGAACAGTTCTGGCTGATAATCCGTCGTTGACCGCGAGAACTGGGTCTCGATTTGAACAGCTCACGCCACGGCAACCGCTTCGCATTATCGTGGACAGTCGCCTACGTACTCCCCTCAAGGCACAGGTTTTGGCGCAACAGGGTAAGGCCAAGACGATCATTGTCACAACGACTGCAGCTCCGGCAGCTCGACGATCGGCCCTGCAAAAGAAAGGCATAGAGATTCTCACGGTACCCGCCCTGCAGGGCCGTGTTTCATTGTCCGCCCTGCTCAGGGAGCTTGGTCGGCGCAGTATTGTGTCCCTCCTTGTGGAGGGGGGTAGCGAGGTCAATGCAGCGATGCTGAAGGCCAAGCTGGTTCATCACGTTCGCCTCTACATGGCGCCACTACTGCTTGGCGGGCAAAATGCCAAGGGGGTGATCGGGGGAACGAGTCCAGCACGGCTTGCCGGTGCGATCAAGTTGCGGCATGTGGTGACACGGTCTATCGGTAATGATGTTGTGGTAGAAGGAGATCTGTGATCCGCCGGCTATCGAGTATCATCCTGTCGGTGCTCTTGGCAGGCAGTGTTGAGCTCGGCTTTGCAGAATCGTCGGTTCAACCGAGCGAGAGTCTTGATTCACTCGTCTATCGATTCCTCGATACAGGTGATGCGAACGAAGCTGAACGTCTCTTGCAGGTTATTCTGGCTGATGAAAGGGCGGCGTCAGTCGAAGTGGTTTCTCAGATCATAGGAGCGGAAGGAGCGTACCAGCGGCAACCCGTCGAGATTCTTCCCCGTGAACAGATCATCGTTCGTGGGCATACCTACCCGTTGTCTTTAGTCATCCCCGCGTCGTATCAAACCTCGAAGGGCTATGCCCTCATTGTGTGTCTGCATGGATACGGCTTTACTGGTGCAGAGTATTTGGAGCGGTGGCGAGCGAGGTTGGATGAGGGCTATCTATTGGCCTGTCCGACCTATCCGTCGGGTGCCTGGTTTACCAGGCATGCGGAAGAGTTGGTATTGGAAACGATCCGTGAGGTCCGACGGCAGTACCATATCGATCCGAATCGGATCTTTCTCACAGGCATGTCGAACGGAGGGATCGGAGCGTGGCTGATCGGGATGCATCATGCGCCACTGTTTGCCGGCCTTGCGCCAATGGCCAGCGGATTGGATGATGTGTTACTGCCGTTCTTGGGGAATCTTCGCAATACGCCTGTGTATATCATCCATGGAGCGAAAGATCAGGTGATGCCTGTGAGGCTGAGCCGGTCGATCGTCCAAGAGTTGGAGACACTCGGCTATTCGCACGTGTACCGCGAACATGAGCGCGAGCATCCCATCGCAGGAGGTCACTATTTTCCGAAAGAAGAGCTGCCCGATCTGATCGCCTGGTTCAATAGCCAGCGCCGCGAGCCCTTGCCTAGACAACTGACCGTCGTGCGCGATGCCAGCCACTTTCAATCGTTCACCTGGATTCGGATCGACTCGACTGACCCAATCGCAGCGTTCTCGCAGGACTTGGTCGATAAGCGAGATGAACGAATTAAGCGTCGAGAATATGCCAAGGTAGATGCAGCGATCGTAGAGACCAATCGCATTGAGGTAACTGCTGATCGGGTCCAGCGGTATAGCCTGTTCTTGAATGCGCAACTTATCGACTTCTCCAAGCCGCTCACGGTGGTCACAAATGGGCGGCTCTCATTCAGTGGCACTGTGTCGCCGTCGGTTGAAACGTTGTTACGGCAGGCCAGGCTACGACAGGATCCCCAACGGCTTTTTCCTGTCCATCTCACCATAGCCGTTGAAAAGCTCACCCCATGAGCTCCGCTTGGCGAGTCAAACAACGACACCTAATTGGAATAGTCATCGCTGGACTCGGTGTGGGACTGTTCCTCTCTCCTGAGCAGGGGAGGACCGAATCGTGCTCCTTCTTGCATGATCATGCCGGGCTGACATTTCCTGTTGAACGAGTGGATCCGGCCTGGACCTGCAAGCTACAACCCATTATTCAGAGCCATACGACTCAGAGCAAAGTAGGGCCTATCCGAACCGCCCTATCTGAATCGATGTATCACTATCTCCTGGATCATCCTCCATTTACCGCTGCGTTGATCCGGCGACTCAATCTCGGCCGGTACCAGTCGGAGTCGCGAGGCCTCGGCCGATTCTGGGGCGATGACGGCGATGGGACAAAAGGGATTGTTGAGCTGGTGTACGAAGATCCCGCGTCCCGTATCTACTTTCTTGAGGGAACTCATGAAAGCCGCTTGCTTCCTCATGTGACGGGAAAAGCGGTCGTCTTTCTCAGGATCAGTGTGATGCGAGATGCGAGCGGCAATGAAGCGACGGACAGTACGTTGGTGGCCTACACCAAATTGGACAATTGGTTTCTCGCTGGGGTGGTGGCTCTTCTCCATCCACTTGTCGACAAGGTTGTCACAAGCAGATTGCAAAGGGGAGTAGAGACTGTCAATCGATTAGGGGTTGCGATGAGGCACGACCCTCAGCGGGTGTTATCTGAAGCAGCGAAGCCACCGTCGTTGCCCGAAGCGCAGGTGGCCTTCCTGAAAAATGCGCTGAGCCCCGATCCAGGCGCTGAGAAGGCGCTTCCACACAACAGATCCTTCCCATGACGACATCCCGCAGTTTCGTGCTGATTTGCACGGTCGGCATCTTTTGCTTCATCAGCTACAACATGGTGCGGATGCCCGCGCTCTCCTTGTTCGCCGAATCGCTCGGCGCGAGCCCCGAACGGATCGGTCTGATCGTGTCCGTATCGACGTTGACAGGGGTCTTGCTAAAACTGCCATCCGGGGCCCTCTCCGATATCTATGGCAGGCGCGTCTTGTTGCGGATCGGCGTGGTGGCGTTCGGGCTGCCGCCGTTTCTCTATCCCTTCATGACGGATTTGGATGCGCTGACAGCGTTACGGTTTCTGCACGGGTTGGCGACGGCCATCTTCGCACCAAGCGCCCTGGCTACCGTGGCGGAGCTCTATCGGGAACGGCGTGGCGCGGCGCTCGGGACCTATACAGCCTGCACGCAGTCCGGCTCTCTCCTGGGCCCCTTTCTCGGCGGATACCTCATCCATGCGGCAGGGTTCTCCACGGCGTTTGTCACGGCTGGTATCTTTGGCTGCATCGGCATGGTGTTGTTCTATAGCCTTCATCTCGACGTCGCAGTGCCGCAGAGAAAGGAACAGAGGTCGGCGGTCGTGCTGTCCGAAATGTGGAAGGGGTTTGCCGCTGTCGCAAAAAATAACAAAGTCCTGATCACCAGCATGACCGACGCCGCCAAGATGATTGCGAACGGAGCCTTGATGGCGTTTTTGCCGCTGTACGGAGTCTCAGCGGGATTGAACCCTGGTGAAGTCGGTCTGTTGTTTTCTGTCCAAGCCGGCACGTCGTTCTTTGCCAAGCCGATTATGGGACGGATTTCAGATCGAGTCGGTCGTCAGCCACTGATCATCCTGGGCCTCTTGATCTGTGCCGGGACCTTTGTCTGTATCCCACACGTGTCGATGTTCCCGTTCTTACTGATGCTATCGGCTGGTTTTGGCTTTGGTGAAGCCGTGGTCTCATCGTCCTCTTCAGCTCTTGTGGCGGACAGTTCCGAGTTTAAGAGGCTGGGGGCTGGTATGGGTATGCAAGGGACCATCATGGACATCGGCCATGCGAGTGGGCCACTCTTAGCTGGTGTGCTGATTGGACATCTCAGTTATTCAGTCGCGTTTTCCATCATTGCAGGGATTCAACTGGTGGCGGCAGGCGTGTTCTGGGTGGCAATGAAGCGAATGTAGAGGCTGCTATCTCGAGTATGGCTGCGATATAATGGACGTGCGATGAAGGAAATTGCGACCGAGAATTTCGTGATCGGCGGGCTGGCTGGCCTAGGCGTTGTGGTGCTGATGGTGTTGTTCGTTTACGTGGTGAAACAGATCATCGTGAGGAAAGACTGATGTTCTCCGGCATCGTCGAAGAAATGGGCGCCATTACCGTTCTGAGAAAAACCCTTGCAGGAGCTAGGCTCACGATTCTGGCCTCGACCGTGATGGACGATCTGAAGATCGGTGACAGCGTGAGTGTAAATGGAATTTGTCTCACGGTCGTTTCGAGAACCGAGCGCGATTTTTCCGTAGAGGTCTCGCCTGAAACACTCTCGGTGACGACGCTCGGCGGCTTCGCCGTAGGCATGCCGGTCAATCTCGAAAGAGCGATGAAGCTCAATGAACGCATCGGCGGGCATCTCGTGGCCGGTCACGTGGATGGAGTGGGGGTGATCCGTAGTCGACAGCAAGATGTCAATGCGATTGTATTCACCATCGCAGCACCTCCAGAGATTCTGCGCTATTGTGTCGTAAAGGGTTCCATTACCGTCGATGGTATCAGCCTCACGATCAATGCGGTCACCGAGCACGGGTTCAGCGTCGCCATCATTCCGCATACGGCGAAGGTGACGATACTGGGCCTCAAACAGGTGAATGACACCGTCAACCTTGAATCCGATCTCATCGGCAAGTACGTCGAGCGTCTGCTCCAAGAGCGCGGCCGACTTCCGAAACCCACCATCAGCATCGATACAGACTACCTGCAGAAACGCGGGCTG
>CAZJOQ010000069.1:0-16837 GCA_964547625.1 uncultured Nitrospira sp.
TCGAAGGAGCGCTCAACCGACGCTCATGCGAAACACAACTCTTGACAATATCTCCTTTACGAACTGGTGTGGTGTGTTATGCGGACAGAAATTGGCTGATCCTGTTCTTATGCGGATCGGCCTAAACATAGTTATATGGTGACGGAGTGAGGCGCACCTCGACCTGCTACATGTGTGACTCTCCTGAATCATCCCGGGAGCACGCTCCGCCGCTATGCTTCTTCCCGGAGGCCATCGGCATTGGCCGTGACCTGCGTCGAAATCTGAAAACTGTTCCATCCTGTGACCGCCACAATTCCAGAAAGTCGAAAGACGATGAGTATTTTCGCTCCGTCATCCTGATGACCGCAGCTCAGACTAGCGATGCGGGGGAATACCAATTCTTTGAGAAACTCCTTCCCGCCGCAGCCAGAACACCGCATGCACACCGGTCATTCTTTGCGGATAAGGGCACGATCGCCGCAGGCAGGGGTCGCGCACTGCAAATCGATCGGAAACGTTTTGATGCTTGCGTTGATCATTTGGCAAGAGCGCTTTTCTTTGATGCCTATCAACACAAATGGAGTCTGCCGATGGTTGTCATTTCACCAAACTTCTTCAACGGGATTGCGTCGGATCATGTCGTTCCCCATCAGCCAACATTAGGTGCCGTACAGGTATCTCGGCAAGTTCTCGCCGCAGAACCAGTCAGGGGCGAGAATCCCGAAGTGTTCAAATATCGCCTTCGATTTGACGAGGTGGACGGCAGTTATGCGTTTGCTGCAATCTTCTACGATTGCTTTGAAGTGTATTCATTCTCCTCAGCGCCGTTGGCGGAGGCAGCCGTATAACAATGCGATAGACCGGACGCGGTACGGGTAAAGTACAGAGGCTTATGTGGGGGTAGCGCGCCGGTCAATCGCTAATGCGACAGGTGTGAGGACTGCATCATGTCGGCGCGATCTGGGCGCCGAATTGCCGCACTGGGCCGAGACTTGCCGCTCGATATGTGTGCACTTGTACCACGTCTATCAGATCAAACCTACGCTCGCTCTCCCTCCGCCGCCCGGCGCACTAATCGATTCGCGCTATGGCGGCGGCTGTCAGAGCAGATGGTCTATCCGAAATCACCCATCTTTAAGATCCGCGAGAAGGGCATCGGTCCTTGGTGCAACTTGGGTAAATCCCAGCACAGGTGCCAATTCGGTCATAGAACTCTCGCGAAAGCCTTGATCACCTTTGAAGAATGGTCATGTTGCCGGTCCCATCCTTTCACGACATTCAGACCGTCAATTCTGGAGGGGCTCCAAGGACCGAACAACCCATGTCGCGTTTAGGACCTTTTGGGGTAATCCGCTCCAACTGCTCATCCCATGAAACCGGCGGAATAGAGCGCAAATCCAACGATCCCGATTAAAAGCGCGGCATACAAATACACCCATCCTGGCTCGTGTGTTAGGTCGTCCTTCACGTCCTTTAAGTGTAGATCACTCATAGAGCACCTCCTTGTTTGAACCGTCCCATTTTCCGTAGAAGAGTGTCTGGACCGTCCTCTATGTTGGGTTCATGATAATAAGTGGAACGTTCCTTCGCCATCGCTCAGAAGAGTGAATTCGCGGCTACACCGAATGGGTGAGGGGACTTACATCGTCTGTCAGATCAAATCTAAGCTTGTGTAAATCAGCAACATCAGCACAGCGTCTTCTGCCTTGACACCTCGCCCTTCCTGCCGCATGATTCGCAACCACCTGAGCTGATCCGAGCGCATCGATATATCGACTGTATTGCGCATCCAAACCATGGAGCGCTGTGTAGTAGGAAAGTTGTGCATGGTCTTGCAGAAGCGCCGAAGGCGCCCTGAGTCTATGCCAAATATTGAACAGGCTCTAACCAGGTTCTTTGAGGCGGGAATCGCTTGCGAAAATAGAAGGAACTTTTTTCATGGCAAAGAAGCTATCACCACCAGAAATCATGCGGAATCTCGCCATAGGATATTGGGTGTCGCGCCTGGTTCATGTTGCGGCAAAGCTCCGATTGGCAGACCTACTAAAAGGCGGCTCCCGGAGCATCGAAGATTTGGCATCGGCCGCCGACGTGCAGCCGGTAGCTCTCTATCGCCTCCTTCGTGCACTCGCGAGCGTCGGCATCTTTGCGGAAACCAAAGGCCGACGGTTCAAGCTCACGCCGCTTGCTGCTACGCTTCAAACGGGCGTTTCCACTTCCATGCATGCCTGGGCGCTGATGATCAACGAAAGCTGGATGTGGGACAGCTGGAAGGAGTTACTGCCGGGGGTCAAGACTGGTGAAATGCCGTTTCTGAAGGCACACGGAATGCCGATTTTCCAGTATCTTGAGCGTCACCCTGAGGATCTTGAGATGTTCGGTGAATCAATGTCTAGTCTTTCTCAGGCTGAAAACCCGGCGATTACGGCTGCGTATAAGTTCCCCAAAGGTCGGACACTCGTGGACGTAGGCGGCGGGCACGGCAGCCTCCTGGCCGCGATCTTAAAGAAGAACCCTACTCTGAAGGGAGTGTTGTTTGATCAGGGTGCCGTCATCGCGCGTGCCGAAAACGACAAGCACCTCACAGCAAGAGGTGTTGCGCAACGATGCCAGCTGGAACCAGGAAACTTTTTCGAGGCGGTGCCAAAGGGCGGAGACGCGTACATCATGAAGTACATTCTGCATGACTGGAATGATGATGAGTGCGTCCAGATTCTTGCCAATTGCCGGGCCGCCATGAATGAAAAGGGAAAAGTGCTGGTCGTCGATAACGTCGTGTCTGCTGGGAACGACTCAAGCTGGGGGAAATTGCTCGACATACAAATGCTGATCATCGGAGGCCGTGAGCGTACGAAAGAGGAGTTTGCGGCTTTGTTTGCGGCAGCTGGGCTGAAACTGGTCAGAATAGTGCCGACTAAGTGTCCGCTCAGCATTGTGGAAGGTGTCAGAGTATGATAGTCAACTATCGTTTAGAGCCATAGTATTCCAGTTATAGATCTTGTCCGCTCAATACCGTCCTGGCCTTGTTGTTCAACGTGAACTCACACTACGAAGATAGAAGATTTTGATCTCGACTTGGTGTACTGTAAGGCCTCGCGTGTCTCGACCACTCTCGATGCGAGAGGTGCAGTGAGCCTGAAAACCTGGGAGGATGCATGATTGGGTGGTGGCTGTTCGGTGGGGTTGTGACGATGATGGGTGGAGTCTTCGCGTACAAGTTATGGAGACCACGCCGTCGACTCTCGTCAGGATCCCACACGGTAATGACCAAAACGACGGATGGGGAGCTCCTCCAATTTCTGGTCAGGCCAACACGCAAGACCGGAAAAAATCTGTGATAGGCGCAGGAGCCACATCACGGTTGAGAGGCTGTACGCTATCCGACCGCTCAGTTTCACGTTGTGGATATGCGTATTGATAAGAAGAAACGTGTCCTACTCGGTTTGACCGCTTCGACTGCTACCGATCTTCTGGACTAGACACTCCGTCGCCCGGTTCCGCGGAGACTTCATCCCTTCAAAACTGTCCGAGACGTAGAATAGGAATATTCGAATTCCTTGTCCTTTGTCCCGTGGTTGTAGCGAAGAAAAGGGACGTGGCAACATCGCGGGATTCTTCCAAAGCTTGGGTGCCATCGACATGAAACGATTTATCCGCATGATTACTTTACCGGATCAGGCGGATCGAAGAACGCATGGGGTGAGGGCCGCTGTTTGACAATACACAATAGACTGCCGACCTCTTTGATTTATCCGCAGACGAGCTGTGCCACAACCGGCCGGATGGCGAGGTAAGTCGAGCGAATCCAGGTCAGGAGTTCCGGTTCCTCATCCCCTTGATCGAACAGTAGAGCGCATACCCCTGAGCCACCATTCCAGTCACCAGCAACCCAAGCGCGGTCTGTAACCAATGTGAGTCAGGATGATCCAGCCCATACATCCCGAGGACGAACCCGAGCGCGATGGCAATAATACCGACCGATCGTGCGATGATGGCGCTCAGCCGCCAATTCTTGGGTGAAGGGACGGTGGAAGGCTGCATTGATCTGCTCTCCGTGTGATTCAAATGAGCGTCGAATTAATCCTTCAACAACAATCAGTTATCTCTGGTAACAATTCCTCGTTGGATCGTCAGGCGGGGAGTCGGCTGCGCAGTTTGGTCCCATTGGCCTCGGCGCTTTAACGTAGCCTTCAACTGTGTGATTTTTTTGTAACATCGCTACATGCAACTCGTGACAGGATCCAGAACACCCAGGTGCGGTCGGGAGCGGATTGCTGAGTGGAACGGATTGTCCGCTGATCGGGATGAAGCGCGGATAGGTGATAATGGTCTTGCCGAATGTGAGGTGTCCGTGGTGCGAGGATTGCTCAACACGGGTGGTGAATGTCGGGCGGGCCTGTTCTGGTCTCAACACCGTGGCCCAGGTGGGATCGTCTGGGGCATAGAGGAAGGCGTTATTTCCACGATGGCATTCGGTGCATGGCACGGTGCCAGGAGCAAATCCTTGGACTGGATCACGCAGTGAATCGATCGACACTTCGGCCGTCTCAGCTGTCCATCGCGTTGTTGGTGACTCCAGGTCGTTGCTCCAAAAACAGGCGTGTCCCGTCATGGCGCTTTGACAGATGATTTGGAATGTCCCAGTACTTCTTCCCAGCGCGATACAGGCGCCTCTCACGTCGGGCGCGGCGTACGACCAGACGCCCGCGAATGAAGTGCCATCGACCGTGGTTTGCTCAATATCATTCGGCGTGAGCAAGATGGTGTGAACGTTCCCGTGGCGTTCCCATTCAGAGGCTGACGGTCTCCAATCTGGTGGAATCGGAACGCCTTTCTCACGGCATGACCTCAGATAATTTCCTTCACTGACAACGGCTACGTGTGCTGGTTCGGTTGTTCCAGACGTGTGTGGTTGGGTTCCTTCTTTCGGCGACTCAATGAGCGAACAGCTTATGAGGATTACACCCACCAAGGGGAACACCGATGATCTGAACGATCTCACACTGACGCCAAGCTCCATGGACTCATCTCTCATACCTCCGTGATGGCGAAGAAAAAGCTAGGCCGCGTGATTATACGGTGTGAAGCAGGATGTCAAGAGATCCCATCTGAAGAAAGATCTTCTCAGCCGATGGTAAATGGTACGACCAGTTTCTGTACGGGCTGAGCTCAAAAAAATATCTCTGACCTTCAGAGAAAGATGATTGACAATTCTCATCACCTAGGATACTGCTCCGGTCGAAAATATAGAGGGTAGAGAAATTCTTACGCAGACTCGATGAAACGCTCCGCACAAGCAAAGTTCAGCATCTCCTGAGCGATCATTTCCGTGAAATGCTCGAAGTACTCTGCTCACGAGACAAACCCATCAGTCGCCAGGAATCGTGATGGTTGCGATAAAATCTCTCAGCCAATAGTATCCCAGCGCAATCTGTTTAAAAAGTAGTCGAGGCAGGACAGGTAATCGGAAAGGAACGAAGCAGAAGCGAGTAGCACTCACTGGCCCGTGAAGAAGGAGAGCTGTTAATGAAAACGTTAGTCTTGGCGAATCAGAAGGGCGGCGTCGGGAAAACAGCGATTGCCTGCCAACTTGGGTATTTTCTCGTCGAACAACTCAAGAAACGGGTTTTGATCATCGACCTAGACCATCAAGGGAATACGTCGAAAAACATCATCATGTCCAAACTGGCCACTATTTCGGCAACCACGGCCAATCAATTGTTGATCGATCCGGTCACCACCATTGAGGAGGGGAACTTTGTGATGGTCCCGTCGCACGGTGATCTCCTCAAACTCGAAAGACGAGAAGAAGCGCACAATCAATTTGCGACGAATCTCAAACTGTTCCTCAACGAAATGGATGACCGTTTTGATGTGGCGATTATTGACACGAATCCCAACCCTGATATTCGTGTGCTCGCATCACTTGTGGTAGGAGATTTTGTGCTGTCTCCGATTCAGTTAAATCAAGAGGCCGTCGACGGTATTGCCGCCCTACGGGCGCAGGTTTTAAAGATACAAAGTACACTGAATAAGGACCTCAGATTTATCGGCCTTCTTCCAAATCTTGTGGAGCCAACCCCATTTCAACGCGCCAATTTTGAACAGCTCTGCGCAGCCTTTGCCTCGTTGTTCATTCGACTGGATGATGGGCGTATGGCCGCCATTCCATCACGAACGGCCGTAGCTGAAGCTCAGGCGATGGGGGCGCCGATTTGGACATTGCAAAAAACAAGTTCACGCGATGCGTGGATGCATCTCAAACCAATCTTTCAAAAAGTGGCTCATACTATGGGGGTTACAGAATGAAAAAACCAATGACCGCAACGCTGGATCTTACGGCTCTTGATCGTACCGCTTCGACTCCTCCTCCAGCCCCAGATCCGATCGCCAAAGAACGGACTGTGACAGCTGAAGTCTTAGGACGTCCTCTTCAAATTCCAGTCAAGGATATTGATGAGGATCCTGCTCAGCCGCGTCAAGAATTCGATGCGGAAAGCATGGCTGAATTGGAGAATAGCATCAGGCTCCACGGGGTCAAGACTCCTGTGTCCATTCGTCCGCATCCCACCGAGCAAAAGCGATGGATCTTGAATTTTGGAGCCCGCCGACTTCGAGCTTCCAGGGCAGTCGGTAAAGCCACGATTCCAGCATTTGTCGATCGGTCGCATACTGATTACCAGCAGGTCATTGAGAACCTGCAGCGAGAAGATTTGAAGCCGCGTGAGCTGGCGATGTTTATCAAAAAGAAGATAGACGATGGAGAGAAGCAGGCCCAAATCGCCGAACTCCTTGGCGTGAATCGGTCCATGGTGACGAACCATTTAGCACTCATCGATCCACCATCCTGCATCGAGGAGATTTACGCGACAGGGAAATGTCTCTCGGCCAAGACGCTCTACGATTTACGGAATTTGCACAAAGAGTTTCCTGATGAGGTTGATCGGTGGTGTGATACTGCCGAAGAGATTACGCGTGCAGCGGTGTCAGCATTGTCGGAGAAACTTAGAGGCCCAAAAAAGTCAAAAGCTACCTCATCGCAAATGGACCAGCAGAGTGAAGAGCAGACTCCCGGCCAAGTCGTAGCGATGCCATCGCTGATCGTCATCTTTCAGCATCGATCTGGCACGGTGGATCTGCAGCATGCCCCCAAGCAGCCCGATCACTTGATCGTACATTTTGCAGATGGGAACCAAGAGGAAGTGCCGGCGAGGGACTGCCAGATTGATCAACTCATTTTTCAGTAATTCGCAATGGCTCTTATTCGCGTCATGAGACGTTCAGGTAAACATGGTCAATCCTCCCCCCTCTCCAATTCTAGTTGGAGAGGGGGACCGCCAGAATCGCCCATTGCAGTAGTCATTTTTCCGTCCTCTAGTGCCGTACATCGACATCAATTGCCTCCTGCAATTCCATCCTAATTCAGTGACGAGTAACATAGGTCGCCTGATATGTTGTTGGACATGTCCAACAACATATCTTCACGACTTGGTAAGAGTTGCGGTACGTCCTGGCGCGGTTCGATCTGTCAGAGAGACCATACGATCTTCGAGCTATTCGACTCCATCTATATGTTGAAGTGGTAGGGCCCTGTGTTGTGCTCGTTATTGGTCTCCGTTCCGGGGAAACTACGCTTTGAACGTATGTCCAATATTTGGCACGATCTGCTACCTGCGTTCTTTCAAGGGTTCAAGTATCAGTGAAGTATCGTGTTGCGGGAGTCGATGGTATTGATGTCGATGGGCTAGATGCTGCCGATGCTGGATCTGAGTCTGAACGCATTTCCACATTGTTGTTCAATATGATCAGCGCAATTTTCTCTGCTGGCTGTCAGCTTCTCAGCTCATTCATGAGATCAAAATGAATCGTGATCGTACATGTTAGGCTGACGGGCGACTTATTATCGTGCGAGAGCGGGCTTGCTGGTCTTTGCCGATTGAATCTCTGAAGCCATGCGTAGTCGAATCTAGTTTGTACTACGCTTGGAATATCGCGACGAGTTTCTTCACTTCGTGCGCGAGTTTTCGACGGGGGCATGATTCAGAGAGAAGCTAGGACTCCGGTCTGGCTATCTCAGGGTCACGTGAGTCATGGATATGTTGTTGGACATGTCCAACAAGATCCCTCACTGCTTGGTCAGAGTTTCGATGCGTCCTGGTTCGCTCGGCTCCGAAAGGCAGATCGTGGGATCTATGAGCTATGAGGCTCAAGCTAGATATTGAGGCTGTGGGGTCCCTGTGTTGTGCTCGGTATTGGTCTCTCTTGCGAAGACGTCATATTCTAAGCATCTGGTCTAGGCTCGGCGTGTCTTGGTATATCTGGTCTCTCATAGCTTCAAGCATAGTTTCAAATAACGATAGAGTGTCCATGTGTTGGAGGGTATCGTGCTCTTGTCGTTGAGTTCGATGCGGCCGATTCGCTGAGGCAAACTATAAGCTGTAGCTTGATGTTGTTATGTCAGAATGAAGTGGTGGGGCGACCTGGCCACTGCTTATTTGGATGTAGGATGGCGAGGAGAATGATGATGGTCTGATCATGAGTTGGACGTCAGGCCTGAGTCGCGACGATTTTTACATCGCCGTTCAGCACAACCAATTCAATCTTCAGAACGGACTCGTCGCTCCACGGCTCACTGATGGGATCGCAGGAATCCGTAATCGTAGATGTTCGCTAAAACGGTGGCGATTGATCGCGTGCGGACTAGTTCTCTTAACCTGGACCGACTGAACTTAAGCATTCCTTGTAGCTCACTACGGGGATCTTCTCGATTTCTCAGAAGTCTTAGTAGTTGAGCTCTAGATTGCCAGCAGCTTGCTGCGTGGAACTTCATTCTATGAAGCCATGATGGAGTCGAGTCTTGTTCGCAGCAATTTTTTAAATCCGTGGAGGTTTCTCTACTGCATGCGCGCACTTTCAGCAGGGATCACGACTTTAGAGAAGTCGGACTTAAATTTTCATGATGCAGGCGGCGCTACAGCTTCTTCATCCATCTTGATCCGAGTGCAGAAACTCTAAAACGTTAAGATCGGGTAGCTCGGCAATCGCTGATCAGTCTCAATCATGCCATTCTGTTCAGGTTTGGGCTGGGTATGGTGAGGGATATTGTTGGACATGTCCAACAGGTCATTTGGTCATCTCCGGTCCAGCGGCGCCTACAATCATTGGCCTTGGCTGATCTGAATCGAAGCGCCTATGCTGATTCGCCCGATCAATTGGCCAAGTTGAAGGCGATCGCTCATAAGCTCGCCCGTACCTGTTACCACATATCACGAGGGGACTGTTGAAGAATTGGATTTTTTGTGGAAACTGAAATCGTAACCTATTGTTCTTAAAACGGTGCGGATTTCAAAAGACCGCCATTTTGCCAATTATTCAACAGTCCCACGAGAGCGAGTGCCGCTTGATCTCTACTACACCTTCGGCTAGTGGCGGAATGCCATGAGTGGAACTGGGAACTCGTCAAGCGGTTGGGGCATGACCACGTATTCAAAATGTCTTGCTCAATTTAAGAATAGGGAAGGCACGATGGACTATGCCACCTGGTCGGTATGTCCTGGGTGGGCGATCAATGTTCTGTTCGTATCTTAGGGATGTTTCGGTATGACCATTGTCATCGTGGAGGCAGGCAAAATCGCCTTGAGGCATCGTACCATGGTAGGACAAACGGCAATGTGGGTAATGCTGTCAGAGACCATTTGAAGTCATGGCATACCTCCAACCATAAGCTGATTTCCAGATGATGCCTCATGTTTATCGAATCACCTGACCGTTTTCATGTCATGTTCTGTTCTGCAGGTCGACGAGAACATCGCTGGAGTGGCCACCATGGTAGCGGTCCCTGGGTGCCACGTCATGGATGGGAGATGGCAGGAGTTTCAGATGACTGAGATGGCATCGGGCTATGCGTGTCGTTCTCTTTACCAGTCTTTCGGAAGTAGCAATTGTGAAAAACAAGATTGTGATCCCCTAACTTTTCTACTATTGGGAATTGCCACCACGCGTTCTTTATGTATCTAACCTCAGAAAACATCAGCCTGGTCGAGTCGATGAACGCTGCCTCGGCATCCGCACATCGGCCCTGTCGAGCAAGTGCAAAACCACGGAGGAGCTTGAGAGAAAATGAGCCTAACGGGTACCATTCGTAAGCCACTTGTGATGACTTCAAAAACTTTCCTTCGTGTACAAGACCAAGTCCGATATGCAGGAACCACCCAGGATAGCCCTTGTCAATTCTTTCTAGTTCTTCAATATTCCTCTCTGCCCTTGACCAATCACCAGTGCTTAGCGCTTCATCCAGGCGATGTGCTAGTGCACCATATTGGTTGACGAAAGTTCTCCCAGCCAACCCCATTTTTCTGAAATTGTTAACCACCTGCATGGCACGTAAGTTTTCTTCCCCCATCCACTCGTAGACCTTTCTATAGCCGAAACCTGATCCCGGTCCAACCAGGAGGGGTACTTCCTTGACTTCTGGATTCTTCGGCGTTGGCATGGAAATAAGCTCCCATAGGAGATTGGCGACACGACCCTTGTAGATATCAGTGTGGGATGAAATGATGTCAGTGGCGTCGACGTTCCAGAGGTTCGAGTCAGAGAGGTCAACTGTTGTCTTGAGACTGCCGGATGAGGCAGCTGACACGGTGTTGGGCCATTGCCTAACTCCACAGGCTCCAATACCGCAGGTTGGTCCGTCGTCTTCAAAGAGTGACCCAACGCGATAGAGGAGTTTGTTTGCTTGATCATTGGAAGAGAAGATATTGTAAATGCGCAGATCAACAACGCCGCTCAGTTGAACCAGGCTAGGGTGCCAGGCAACACGCAATTCCGCAGGATCCACGAGAATTTCATCAGGTGAAAAAGACCGGCGAGCTTGTGTCTTGAGTCTCTGGTAAAACACATCTGAATTCCATTCTGCTCTCAGGGCATCAAAGTTCTTTCCCACACCTATTTTGCTCTCCCACAGAATGTATTCACCCATAGCGGCAGTGATCAAAATAATCTGGAACTGGTTGAGGCGTGAAAGGAAGCTGTGAAGGTCAGGAGTAATCTCTGATGTGTATTGTGAAATGCCATTTAGGATGATGCGCCCACCAAAGCTGTGGCCTATGAAAATCAAGTCATGACGTCGTTCCTCATCAGCCTTCGCGCCGTCGTCAAGAAGCTTCATCAAGTTTTGAAAGCCGGTAGTGGCCAGAGTGTCGGCTCGCTTCTTCATTGTCCAGAAATTGAAAATAGGTAGGAATTCTGCCGAAGGCCAAAACACCCCAATGATGATGGATTTCTTCCTGTTAGCCTTGCTGTGTGTGTAAAAGCGACAGATTAGATCCTGATAGTCCGTTTCAGCCAGCTTGGGAATCTTGTTCCAGCCGTGAACGAATACGTAAATGCTCTCTGCTTCAGGCATTGCTTTCGTTATTTCCGATGGCTGGTCGCCGTACACAAAACTCCCGTGTTCGTCGAACTCAAGGGGGAAGAAGAACTCATGTGCCTTTTGTTCACAGGGTAGGATTGTCAGGTCCTTACTTGTGTACTGTGGCGTATGTGAACATCCGAGTGGGAAGCACAAGATAAGAATTGGGATGACCATCTGAATGACTGAGGTTAGCTTCTTGTGAAGGTGGAAAAGAGGTGATCTGATTGTGTGGTCCTGTTGATGGAGACAACGAAATCTAAGCATTCGCCTAGGCGATCTCTTCGGTTGTTCACTTGGCTGGAAAACCATCACTTCAAAGTCCTCATGTTTTGTTCGCGACTTGATAATCACCTATCGTAGGGGATCGCATGGTGCCTGCGAGTCTTCTCTTTTTCAAGTATTTGCCGTTTAGAAAATGGAAACATCACAACCCCTATTTCAGGTTAGAGTTGGTAATGGGACTTGTCCCATATGCCATGTCGAATCGGTTGAAATTAATATTAATAATGTATCGTAGAAATTTTGAGGCGAGAAAATTCGTAGGTACTCGTGGATCTTAATCGATGTCGTTTGGGTATTGATCCGAAGTGAGATCTTCTTGAGGACGTGCATGATGGCTGTGATCCGCACGCGGTCACCGTTCTTTTGAAGAGTGGGATCGCAGCTACCTGGCAGGTCTCCAGATTGTGCCGGTCAGCACAGATTTCATGGCAGTTTAGGTATCGTGGACTCTAGCTAAGTCAGGACTCCGAAGTAGCCAGCGCGTATCCCAAAAAATTCAAGGAAACCTATTGATAATCAATACCTTGAGCTGACAAGCTTGAACTGAACTGCAGCTGAGTCTGGTTGAAACAGGTTTTGTTGGTTGTGAAGGAGTTCATTTGGCAGGATCGCAGTATTTCAACATGCCTTCTATTGCCACTGGGAATTGGGGCAAAGAACTTCTGGGAAATGGCCGCGTAAGTCCTACCGGGATTCAACCATCGGCAGTTCGCGTGAGCCTTCAGCGGCTTGCTGAATCCGCTGGCGTTCGAGACGTGAGGCTTCAAACACATTGTGAAGCATCTCATCTGCCACCTGGGTGAGCTGTGCTGCCGCATCTTTCATGTCGGCGTGCTCGACCAAGCGCGAGACCACCTCAGCTTTCGTCGCGCCTTTCTTCTGGCCCATGAACGGCTTGAGAAGGAGATAGAGCACATCTCGGACCGGCATATACCGAAAGAAGCGGCTGAGGAGTTGGAAGGTCTGGCGGGGGTAATGGATGAGCTTATAGCGAAAGAGCTTTTTAATCCCGGCCTGTCGGACGCGGTTGATCGTCTCGCCTGAGAGACAGGTCGGATCGATTTCTGAACATTTGAAATACTTGTACCAATCCGTAGTTTCGTTGACTAACCCGCGTTTCACATATTCCTGCCACAAGGGTGTACCTCGATACACACAGAGCCGGTTGAACCCGAAGGTATCGAGCGGAAGCTTCGACGCGAAGTCGAAGGTGGCCTCCATATCATCAATCGTCTCGTCCGGATTGCCTACCGTGAAAAATCCGTGCACGATCTCCACACCGGCCTTTTTCGCATTGTTGACGGCGGTCGTGACTTGATCTAGGGTCTGTTCCTTCTTCAAGCGATCGAGAATCTTCTGGCTGCCGCTCTCGATCCCAAACATCATGGCGCCGCAATTGGCCTTGGCCATGGCTGGAAACAGATGCTGGGCCACCGAATCCACACGCCCCTCGATACCCCACCGAATGGAGAGCTTTTCTTCCATGATCCCGTTACAGATCGCCTCGATTCGTTTGGGCTGGAGGAGAAAGTGATCGTCGACGAAACCGACGGACTCATAGCCGAGTCCTTCGAGATATTTCAGCTCCGCGACCACATGCTGTGGGCTGCGGGCACGCCACTTCCCCTCGTTGAAGATCGGGATGTCGCAGAAGATGCAGGGCCAGGGGCATCCCCGAGACGTTTGCATCGTCGTGAACCGTCTCATCGAGAGCACCACCGGGACATCCAGCGGCATGGATTCGACATAGTCGAGTTGCAGGCTCTCGCGATCCGGAAAGGGCCACTGATCCAGCTGCCGCTCCATGGCGCGATTGGGATTTTGGACGACCTGCCCGTTCTTCATCCACGTAAGACTTGCGACATCTTGGGGGTTCTCGAGATTCGCGAGCAGATCAAGCAGCAATTGCTCGCCGTCTCCACGACAGACAAAGTCGACTTCAGGGCACTGCAATTTCACCAAAGAGGCATTCAAGCTGGCGAACACGCCGCCAAACGCGAGCTTTACCTGTTGGTTGGTCGCACGGATTTCACGCGCTAGCATCTTGGCGTAGGGATAGCTGGTGGTACTCAGAAAGCTGAGGCCGACGAGTGCTGGTTGCTCTCGATTGATCTGGTCGATAATGACCTGGTTCGGAGTGTCGGGGTTGGCCTGATCGAACATCACACATTCGTGCCCTGCTTGCTTGATGACAGACGAGAGCGACATGATGCCGATGGGAGGGAACCCCATCACACGAACATTACCGTTGGCGGCACGTGTCTTTGCCGGCAGGGCGTAGAATTGTGGATCGCGGACGTGGATAAGATAGACGAGCATGCCTGCCTCCAAACGTGGAATGATTCATACGCTGTCCGCTGCGAACTGTGACCTTACAACTGGGACAGCACCGGTATTGCGCCATACGCATCCCGGTTTCGGACTCTTTCAGGGAACCCAAGTACAATTTGAGCAAAATTATGCCCGGGTAGGATTTGTCAGTCTGGTCAATATTGCTCACTTTGAAGAAAATTGATAGGGGGTGCACGTGACTTTGTTCCACGAGCTACGATCGCAAGCGTTGGGTCTCCGAGTGCGAGTAAGAAAATCCACTTAGGTGGTTGTGAGCTGAGGACGGCAGAGGCTGCTGTTATCGCGAAGATGATTCCGGCAACGCAAGTCTTCGGATGGTGTCGATCAGCACAGAGAGTGTGGTTATCCCCAGAACGCTGGCGAGAACCAGCGGGATAGCCCAGAGTTACTGCCGCCAAGGCGCGTCGGGCGATATCGCATAGATGCGCGGCCAGGCGGTGTCGATGAATTCAAACACCGACCAGTGAAACGCGATGATGTTGATCGGGAGTCCCCCTCACCCTAGCTTCAACTGGCCACGTGTCGGTTCCCAGCGCTCTGTGAGACGCGTGTAGAGCTCGAGTCAGGTCATCATCGTGAAGATCGTGTAGATCCCGTCTGTTCCGGTTGGATATTCATCCCTCCTTGATTGGCCGATCCTGAAGGAGGATAATTTGGCTGTGTGAGGGTAGTCTATGCATGTACCGCAAGCGAGAACGGGGAGAGTTGTTGCTGGCATTGCCGCCTTGATGGTCGGATGGCTGATTTTCCATTTTCCAACCGAAGTAGCAAAATCTCTTCTAGAACTATTTCCTCAACAAATATCCACGCCATTCGAAGTGGAAAACCTGAAGTCTCTGGCAAGGGAAGATGTCACAGTCCTCCAATCTCAGGCTTCCGACGAGTCTTCGTGGAAGCCTGTAGTGACTCGCGTCTTCGGGATGGCTTTGATCGGACTGCCGATCTGGTACCTTCTGCAACGTCGTGAACGCGAAGAGGAACTCCAGCGACTCGACGAAGGCTGGGCAACGCGCCTACACGCACGTACCCAAGAGCTTTTAGCTGTCAATAACGCGCTGGTCGACGAGGTGTCGAAACGAATTGATACCGAACAATCGTTGGAATCCAACCGTCGAGACCTTCGTCTGCTTGCATCTCAACTGCTTCGCCTCCAGGAAGAAGAGCGACGGCGGATCTCACGCGATCTGCATGACGATATCAATCAACGGCTGGCGCTCTTGTCGATCGACATCGAAATGTTAGAACGACAGCTCCCGAACGCTGCCATCGGTACGGTCAGAACGGTGCGCAGTATTCAGGACCGTATCGTCGAGCTTTCCGAAAGTGTTCGCCGACTGGCCTATCAGTTTCATCCATCCATTCTTGACGATCTAGGTTTATCCATTGCGCTCCGACGCCTCGTCGATGACTTTCAGGCCCGTACCGGTATCGATGCCCGGTTCATATGCAAAGACATACCCAAACATCTTGCGCAAGACGTCGTCACCTGCTTGTACCGCGTCGCGCAGGAAGGCTTAGCGAACATTGCTCGCCATGCCAGGGCCAAGAATGTTTGCGTTGAACTTACGCGATTGCGAGATGGGCTGCAGCTCATGATGAGCGATGATGGAGTGGGATTTGACATCAGTCGTTATGATGGTCGGCGAGGAAGCCTTGGGTTGGTGAGTATGAAGGAACGAGTGTCCTTAGTCAGTGGGACCCTGGATATACAATCAATGCCGGGTGAGGGAACACGTGTCTGTGCCTGGGTACCCTTTAAACAGGAGCGCGCATGAGCAAGCCGCGCGTACTCTTGGCTGATGACCATACGCTGGTATTGGAGGGCTTCAAAAAACTGTTGGAAGAACATTGCCAAGTCGTAGGTTCCGCAGAAGATGGTCGTGCGTTGTTGGATGCTGCAAAACGATTGCTGCCTGATATTATCGTCTTAGATATTTCAATGCCGAAGCTGAACGGCCTCGATGCGGCGCGCCGGTTGCGGAAGATAGTTCCTCAAGCACGATTAATTTTTGTCACGGTTCATGCTGATGCAGATTATGTCAACCAAGCTTTCCAGGCCGGTGCATCAGGCTACCTGCTTAAACGATCAGCTGGGTCTGAATTGCCGCAGGCTGTTGAGGCGGTGAAGAACGGCAATTATTACATTACATCTTTGATTGCAAAGGATCTTGTTCAGTCTGCGATCGCTGGAACAGCGCTGAAGGCAACCGACAAAAATCGCTTGACGATGCGTCAGCGAGAAATCCTACAGTTGGTAGCCGAAGGGTTGGCCGTGAAAGAAATCGCTTCAACGCTGCGTCTGTCGCCGAAGACGGTCGAGTATCATAAATCAAAGCTGATGGAGCAGCTCGGTCTTCACACAACTGCCGAACTCACAAAGTACGCACTCGTCCACGGCCTCACTCCTTCATCCGAATAAGCCCTCTCCGTTCTCTTGCCGCCATTCCATCCAGTGGAATTTCCTCCTGGCACCTTAGGGAAGCCCCTCATAGCCGATGCAATAGAGTTCTGTTAAGTGTTTATTCAAACGACTTCTCATCGAAAGGAGGTTGGATCAATGGCAATGTTGGCGCAAGCAGCGAGCGCTCAGCATGTCCATGAATTCGCGCGATGGGATCTACTGGCTTGAGGCCTGGCATCCTTTTCAGGCTGCACAGGTGTGGGACTTGAAAAATGGGATTTCTATGGCATTCGTATCGCTCAATGAGGGAGGAATCGACATGGCGGAATCAACTCAAACAGTCAGAGACAAGGGGTATGACATTTCGCAGTGGTATGACTCGAAGCCGGTGAAGATCGGCTGGTTTG
>CAZJOQ010000070.1:0-16725 GCA_964547625.1 uncultured Nitrospira sp.
CTAAGATGATATAGGGTATCGATACAATGGAATCGTCATGGCGGATACGACTGCTCTTTATGCACTCCGTTTTCCAGACGGCTCAGTAAGCCTTTACGTTGATGAACAGTATGCACAGGATCGAGGGATCGACCCGTCGAGGCTCGTGCGGGTAGAAATTCCCCCAGAGATGTTCATCAGAGGAACTATTCAGGATGTTCGAGAATATGTGGCACTTCAGCTCGAACAGCAGCAACAGACCGGCACAGCCTAGGTTGGCTCTGCTCCGGCTTCGAGCCACCCTGATGATGTAATGGACACGCTATGATGCCAACATTAACTTCATCGTCACTGACCGCGGAAATAGTCGAAGAGACCATTGCCGGATTGCCGATCCAAGGTCGCATTATGCTTCGACTTCTGTTGCTGCAACACCTTGATATTACGCACGAAGAGATTCTTTTTATGGTCGCCGATCGCCCCGATCCACGCTGCGTGTCCGGGAAAAAACCCGTCACAACCATGACGCAAGAATCCATTACGGCAATGATCGATCGCCGCAATGAGTACCGGCGACGAGTTCGACTTCGCCGAGAGAGAACGTGGCTCCAATGTATTGCCCTGACCAATCTCGCGAGAACGGCGAACGCATTGGCCATTCGCGCAGCTGCGCTTCTGGTTGATCGAGGAGTTTCATCCACTACCATCGACGAGTTGAAGGCGCAGGCTCGCTCCGCTGTTCCATCAACCACACTGCGGCTGTTGGAAGAAGCCTGGAATAAGAATGAGGTCGGTCCCGACGAGTATCAGAACCATCGCCTCGTCGTCGAAATGCAAACGCAGCTTCGTTTTGCGGAACGGTTTAAAAAACGCTTGGCGAGTGCGGAGCGTGAACGGCAGACATCTGATCAGACAACCTTACAGGACCATGAGATCGGTCACATCTGGGGAATCCCAGCCGGCACGCTCGCAGCCAGAAAAGTTAAATTTATATCTCAGTATCTCATGGCAATCCAGACCAAATGTTCAGGTCCAGAATCTCACACAAAGGAGAATCTCGTTCCTTCTCCAGATCTTTGGAAAGTAACCATGCACGTGCTTTCCCAGCGTCCCATTGAACGATTAATTCCTACCTACGACGGACTCGAGGGGACCGAGTCTGCGTTGCTCGAAAAATTAACGGCCTATGCAGTCCTAGGCATACCGGAAGCAACCGAGACGAAGTTTTGGAACTCGCTTGTCTATGGCGCGAGTTCCAATGCGATGCATACGGAAATAACGAGGACGCTGTTCGGTCTTCAGCGGTTGGTCGCGATACAAAAGGATGTCGATATCACTCCCGAAGCATTGGACGAAGTATTGCTGGCACGATCGAGACCGACTCCCAAAGAGTCTGAACCAGCCTTACGAGAGCGAGAAGCTGGGCACGGCGAACTGACGGACTTGCAACGCCAGATTCTGCATAACTTCATCGGAGAAGATGTCAGCGGAAGATCCTCCGATAAGTGGTAGATATTGACTGTTGCCAATCCAAAGCCATTCGGTATAATGACTTTCAATGAAGATGACCCCATTTGCTTTCTTTAGGCCTGCTTTCAACGTCCTAGCCTTTGGTCGCGTCTTCTCGTGTGTCATGGGCTTCGCGATTGCCATCAGTGCGGCCACACCGGCTTTCGCTGGGGGGCTCATCGAAATCGCCGAGCTCTTGGCGCATCCAGAGCAGTATGATCGCCTGGATGTCATGGTCACGGGAAAAGTGATGAACGTGCAGCTGGCAACGAATCGTCAAGGACAACCAGCGTATGGATTTTTACTCCAAGACCAAGCGGGCACGCTGAAGGTCGTGAGTCTCGGGCAGCTGGAGGTCCATGAAGGCGATCAGGTGATCGTCGAGGGTGTGTTTAGTCGCCTGCGACAGGTGGGACGCAAGATCGTCTACAACGAGATCAAGGCCCTCTCTGTCAGGCCATTGACCCGCCTGAACCCGGACCTGGTCGGTTGATTGCAGCGGATCCACCCTGTACCGATCAATCCAGTTTTTGAACAAACTCCGCATGCCCGCCTTTTGAGACATAGACGCGCACCGCATCGCCCGGTGCAACAGCGTCCTTCCTTGAATGGGTGTCGACATGAACTTGCATCTCTTCGCCTTTCGGACTTCGGATGTAGTACCATTCCCCATCGACCTGGATCAGCGTTCCTGTCACACCATCCAGTCCGCATCCAAACAATCCGATAGTTCCAACCAAGACGGCTATCATCCATCGAATCATTCCTGTGTAGTCCACGTCTTATCCCCCCAGTGACTAGCGGAACAGATCAATAAGAAATCGAAACCCTATCTGAATGGTGTAATTCCATTCTTCCGGCACGCCACCTCCTCCCGTGGCTAAACGAACGTCTTGCGTTGTATTCCGAATGCCCTGAAATACGAGATCCAGCTGCATATTGGGTGTTCTATACCAACGGAATCCTGTTTGATAGGCCGGGAACCGCTCCTCAAATCCAAACGGATCACCGTTAAACGCCTCAGCAAGGAATCGTAGTTCACGCGAGAAGGTAATCGCCTCGAAACCAGCCGCCCAATAGAACTTCATCTGATAGGTCGCGGGACCGGCGTCATACCGATTCTTGGTTCCAAAATTCAAATGGATGGCTAAGTCGTTATCGTAAGGATCCGTGCTGCCTTTGGGCGTAAAGAGAAACCAACTGACATGCGCCATCGTATAGGAATCCCAATGTTGTTTATTTCCGCTGAGCGGAAAGAGAGATCCTGCGGCGACTGATATTGATGGAATTATCCCGAATGATCTGTGGATAACATACTTCGGCTGAACGAGGATGTCGAGCGGACGCGCCTGCCCATTTTGGTAGGTGAACCCAAACCCTCCGGCAATCAGTTCGAATCGGTCGGTAAACGACATGCCCTGAAGGGAACGAGCCTCTATGACCGGGTTGCTTCCGTTCGCCATGCTGACTCCGGCAAAGGATTCCATTTCCAGCTCACCTTTATAGACGACCCGTGCGTCGTCAGTTACGAACGGACGGACGGCGCAAGCCTCAGAAATCCAGACGAATTGCCATAGGGCAACGATAATCGCCATCACCCCGATGCGGTGAACCAGGGGCAGACCGAGACTCACAAATGAATATCGATGTTCGTTAATCCAGATAGGAGACCTCACGGTGGTTACTCAGCGGGGAAGCTTTAAGATCCACGTGAGCATTCGATCTGAGAGCCGATCGGGAAGCAGTTTTGTCATGAGAGCGCGGAGTTTGGCATCGGTTCCAACCAAATACCGAGTTCTGGGAGTCGACGCCGTCAAGGCGAGTCCCACTACTTTTGCGACAGTATCAGACGGGACCGCCCGCTTCGACGCCTCTCCAACGATCTTCCTCACGGCAGCTACCATTGGTTGATAGAGGGATCGAAGGTCCTTCTCTATTGTCGCTTCTCGTTCGGCAGCTTCGGTGGCTGATTTGTTCCAGATGGGTGTCGCAATCGCACCCGGTTCGATGATCGACACGTGGATTCCCCATTGCTGGACTTCCAAGCGGAGAGCATCCGTGATCGCTTCCAGCGCAAATTTTGATGCTGAATATGGCCCCATGAGCGGCATTGTCGAGAGACCGGCAATCGAACCCATATTGATGATCCGGCCCTGTGCCTGTCGTATTAAAGGAAGAAAGGTCTGCGTGACTGCAACCTGTCCGATGACGTTGACTTCGAGCTGCTGTCTAAGATCTGGAATAGAGACAGCCTCCAGGGGGCCAACCACTGCAATCCCGGCGTTATTGATCAAGCCATATAATCCTTCTGCCCTGGTCAACTCTGAAACTAAGGTATGAGATTTGTGAATCGTCGAGGCATCAGTGACATCGAGCATGATGGGCACCAGACGATCTGAGCTGTTTTTTTGAAGGGCCAGCCCGTCCTCTGGCTTCCGGACTCCTGCAAAAACCCTGAAACCCAATCGATCAAGATGAATTGCGCAGGCCGCTCCTATCCCTGTAGAGGCTCCAGTGATGACCACTGCTTGATTGCGTTCACTCGTCATATGACCCTCTCAAAGATCAATGGGAGAACCATAGCGGGTCTTGAGGGCCTTCGTCCATACATCCCGCATGGTTTCCATACCCATTCGGTAGACATCGATCTGCGTCTTCGGCTATTATCCAATCCTTCTCACCTTATGTGGCGGTGTAGCTCAGTTGGCAGAGCAGCGGACTCATAAGCCGCGGGTCGGCCGTTCGATCCGGCCCACCGCCACCAAACCAAGCTTGCTCGTGAGATCGTGCTACGGTGAACGGTACGTCCAATAAGGGATGAGTATGCACCCCCAACTCCAACAAGCGTACGACGCCGAAATGATAGTGGCGGCCACACACTACAGTGTTGGCGACTTGGACCAGGCGTTTCCCCATCTTGAACGTGCTCACATTCTAGGGCAATCGTTTCCAATCGCTCATGCACAAGTCCATTGGTGGATGTTGAAAGTCGGATGGAAACGTCGAGATTGGATTGAAGTATATGGTCAAATACCACGAATTATTGGAGCATTCCTGTTCTCTAAAATTTGGGTACCAGTGGGTAATACAGGCGGTGCTCGTGTACCGCCGTTTCGATCAATGCCAATTTCAGAAGATCTTCTAAGCCTATTGGAGAAATATGGACCTGGCTCAAAAGCTTGATGAGCCTTATTGTACTGATGCGGTGCGGCGTATCCTTACTCTTCCCTCAATCCCTCTACAATAGGCTGTCGAGCTGCCCACCTGGCTGGGAAATACCCTGCCACCAACGTGGCAACTGCTGCCAACGATACCGCTTGGATCAGCGACCCGATGGGAACAATCATCTGGATCGTCCAGCCAAATGATTGTCGATTGATGACCTTGATCAATAATAGCGAGAGCAGGCCACCTCCGATCAATCCTAAAACAATTCCGACCGTACCAAGGTAGGCCGCCTCCCAAAGCACGAGCTGGCGAATTTGTGTGGCGCTACCACCAATGGCGCGTAAGGTCGAAAACTCCCGGCGCCGTTCGAGGACGGACGTGATCAAGGTGTTCACGATCCCAAGCATGGCAATCACAACAGCGATAGTCTCCAAGACATAGGTTAGGAAAAAGGTGCGATCGAAGATCTCAAGAATCTCCTTCCGCAATTCGACATTGCTGATGATGAGTGGCGGAAGACCACCATTGGTAGAGGCACTCAACAGTTCGGTCATCCGTTCCCTCACGCGATCCAGATTCGCTCCATCCTGCAAATACACTGGGAACACGGTGACCAGGTCATCGTGCCAGAGCGATTGATAGAGCGCCCGATCCATAAGTAGCTTGCCGCCGTCGGTCGAATAGTCATAAAACACGGCTACAATCGGAAATCGCCGAGGGCCGCTGGGCGTCATGACTTCCAGTGTCGAACCTTCATGTACCTCAAGCCGGTTGGCCAACACCTCTGACACAAGGAGGCCACCGATATCCGCGGCTCGACTCAGCTGTTCAGACGAGTCACCGCTCCGTACGAGATAACGGCTCCATTGCGCATGCAACCGCAAATCTCTGGAAACGACAGCCACACGCTGTCCTTTCACTTCCATACGCACATCACGGTAACTATCGACTGCGGCAACATCGGGAACGGACGCAAGAATACTCATCCACCCGGACGGTAGGCTTCGTCCCATGGTTCCGATTTCTGCTCCACGCAACCACATCGAGGGAGCTACGACCAGATCAGCCAGCACCGTGTCTGTCACCCAAATCTCCACCGTATGACGGAAACTCCGCACCATAACCAACACCCCGATCATGATCGCGAGTCCGACCATGAAGGCGGAAACAGTGACCCCATTGCGGCCAGGATTGCGAGCGGCATGCTCCACCGCGATACCTCTCATGACTCCGCGCGAACCAAATTCTCGACCCACATAGCCATGCCGACGCCATCCGGTGACACCTATCGGACCCAAACCGGCCAATCCTGCCAATAAGCATAGCGTTGCCGCATATCCGAAGACGGGAACACCACCAATAGGCCCTAGCCAACTCAGCAATCCAGCGACCACGACTAATGCCAAACCCACGACAGCAAGCGCTCCCACACGTACTTGTTGGCTTGCTTCATAATCACCAGGAGCGAGAGCTCGCACCGTTGTCGTGCGACTCGCGTTCAAGCTGGGACCGATGGCACCGATCATGGATACCACGCATCCAATCATGATTCCTTCGAGCACAATCTTCCAAAACTGGTCGGTCCAGAGCAGGCCGCTCCCGCCAGTTCCAACTGGAACATAGAGATCAGCAATCGTTCGGCTGAGTAGTGTAATCAGCTCTTGAGCCAGCACCATCCCTGCTGCACTGCCGAGGATTCCTCCTAAGAACCCATACAGTCCCGCTTCTAGTAAGAACAGGAATGCGACCCTTGATTGAGTCATCCCGATCGCCCGATAAATTCCAATTTCCCGTCTTCTTTGGGCAACGGAAAATGCCATCGTATTGTAGATGAGAAACATGCCGACCAATAGCCCGACCCAGCTAAGAACTGTTAAATTAAGTCGGAACGCGCGTAGCATTTGTTCAACTTGGCTGGTCCGATTGGCAGGCCGCTCGCTGGTCACATGGGGAGGGAGAATCGCTCGTAGCCTTGCTCCGATTTCTTCAACGGGTACGTTCGGATCGGTGACAAGATCCACTCGATCGACCTTCCCAACCATATCAAACACAATCTGTGCGGCTGCGATGTCCATAACAGCCATGCGTTCCCATGAGGACCTCTGCGCTGATTGTCCTCGAAGAATTCCGGCCACTCGGCAGGTGAGATGCCCTGTCCCGATGAGAAGATCGATGTGGTCACCGACTGACACCCGCCACTCGGTCGCCAATGCATCTCCTAAAAATAAAGCCTGCGGATCGATCATCCTCAACAGCTGGTTTTCCGTCGCTGCTTGGTTTACCTGAAAGCCTCGTGTATGGAATTCTTCCAGAAGGTCCAACCCGATCACTTGGATGGCCTGGCCCGGCTGATTCTCATTCATCCGCACTGCGGTTTGTAAAATGACCGGAGATGCTGAAGTCACACCTGAAACCGTCCGTACAGACGGCACTATCTGCTCATCGAGTCCCGTCTCATCTCCTGACACTTCCAAGGTGGTGGGACCTGCAACGGTGAGGACAGCCTGTTCGAATGAACGCAGAACATCGACATTCGCCGTTCGTACAGCGACAGAGGCCGACACTCCCAAAGACACTCCGATGATGGTCAGGAACGTCCGTAACGGCCACTGTCGGAAATGAGACAGGAGGATAAGAGCGATAACCTTAACAAATGTGGGCATTTATCTGAATGGAATCGACGCGTAACGCAATGGATGCATTTGACGGTCAATAGAACAAAATGACTGAACAAGGCACGACGCATTTGTTCAGTTTCGTTTACACAATTCCCATCATTTGCTAGACTGCCAACGAATAGTGATAAAGGAGCACCGATGACAAAGCCTAAACGTGTTGCGACACTTCGACTCAAGCGGGCAGATCGCCGCCCCAAGACCACGCCGCATATTACACCCCGGCAACGTGAAATCTTGCGTTTGGTCGCCCTTGGCTATACGAATCGGGAGATTGCTGGGTCCCTGAACATCAGCGTCCGTACCGTTGAAGTCCATCGCTTCAACTTGATGCACCGGCTCAATGTTCGGAACGTTGCCCAACTTCTCCGTCAAGCGCTTCAGCAGAAACTGTTACCTCGGAATTTCAGCGCCAAGTAACGTCAGAGTTCTTTGAGCCGTCCTCGACACTCCTGAATCGACCGGTATCCCTTCCGACTCAACAGAGCGCTCAGTTCCGCTTCAAGTCGACCGAAAACGTCTAGCCCTTCTTCAACAAGCGCAGTGCCGATCTGAACGGCCGACGCGCCACACAAGAAGTGTTCAAATGCATCAACACCCTCGACAATTCCACCGGTGCCGATGATCGGCATCGTCTCTTCAAAGATTTTATAGAATGCACGGACGTTTGCCAATGCTACCGGTTTGATGATGCGCCCGCCTACTCCCCCGAATCCACCTTTGGGCTTAATGACGACGGTTTCTCGCTCTGAGTCGACCACCAGTCCATTCCCCACTGAATTAATCAAGCTCAAAAAGTCGACGCCACAACGTCTGAGCACCGCACCCATCACGTCATGATGCGCCGGGTCAAAGTAGGGAGGCAGCTTGACACCCATCGGCACCGTAATTTTCGGCCGAACTTTCTTAAGAAGCCGCTCGGAGGCTTCTGGATCGTAACCAATCTGGGGCTTGCCTGGAATGTTTGGGCAAGAAAGATTCACTTCAATGAGGTCTGGATCGGCTGCGTTGATGAGTTCGGCGATCGTGGGGAAATCGTCCTCTCCAAGTCCCGCCACACTCGCGATGACGGGCTTTCCAAATCGTTTCAGTTGGGGAATCAATTCGGCATAGGCCTTGTAACCGAGATTGGGAAGCCCCATCGAATTGATTGATCCACCAACAAACCCATGATACCGAGGCTCAGGGTTGCCTCGACGTGCTTCGATTGTCATGGACTTAGTAACAATCGCCCCGGCTCCGGACTTACCTAGGGCCTCGAGTTCTTCCCGAGTCACACACAGAGCTCCAGCCGCGTTCATGAAGCAACTTGGAAACGTCACTCCAGCGATCATTGTGGACAAGTTCACCATGAAGCCACCAAGCCAGCCTCGCGTGGGATGCGTGAGATTAACTGTCCATCCTGTATTGTCCACATGTAGTCGCCCATTTGGGCCGCCTGAGAGCTATGAGTCACCAAGAGTACGGTTTGCCCGCCGGAAGTTGCCAAATCCCGAATCAATGCCATGATGTCCGCTCCTTGGTGGGAGTCGATATTTCCGGTCGGTTCATCGGCCAGGAGGAGTCGTGGTCGATGGGCCAACGCTCTCGCAATGGCGACTCGTTGTTGTTCCCCGCCGGAGAGTTCAGCTGGCCGGTGTTGACGCCTGTGCGTCATACCTACACGTTCCAACATTTCGTCCACTCGTTTACTGATGTCCCGTCCCTGGTCACCACGCAACATCAAAGGTAGTGCGATATTTTCTTCGGCCGTTAAGCCATGAACAAGATGGAAGGCCTGAAAGACTATGCCAATGGTGTCACGCCTGATCTTGGTCCATTCAAAACTGGTCAGTTTTGTCGTCGATCGTCCATCGAGCACAATTTCCCCTGAGGTCGGCATATCCAACCCGGCCACAAGGTTCAGGAGGGTACTTTTCCCACATCCGCTGGGACCCACAAATGAGCAAAATTCTCCATGTTTGATCTCCAAATTCACGTCCTGTAAGGCCGTGACCATGGTCTCCCCACGGACATAGGATTTACAAAGGTGCCTCAGTGTCACCATAGAATGTCCACCTGCAAGCGACTCCCCTTCAGTAGTCTAAGTGTTCGTATTGCTATAACATAACGAATCAAAAAGCGACAACCTTGACAGCCCGCTGGCACTTCGCCATAAAGAACGAACGAGAGAGAACTCAGCAAGGTCTGGTTATGGCTAACCGTCTCTTAGAATGGATGCCAGGTTTTATGCGTCGCACGATACGGTTTGTACTGCCGGCCCATTGCTCGATCTGCGGTTTCCTGCTGGCCGACGATCCAACTCCTCATTTTTGTGCCGGTTGCTGGAGTACAATCGCATTGATGCCACCCGCTCGATGCTCGCGATGCGACCGTCCCTTTCTATCTGCCATTGCTACTGCGTTCAGCCCGAACCACGTCTGCCACTCCTGTGTGCAGCATCCACCTTCGTACACGAGAGCGTGGACTCTCTACCCCTACACGACGCCACTCCGCGACGCAATCTGTTTATTTAAGTATCGAGGCAAGGTTTCCTTAGCATCTCCTCTTGCAAACCTTATGGTGAAACGACTTCCGCTGCTGGATCGCGTGAGTGTAATCATGCCGGTTCCGTTGCATGGTGAAAGACTTCGTCAGCGGGAATTTAATCAGTCGTTGCTGCTCTCTGATCAGATCGGACGTGTCTTGGGTATTCCCGTTTCGCCTAGCAATCTGATACGAACCACTCCTTCCCCAGCCCAAACGTCACTTTCCCGAAAAAGTCGACTCAAGAACCTTCGTGGAGCATTTGCCGTGCGATACCCCGATAAGATCAGGAAGCAACGCGTTCTGCTCATCGACGATGTGTTCACAACCGGCACGACGGTCAACGAATGCGCCAAGTCATTGCGCAAGGCCGGTTCGTCCGATGTACTTGTGTTAACCTTAGGACGTACTCTGGATCCGGATCTCGTTCCAGACCGTATCCATGCTCAACCTCAATCCCATTTTGAACCATTCGGAGTATGAATCTATGCCGATATATGAATACTTATGCCAGGAATGCCATCAGCGAAGTTCCATCCTGGTCCTGAGCTCAAGTCAACTCGGTTCGGTTCGTTGCCGACACTGCGGAGGACCAAAGATAGACCGGCTCCTGTCGAGGTTTGCCTCTCCTAAATCAGAAGAGGCCCGGCTTGAATCGCTTACGGATCCGACCAACGTTGGCAATCTCGACGAGAACGACCCCAAGAGCGTCGCCCGCATGATGGAAAAGATGGGGGAAGAAATGGGAGAGGACACCAGCGATATACAGGAAGCCATGCTGGCTGAGAATTATGAGAGTGAGGAAACAAGCGACCAAACGGACAGCCTTTGACATGCACTGTCATATACTTTTGCTTGACATTTACACGATGATATCTAGAATGCGTAAAAGAGTGGAGGTATTGTGAGTCTTCCTGGCCCAGCTATGAGATGGAGTTATGCGCAGTTCTTCAAAAAGCGAACTGATGACGGCGATAGAAACCTGTCGTTACCTCAAAATCACTCAGCGCACACTCTACCGGTATTTGCGCAGTCGCCAGATTCCTGCCTTCAAACTTGGAAAAGATTGGCGATTTGTCCGCTCTGACTTAGAACAATGGATACGGGATCGAACCAGAACCTCTCTGAGCTTATAAAGTAGGTTGTTAAAATGTTCGCTGGTGAGTACCTTTGCAAGCTCGATGAAAAGGGACGCTTCATCGTCCCTTCCCCCATCCGTGAACAAATTGAGGCCGATGGGGAAGCCGTGATGTTTCTCAAAGGTCCGGAACAATCCTTGTTGCTCTATTCGACGAAGGAGTGGGAGAAGGTTCTCGAGCGAACCCGAACCTCCTTAGATGAAGATCAGAGCCGCCTCTTCATGCACTTTGTGGTTTCTGAGGCTGGGTCATCCGACATTGATAAAACAGGGCGGATCTTGATCCCCGGCCGTTTGCGGAAGCTTGTACCGGTCGATGAAGATCAGGAAATCATACTCGTCGGACTCTATCACCGAATGGAAATTTGGAATCCAAGCGACTGGCGTCGGTATATCGCTCGTACGGAAGACCGGTACGAACAAAACATGGCAAAGATCCAGAACCTCCTCTAGTTTGCCCCATGCCATCCAACCGACTTCGCCGAAATTACCGATTCCCGAAATTACCCTGTCGTACTGTTTCACATGGAAGCAATGGTGAGGTTGCACCTGCATCGAACACGCGCCCATCTGTCAAGGAGGCAACCAGATTTGATCGGTTAGTCTCAAGAACCACCCTCCTGAAGACATCTCACCCACCTCTCGTCACTTTAGACGCTCTCGCGGTCAGCCTTCCTGTTCCTCCCAGCATCAACCATTTGTATGCGTCAGTGAACGGACGTCGTTTGCTATCCTCTGCTGGACGCGCATATAAGGTACAGGTTGGTCAACAAGTGTGGCTTGCACTAGCACAGTCCCCGGTCAGGCTCCTGCTTCAAGATCGGCTTCAATCTGGACCGCTAGTCATCTCTATCAGATTCTTCTTTGCCTCCTCATTGCGTCGTGATCTCGACGGAGGCCTTAAAATCACTCAAGATGCCGTATGCGAAGGCCTCGGTATTAACGATAACCGAATCGTCGAAACCCATCTCTACAAACATGTTGACAAAGTTAATCCGCGTATTGAACTGTCACTGTCACCCATTCTTCCCTTAGCCCCCTCGACCTAACTACGGATTTCGACAGTCATCCAACTACAGTTCTCTCTCATTCTTTCCGATACCTAGAGGACCAATTATTTCACTTGGTTATACCCACGACCTGGGCTGCCATGGCAACTACACACATCTCGATCACTGACCTGCAGATCGGAATGTACGTCTCTGCGCTCGATCTGCCTTGGTATCGTTCTCCCTTCCTCCGCCACTCATTTCTCGTGGAGCGTCCTTCTCAAATGACCAAATTAGTCCGAGCAGGAGTCAAAATGGTCGTGATCGATCTCGACCGTGGGATCTCCTCACACGCACAGCATGACGCGGCTACAACAGCAGCGGCTACAGCCCATGCATTACCAACTCAGGTTCAAAAAACACTTAAGCCCTTAGCTCAATTGAATGAAGAATACGCACAGGCCACGCGAGCGAAGCAACAACTGACTCAGGCTGTCCAATCTGTTTTCACGACCATATCACAAACCGGAACAGTCGATACGCAGCAGGCCTCCGAAGCCGTCCAAGAAATCACCATCGTCACGAGAACCCTCACGCATTCATCACTTTTTATCGCACTAAGCCAGAATCAGCCAGGTGATTCGAGGCTGAGCCAACATGCTCTCACGACCTGTACACTATCACTCATCCTTGGGCAAGCACTCCAATTCAATCCGCTGGAACTGCAGGAACTTGCGACTGCTGCTCTCCTACACGACATCGGGCTCTTGGAGATCCGGCCAGCCATCCGACATCGGGCCCACAGCATGTTGGGCCTTACTCAGGCCGAGAAGTATGAATTTGAGACTCATCCCAATCGGGGAGTTCTTACGTTGCAACGACAAGGCGTGCTTGACTCTCCCGTCCTTCATCTCATTGCCAATCATCACGCCTACCTCGATGACAGTGGGTATCCTAAAGAAGCGCGTGGAGAGTTTACCTCCGAACGCACTCGCATCCTCATGGTCGTAGACCGATATGATGAATTGCTCACTGGATTTGGAGGGGATACTCCGCTGACGCCGCATCAAACCTTCCAACGCCTCTATCAGGAATCACAGAAAGGCAAACTTGATCAGGCAATCGTATCAACTTTTATAGGGTTGATAGGAATCTATCCGGTTCATAGCCACGTCCGCCTCAATACACAGGAGTCGGCGGTCGTCACTGAACTTAATCCGACACAATTGCATCAACCCATCATCACGATCACGCATCAACCAGACGGAGAGGAATATTCCGATCCTTTCATTGTGAATCTCGCACGTCAAACCGACGCATCCCGATCACGAGCGATCGAGGCCATCATCCCACCGAAAAGCTGATGGAGGAATCCCTTCTGTGCGGTATCTCTATTCGTAGCGCAATGCTTCGATGGGATTGAGGCGGGCAGCTTTATTGGCCGGATAGAGACCGAACAACAGACCCACGGCGACAGAAAAGATAAAAGCGATCACAACTGCATCACTCGAAATGATCGTTGGCCACCCGGCAATGATGGTCGTCAAGCGTGCCGCCAGAATCCCGACTGCCACTCCGATGATTCCTCCGACGACACCAAGCGTCATCGCCTCAATGAGAAACTGCGCCATGATATGTGCTCGTTTAGCCCCAACGGCCATCCTGATACCAATTTCCCTCGTCCGTTCAGTTACAGAGACGAGCAGAATATTCATAATTCCGATCCCACCAACCAGGAGCGAGACGGATGCGATCACCATCAGCATGACCGTCAACGTTTCACTCGTCCCTTCCTGGACCTTTCCCATATCGACTTGCGTGCGTATCATAAAATCGTCGGGTTGTTCACCCTGCAACCGATGGCGAACTCTCATCACAGCTCGAATTTCCTCTACCGCATCTTCCAGGTCCTCTGAACGCGCGGCAGATGCCGCTATGGCTCCGACAGATCCCAAGAATTGCGTCCCAAGAACTTTGCGCTCAGCGGTACTATAGGGAATAAATACAACGTCATCCTGATCCCACCCTTGAGCGCTCTGCCCTTTAGGAGAGAACACCCCAATGACACGAAATGGCACGTTATTAATACGAATGGCCGCACCCACAGGCTCTTCCCCATGATCAAAGAGATTCTCGACGACCGTCTGCCCAAGAATGGCGACACGAGCCGCACTGTCCAAATCAGCCTGAGTGAAAGCCCCCCCACTACTATAGGACCAGTCTCGAATAGTTAGATAGCTGGGCGACGTTCCATACACCGAGCAGTTCCAATTATGGCTGCCATTCACAATCTGCATTGCACCACGCGTGTACCAACCGGTATCGGTCAAAAAAGGAACCTTTTTTTTTAAATCCAATGCATCACTGACGGTCAACGTCACAGCGCCCCCTTGAGCCCCACGCACACCGCCGACAGTTGTCCCACTCGGCCAAATGAGGATGACATTCGTCCCCATTGAGGCAATTTGTTTCTGCACCGCTTGTTTTGCCCCTTCACCGATACTCACCATCGCGATGACTGCAGCAACACCAATGACGATTCCAAGCAACGTCAAACCAGCCCGCAACCGATTTCGTCGGAGAACTCGCAGCGCCGTCACTATCGTCAGCCATGTAAACATCTAGGTTTCCGCCACGTGAATCTTTGCCTTGGTCACGCGGTCACTCTGGATCTGACCATCCTGGATCACCACTTCTCGCGCAGAGCAGGCAGCGACATCATTCTCATGGGTCACCAGGATCACCGTCATACCATCCTTGTTTAATTCACTCAGGATGTCCATAATCTCTCGGCTGGACTGCGTGTCAAGATTCCCGGTGGGTTCATCCGCCAAGAGCAAGGAGGGTGAGGCGACCAGCGCACGAGCGATCGCCACTCGTTGTTGCTGTCCACCAGAAAGTTGCGTCGGGGAATGCTCTTCGCGACCTCGTAAACCGACACGCTCAAGCGCAGCGGCAGCAAGCGTCCGTTGCTGTCTTATCGGAAGGCCCCGGTAAAACAACGGTAACTGAGCATTTTCCAACGCACTGGTACGGGGAATGAGATTAAAACTTTGAAATACAAACCCGATCTGCTGATTCCGAATCTCCGCCAATTGGTCAGCGCGTAAGCTTCCGGTATCAGCTCCGTTGAGCCAATAATGCCCTCGGCTCGGCTTATCCAGGCAGCCAAGAATGTTCATGAGTGTGGATTTGCCTGAGCCGCTCGATCCCATGATCGCAACGAACTCACCCTGTTCAATTGTGAGACTCACTCCCCTCAACGCCTGTACAGTCACATCCCCAATTCGATACACCTTCCACATATCTTGGCAAACGATCAAGGGATTCACGATGACGGCCATCCATACGCACAATCACGCATTACGTCAGTTGGCGAGTAATCACACTGTTCAAACGATGTCCGCCTTATCACACGGTCTCATCGATAACGCGGGCGCTTCTTAGTTCCAAAGCCTGGCGGCAACTCGCCCCCCTTCTCCTCTCCCAACGACTGCTCGATACCAACGACCACAAGCTCGCCTTCCTTCAAAGCTCCAGATAGCATTTCCGTGGCGATGCCATCAGAAATGCCGATTTGGACCGGCGCAGGCTCAAGACTTCCGTCCTCGATTAGCTTCCAGACAGTTTTCCGGCTCAGCTGTTTATTGCTTTTCGCCGATGAATGCCCCTCGACAGCACTCACCACTTGCCCATCGACCTCATGACGATCCCTCTCACTCTTCGGTGGTGTGAAACGAAGCGCCGCGTTGGGAATCTTCAGAGTTTGATCTTTCTGAGCCACAACGATCGATACATTGGCTGTCATACCTGGTTTAAGCCGTAGATCCTTATTATCAACGCCAACCACTACATTATATGTGACTACATTTTGGATGTTGATCGGGGCGAGGCGGACCTGCCGGATGCTGCCGGTAAACGACTCACCCGGATAGGCATCCACTGTGAAGACGGCGTCTTGCCCCTCTGCCATTCCGCCGATGTCTGATTCACTCACGTTGGTATTGACTTGCATCTTGGTGAGATCGAGCGCGATCAGAAACAGGTTTGGTGTCGCAAAGCTGGCTGCGACTGTTTGCCCGACCTCGACGTTTCGAGCCACAACAATCCCTTCGATGGGTGATCGAATGACGGTATATTTCAATTCCTGATCGGCTACATTCAAGGCAGCCCCTGCCTGCCTGACCTGCGCCTCCGCCACCCGCAATTGTGCCTCTGCACTCTGGTAATTTGTCAGGGCGACATCGACGTCGTTTTGCGAGACGAATTGCTGAGGCAGCAGCGATTGCACACGGTCAAGTTCACGCTTTCGCTGAGCCAGATCAGCCTTCGATCGCGCAACATTTGATCGCGCCACTTCCAAATTGCTGATGGCTTGCTCTCGGCGCGCCTTGAATGGTTCGGGGTCAATGACGGCGACAGTTTCCCCGGCCTTCACTTGAGAGTTAAAATCCGCGTGAAGACTCTTGATCATCCCGGATACTTGCGTCCCTACTTCCACTAACACAACTGGATTGATTGTTCCTGTCGCACTGACGATCGAAATGACTGAACCACGCTCCACGGCTGCCGTTCGGTACTGAACCGGCACTTTGCGTTCACCGTTAAAAAACACATAACCACCAATGGCCAGTCCGATAGCTAACATGCTGATGATTAAAATAATCCGTCGCATATGTCCTATGAGCTACATTCAAAGGGCCGAGTTATCCTATCAAGAAGACAGGAGAGAATCACCTCC
>CAZJOQ010000071.1:0-16607 GCA_964547625.1 uncultured Nitrospira sp.
GTGCGGGCTTTCCAGCCGAGGTCGAGCGGGGCGAAGAGGTCGCCGAGTTGCTCGGCATCGAAGATCATGCGGTCGAGGATGCCGTCCACGAAGCTTTGCAGGGTGTCGGTGGCGAGGCCGTGCTTGTGTGCGATAGCGGCGAATTCAGCGGCGTTTTTCTCGGCCTTGAAGCGGGTGTAGCCGTCGCGGATGGCTTTTTCGCTGAGACCCTCGCCCGCCTTGAGCGTGGCAATGTAGGCGGCGATGTCCTCGCGCTCGTCCATGAACTTGGCGTCCGAACTGATGAGGCCGATGAGCTGCTCGCGGGTCATCTTCGACTTACCGGGGCCTTTCGCCGAGAACTTGGCGATGAGGCCCATGATGTAGTCGTAATCAATGACGGCGGAGGCGAAGAGGACAAACTCGAAATCGAGCTGGTCGGCGTCGCCGGTGCCGGGCTGGTCGTCGCCTTTGCCCTTGCCCTGCTGCGTTTTCAGGCGCTGGGCGGTCTCCAGATAGGCGCCCTTGAAGCCGCGATGCTGGGCGTTCGGCAGCACCTGCTCGATGGCGGCTTTGTTCTCCTCGGTGAGGTCGGTGTATTGGTCGAGCTGGGTCTTGAGGCGCTGGACTTCCTTGAAGCGCTCGATGAAGCAGGCTCGGGCGGCATCACCCTTGAGGTTCGGCACGGCTTCCGGCGTGGCGGCCAGGCCCTGGGACTTCATGAAGCTATCGAGCTGCTGCACGGCAGCCTCCAGCTTCTGGATAACCTTAGGAGCCGGCTCGACTAGCCAGATTTCCCGCGCCTGCTCACCTGTCTTCTCGCCGGAGAAGAGGGCGATGGCGGCATCCACCTCGGCCTGCTGCTGGCGGAAGTCGAGGATGTTGCCGTAGGGCTTGGTACCGTTGAGCACGCGGTTGGTGCGGGAGAAGGCCTGGATGAGGCCGTGGTGCTTGAGATTTTTGTCCACGTAGAGCGTGTTCAGGTATTGGGAATCGAAGCCGGTAAGCAGCATGTCCACCGCGATGGTGATGTCGATTTTCTGCGCGTGGGGCAGGTCAGCATTGGGCCATTGCTGGTCCTTGATGCGCTTCTGCACGTCCTGGTAGTAGAGGTCGAACTCGCCGAGCTTGTGATTGGTGCCGTAGCGGGTGTTGTAGTCGGCGAGGATGTGTTTCAGCGCGGCTTTTTTGCCCTCAGGATCCTCCTCGTTGTCGGCTTTTTCTTGCGGCAGATCTTCCTGAATCTGCTGCACGTCCTTGTCGCCCTCGGCCGGCGGGGAAAAGACGCAGGCGATGTTCAGCGGCTTGAAGTTAGGGTCGGCGGCCTGCTTTTCCGCCTGCACGGTTTTGAACAGGCCGTGGTACTCGATGGCATCGTTGATCGACGCGGTGGCGAGGAGGGCATTGAACCGGCGTCCTGCGGTGGCGGCGTCGTGCTTGGCGAGGATGGCCTCGATCACGGCGCGTTTGGCGATGGCTTCGCCTGGCTTCGGCGGCTTCTTGCCCGCCTCCTCCTTGGGCTTGAAGTAGTCCACATGGAAGCGCAGGACGTTCCCGTCTTCGATGGCGTGGGTGATGGTATAGGCGTGGAGCTGCTTCTGGAAGAGGTCTTCTGTGGTCCTCATCGACGCTTGCGTGTCCTCGATCTTCTGCAAGCTGGCGTTCTGCTCGAAGATGGGCGTGCCGGTGAAACCGAAGAGCTGGGCCTTGGGGAAGAACGCTTTGATGGCCTTGTGATTCTCGCCGAACTGCGAGCGGTGGCATTCGTCGAAGATGAAGACGATGCGTTTGTCCTGCAACGGCTCCAGCAGCTCTTTGTAAGTGGGCTGGTCGTTCTTCTTCCGTTGCTTGTTGCGCTTGCTATCTTCATCCAGCGCGAGGCCGAGCTTCTGGATCGTGGTGACGATGACCTTGTCCGCATAGTCCTCGGAACGGAGACGGCGGACGAGGGCGGCGGTGTTGGTGTTTTCTTCGACGCAGCCTTCCTGGAAGCGGTTGAATTCCTCGCGGGTCTGGCGATCGAGGTCCTTGCGGTCCACGACGAACAGGCACTTGTGGATGTGGTCGCTGAGCTTGAGCAGCGTGGAAGCTTTGAAGGAGGTGAGCGTCTTGCCGCTGCCGGTGGTGTGCCAGATGTAGCCGTTGCCCGCGTCGTCCTCGATGCACTTCACGATTTGCTGCACGGCATAAACCTGATAGGGCCGCATGATCATGAGCTTCTGCTCGCTCTGGATGAGCACCATGTAGCGGCTGATGGTCTTACCGAGGGCGCACTTCATGAGGAAGCGGGCCGCGAAGTCGTCGAGATGCGTGATCTTCTTGTTCGCCTCGTCGGCGAACTCATAAACGGGCAGAAAGCGCTCATCGGCGTTGAAGGCGAAGTGGCGGGCGTTGTTGTTGGCGAAGTAGTAGGTGCGGTCGCGGTTGCTGACGATGAAGAGCTGGAGGAAGCACAACAGGGTCTTGGTGTAGCCGTTGCCGGGGTCGTTCTTGTAGTCGACGATCTGCTCCATGGCCCGGCGCGGGCTAATGCCGAGCGTCTTCAGCTCGATCTGTACGCAGGGCACGCCGTTGATGAGCAAGAGCACGTCGTAGCGGTGGTGGCTGTTGTCCGTGTTGATGCGGAGCTGGTTGACGACCTCGAAGGTGTTCTTGCACCAGTCCTTGAGGTTGACGAGGGAGTAGTTCAACGGCGTGCCGTCATCGCGAGTGAACGCGTTGATCTCCCGGAGGGTCTTGGCGGCGGTGAAGACGTCGGCGGTGACGATCTCGTCGAGGAGTCGGGCGAACTCGGCGTCTGTCAGGCGGACGCGGTTGAGGGCCTCGAACTTTTCGCGGAAGTTCTTTTCCAACGAGGCTCGGTCGGTGATGTCCGAGCGGGAGTCATATTTCAGGCCTTGCAGCGTGCCGATGAAGCCGTATTCGATCGTGTCCTCACGGACGACGGAGGGAGATGCGTCGGCGAGCGGGTACTTGTTGTCAGAGGAACTATGCATGGTCATCGTCTCTTACCATGAAGCGCGCCTCGGCGAGGCGCAGGAAGATCAATCCGCGGATGGGGCCGGAGTTGGTGCGGAACTGGTCGGCGGCGTCTTTTTCGGTGGGAGCGATCCAGCGCAAGTCGCTGTCTCCTTGGTGTCATGCCGGGCTAACAATGTGGGGGCCGATCCGCATAAGAGCGGGATTGGCCGGTTGCTGTCTGTATACCACGCCCCTCTTGTTCGCAAACGATACCCCATAACCGTTATCGGTTCAATGAATTGCGGCTGCGGGGCCCTTATATGAGTTCTTATGCGGATCGGCATAACACGCTTCTTATAATGGGTCACATCCCATCCAACGGACTGTGGACACAGGACAGCTCTCTGACCCGCTGTTCTACGGGTGCAGACCAGACTCTTCCAAGGATATCCTCCGCTTACACGAGCGTACTACTCGCTCCTCGGTGATAGAGCGGTCACTGTCGATTTCGACCTCTGCCGACGACTATCCTATGCCAGGGGAGGAGCCTCATGAAGTATCTGTTGCTGGTCCATCACAACGAAGAGATGTTCAAACATATGCCCGAAGGAACCAGGAAGAACATGCTCGCGGAATCTATCCAACTCTGCCACCAACTCCACGGCAAGGGGCAATATGTTCATGCCTCGCCACTGCAGCCTGAGGCAACGGCTACCGTGGTTCGAATAAGAGATGGCAAAGCGATCGTCACCGACGGCCCGTTCATGGAGACGAAAGAGCAGCTCGCCGGCTACTTCTTGGTCGATGCCGAGAATCGAGAGGCGGCTATCAGAATTGCCGAACGAGTGCCCGGCGCGCGTATCGGAACGGTTGAGGTGCGGCCGGTGATCGAGATCGCCGGACTGCCGAATGAATAATGAACTAATACAAAGCAAAGGGATTGACCCATGAGTACAATTCGGCTACTCGTCGGAACAAAGAAGGGGGCGTTCATTTTGACGTCGGACGGCACGCGGAAGCGATGGGAGGTTCAAGGCCCATACTTCGGCGGATGGGAGCTATATCATCTGAAAGGATCGCCGGTCGATCCAGATCGGATTTATGCGTCGCAGACCAGCGGCTGGTTCGGCCAAGTGATCCAACGATCGGATGACGGCGGGAAGACCTGGAACCCGCCCGGCACCAAACCGGAAGATCTCATGGGACCGGACGGCATGCCGAAGGGTGAAAGCAATATGTTTGCGTATGACAGCTCTGCTGAAACGGGTCAGCCGATGACTACACACCCGCACTATGATGGCTCACAGCGTCCGTGGGAATTTAAACGCGTGTGGCATCTCGAACCGTCGCTGACCGATCCAGATACAGTCTATGCCGGTGTGGAAGATGCGGCAATCTTCAAATCCACCGACAGCGGCAAGACCTGGCAGGAGTTGGCCGGACTGCGGAGCGCGAAAGGACAGCTTTGGCAACCGGGCGCAGGTGGGATGTGCCTGCATACCATCTTGCTGAATACGGGACAGCCGGACCGCATGTTCGTCGCCATCTCAGCAGCCGGCTCATTTCGTAGCGACGATGCCGGACAGACATGGCGGCCCACCAACAAGGGACTCGTGTCGAAGTATGAGTTGCCCGATCCGGATGCGGAAGTCGGCCACTGCGTGCATTGCATCGCGATGCATCCATCACGCCCGGACGTCCTCTTCATGCAGAAACACTGGGATGTGCTGCGCAGCAACAACGGAGGAGAATCATGGCAAGACATCAGTGGGAATCTCCCGAGCAATTTCGGATTCCCCATCGCTGTGCATACGCACGAACCAGCGACCGTCTATGTCGTGCCGATCAAAAGCGATTCCGAGCACTATCCGCCGGATGGCAAATTGCGCGTCTATAGAAGCAGGGTCGGTGGGAACGAATGGGAGGCGCTGACCAATGGGCTCCCCCAGCAAGATTGCTACGTCAACATCCTGCGCGATGCCATGGCCGTCGATCAACTCGATCCCTGCGGCATTTACTTCGGCACGACCGGCGGGCAGGTCTACGGTTCTGCCAACGGTGGCAACAGCTGGGCGCCGATCGTGCGAGATCTGCCGGCAGTCTTATCGGTAGAGGCTCAAACCTTACCATGATTCGCGTCGTGCTGCCTCAACATTTGCGAACACTGGCGCGAGTGGATGGCGAAGTTAGGCTGGACATCGTGAGTCCAGCGACCATCGCCTCTGCCCTCGATGCCTTAGAGAGTCGTTACCCGATGCTGCGAGGCACAATCCGCGATCACCAGACGAAACGTCGCCGGCCGTTCATTCGTTTCTTCGCTTGTGAGCAGGATTTGTCGCACATGTCGGCGGACGCTCTCCTCCCGGATCCTGTCGTGAGTGGAATTGAACCATTGTTGATCGTGGGAGCCATGGCTGGGGGGTGATCGTCGATGGTTAACAAATTTGCTCAAGACATTTTTGACTCCCACCGAACCAGGTTAGCCACAAGGTGGCCATCATGCGTTGTATGACTCTTGCCATGAGCACGTTGTGCATCACGTTGAGCGTTTCGCCCGTCCTGGCCAAGGAAAAGAAATCGGAGAAGCCGATGGATCCTCAGGCCATGATGGAACTCTGGAAGCAGGCCGCCACGCCTGGTGAACCGCACAAGCTGTTCGCCACACTGGTCGGCAGCTGGACCACCCAAACAAAAGAGTGGATGGAGCCGTGTAAGCCTCCGACGGAGTCCACCGGCACGGCTGAGATGAAGATGTTGCTAGACGGACGGTTTCTCTATCAGGAATACAACAGTCAAATGATGGGCCAGCCCTTCTCGGGAGTCGGCATCGACGGGTACGACAATCGGACCAAGAAATATGTCACCGCCTGGATCGATACGATGGGCACCGGCATCTTCATCATGGAAGGGACGGCCAGCGCGGACGGCAAGACCATCACGCTGAAAGGCTCCCATCCGGAACCGGGCGGCGGGAAGATGTCGCATCGCGCGGTCTGGAACATCATCGATCAGAACAACCAGACCTTCGACCTGTACGGCACGCACCATGGACAAAAGGAAATGAAAGTGTTGGAGATCACCTATACAAGAAAAGAGTAAGCGGCCCGAAATGGTTGATGGCTTAAGGCAGTTCGGGGCTGTGTCCCAGAATCTGTTCGTGGTGCGCCTCTGAGCCACGAACGGACTCGCTCGCAATCTCTCGCCATTCGACAGGCGCAAGGCAAACCGGACCTGTCAAGACGCGTGAGGTACACGGCCGTAGTTACCACCCATGCCGCCTTGGTGGAAACGTCGGCACAAACGGATCAGCTGAGTGGATGTTTCCAACGCAGGCTCTTGAAGCGGGCATAGTCCCGGTCGGTGGTGATCCACTCAGCACCAACCTCAATGGCGAGAGCGGCCAGGTAGGCATCAGGGATGAGATTCCCCTTGGCATTCACCTCCTGGCACACACGTTGGAAGATATCCCAGTGTCGTTCGCCTGGCGCAAGCGTCACGGCATTCGGGTGAGTTCGCAGCGATGAGACAAATTGCATGGCGAGCGGCAGTGGTGTGGGATCGCCAAAGACACGCGGGTGGGTCACCACTCTGAGAAATCCGCTCAGCACCAGATCGCAGAGACCAAACGCCCTATCAGAGTCGAGAAGTCTCTCCAACCAGTTCTTGTAATCCGGGTGGCGTGCCGAATCGTGCCGGTGAGCATACACGAGGACATTAACGTCGGGCAGAATCACCAGCTGACTCCATCACATCACGCAGGGACGCGGTATCGTCGAGATCCACTCCAGGGAGCGGCCCCTTCTTACCATAGGTCGGCAAGGTCACTCGTCCCGACCGCCTCGAGCGACGGCGTCTTGCCAGGCCCTCGCGCAGCGTATCCTCGATGAGGGCTGTCACCGTCGAGTGAGATGCGGCCGCCAGTTTCTTGATCTGTGTCATAAGGTCATCAGGCAGGTTAATGGTCGTTCTCATGCATCAAATCATATCGAGTGCTCATATTGATGTCAACGTACGGAGAGATCGTCACCGAGTTGACGGAGCACAACACAAACCATCAACCTCTCATTCACGCTCTTCCTCTTACCGCGCATCTCGTTGGCTACCATTAGCGTCTCTTCGGTGTTCGTGTGACCTGTTCCACCATAGAACAGTCGAAAAATTGTGGGTGGCATCACCTGGATTCATGTGGTAGCGTAAACACTATTCCCACAACATAGCCTGGAACCGATCGCCCATCCCCGCGCGTCCGTTCCGCGACTCTTTCCAGTCTATTCACGAACCACTGCTCCCAGGAGGTGCCTCTATGAGACGTCCGCATATCGTGCTTCAGACACTCAGTGGTTGCTGTGCAATTCTCTTCCTCTCGGCTGCCTGTGCCTCAGTGGGAGACCAAAAGAAAGGAGCCTCAGCCATGACCGTCTCGAACGGAAAACACGTGACGTTGGAGTATACCTTGAAGCTCGACGATCAGTCCGTCGTCGATTCAAACGTCGGCAGAGAGCCACTCAAAGTCACCCAGGGCAGTCACCAACTTATTCCAGGGGTCGAGAAACAGATCGAAGGGATGGCAGCCGGTCAGAAAAAACAGTTCACGGTCGCTCCAACAGAGGGTTATGGCACTGTCGATCCGAAAGCGTTCCAGGAGGTCGACAAGAAGGCCGTCCCACCTGATTCACAAAAAGTGGGAACCCAGCTGGAAGGGAAAACCCCAGATGGGCGAAAAGTCTTTCCGCGCATCTCCGAAGTGAAACACGACACCGTCGTGCTCGACTTCAATCATCCGCTCGCCGGCAAGACGTTGCACTTCGACGTGCAAGTCTTGGATGTCGCGCAAGCTCCAACTCCGAAGTGATTTTCACTTCCCGGTGCGGGGCGGCCCTCGCCCCGCACAGAGGAGCTATTCGGTTGCCAGCGCTTAGGTCACCAGCCCCAGTAGTTCGTCCGGCATGACTGCTTCGCCGAACGCGCCTTCACGCAAGGCCTGTTTTCGGCGAACAGCTCGCTCTCGTTTGCCACCGCTCCCCTGATAGAAAACGACCGGCACCGCCGGATGATGCTTGCGCACTTGCCGCAGGAGATGAATCCCCGCGCTCAGCGTGCTGAGGTCCGTCTCAGGCCGCTGCCAATCCGACAGCACCAGATCGAACAGAGGTGGCTCCGCTTCTTTGGACAGATTGTGCCCGTTCATAAGTGGCACCTGGCGGCAGGGGCTGCCTTGCCAGCAACGTCGATTCGTTGTACCCAGGAGAAGCCATGGTGGTCGTCAACGGAAAGCCCGCTCGTGTGTTGGGTGATCAGATCCGATCGCTGGATACATCGCGATTGTAATCGAGAATCGACGCCTTAAGCCAAGATGAGCTGGCAGCCGTCGACGAGGCCATCCGCATCACACTTGCCTTGCGGCCTTAAACCGTGCTGCAACTTTATCATCTATGATTCCTGTAGATGCTTTTCCAATTCATGTGATCGCTCTTCTCACCACCAGAATCCCATCACGGATCGTCACGAGCACCGCAGTCACCCGCGGGTCGTTTGCCACCACCCGATTGAGTTCCTGAATCGCGGCAGTGGATTCATCCGGAGGCGGTTGCTTCAACACCTCGCCGCTCCACAGCACGTTGTCGATGAGGATCACGCCGTTCGGAGCCAACAGATCAAGTGCACGCCGGTAATAGTTGAGATAATTGATCTTGTCCGCATCGATGAAGATGAGATCGAATGGGCCGGTGAGCGTGCGCATGGTGTCCAGCGCCGGGCCCATGTGGATGCTGATCTTGCTCCCAACCGCAGTCTGCGCGAAATAGCGTCGGGCGACCGAGGCCGACGTCTCATTGATCTCACAGGTGATCACGGTTCCATCTGCGGGCAGGGCCTCGGCAAAGCACAGGGCGCTGTACCCTGTAAACATCCCGATTTCGAGCACCCGCTTGGCGCCGACCAGCTGGGTCATCATTTTCAGAAACGCTCCTTCGAGCGGACCAACCAGCATTTGAGGATACTTTATGGTTCGTTGAGTCTCTTCCCGGAGCGCTCGGCAAACAGCGGACTCCGGCACAGAATGGGCTTCGGCATAGACTTCGATCTCGCCCGGAACCAGTCGTTCCATGTGAACTCCTTTCGGCAGTTTGAAAACAATGTTCGTTCTTGCGTACACTGCGCGAGTTGCGACACCGATCCTAGCACAGCGAGAAGGAGACCGACTTGAAGACACTCACCACGTTGGAACCCCTCACCACCAAACTCCTGGAAATTCAGCGCATCAATAGCGCCGCCTCGGTCCTCTCCTGGGATCAAGAGACCTACATGCCCGCCGGCGGAGGAGAAGCGCGGGCCGAGCAGATCGCTGTGCTCCAAGGCATTGCCCATGAGAAGCTCGTCTCGCCGGACGTGCAGACGCTCTTGTCACAATGGATCGATCCAGAAACCGGCCAGGCAGCTGACCAACCAGGAGAGACCTGGGATGAACCGTCGCGCTCGCTCTTGCGGGAGGTGTGGCGGGATTTCAGCCGGGCGAAGAAACTGCCCTCTGATTTTGTCGTAAAACTGAGCCGTGAATGTTCGCTTGCCCAGCAAGTGTGGGCCGAAGCAAGAGCGCAGAATAAATTTTCGATGTTTCTGCCGAATCTCGGGACGGTACTCCAGCTCAAACGCGAAGAAGCCGAATATCTCGGCTATCACGACTCGCCCTATAACGCCCTGCTGGATGTCTATGAACCAGGCGCGACCATTGCCAATCTCCAACCGGTGTTTGCTGCACTCAAGGCCCGCCTGGTGCCGCTACTGAAAAACATCACGGAGAGCCGCGTTCAGATCGACGACAGTATTCTGCATCACTCGTATGACCAAACTCGCCAGTTGGAGTTCGGACGGCTGGTCTTGACGGCGATGGGATATGACTTCAACCGTGGCCGGCTGGATCTGTCAGCCCACCCCTTCACCACCTCGTTTCATCCGACCGATGTGCGCGTGACCACCCGTGTGCATGAACATGAATTACAATCCAGTCTCTTCAGTTGTATCCATGAAGGAGGGCACGGGCTGTACGATCAAGGGTTGGATCAACGGCATTTCGGCACTCCGTTGGGTGACTCGGTTTCCCTCGGTATTCATGAGAGTCAGTCCCGCCTGTGGGAAAACTGTGTGGGACGTTCGCGACCTTTTTGGCGATTTTTCTATCCGATTCTGCAGCAAACCTTTCACGACCAGCTTCGCGGCGTGGGGATCGACCAGTTCTATGCCGCGATCAATCGCGTCAAACCTTCGCTCATCCGCGTGGAAGCCGATGAGCTGACCTACAATCTGCATATCATGCTGCGGTTCGAGATTGAGCAGGGCCTGATCGAGGGGAAAACGCAATCCGAAGACCTCCCTGCGATCTGGAATCGGAAGATGGAGGAGTATCTGGGCATCGTCCCCCCGTCGGACGCGGAAGGCGTGCTGCAGGATGTGCACTGGTCGTTCGGCGCCTTCGGGTATTTCCCCACCTACACTTTGGGCAATCTCTACTCAGTGCAATTCTTCGATCAAGCCACGCGCGAGATGCCGCATTTGGACGATGAGATCGCGGCGGGTCAACTGATGGGCTTGCGTCGATGGCTTGAGCAGAAGATCCACCGCTGGGGCCGCATGTTTACACCGGCCCATCTCGCGGAGCGCGTGACGGGTTCTCGCCTCAGTCCTGAACCCTTTCTCAATTACGCGGAAAAGAAATACGGCGAACTCTACCAGCTCTGAGCATCGATGACAGATCGTCTGTCATACCCCATCACGGCATTGAGCTTGGTGACAATGCCCTGAGGCAACGTAAATTCAGCCTGCACGTCGATCCGGTGTGGAACGAGCAATGTCGTGTGAAAGACGATATCGCGAATCGGAATTTTCAGCTCAGGATCTTGAGGGGTACTGAGCTGAACCGATTCCACAGATGCCGTGATGGCACCCGTATCCTGTGGCCCATAGACAGCGAGGACGGCATCGAGAATGTCTTTGACGTTCTCATTAGTCTCCACCCCTTGTATGGCATGGAGCAGCAGAGGGATCGCCTCCTCTTTGGCTTGATCCGAGACCGTGAAGTTTTCGATCCGCCCTTTTCGGCGAAGGGATGTCAGGTCATTGTCCAGATCTTTGCTGAAGGCCCCATAGGCAAACCGGAAAAATTCAAAATGAAATGCCTTGAGTCCTTTGGCAAAGGTTTGGAGCTCGCACAAAAAGCAGAGCTGTTGCAACTTCACATCGCTCAGTTGACCATAGGGCTCCGCCAGCTGCAGCACGTACAGCAGGAGGGCTCGGTCAATTGCAATGTGGCTGGGTAGTCGCACTGGCTCCTCACAAAACGACCGTGAAGATTTTACTATAGACAACGGCTACCGCAGCCGTCAAAGTCCACCCATCTCGAGAATTCCTAAAATCACGCTTGACCGGCTCTTCAGTTTCGTCTTTAATCCCAACTACGGAGGCTCAGCCTACTCGCAATGTCGAAACATGCCAAAGAAATGGGAATCCTCAAGGAGCATCTGGGGAAGCACCAGCTGAAGTTTACTCGTCAGCGCGAATTGATCCTCGACGCATTTCTGAAACAAGAACATATCACAGCTGAGGAGATGTACCACCAACTGGCGCGGAAAGATCCCCATTTGGGGCTAGCGACCATTTACCGCACGCTCAACCTCTTTTGTGAAGCAGGCCTCGCGCAAGCCCGGCACTTCGGGACTCAGACGCAGTACGACAATGTTTCGCACAAAGGCCACCACGATCACCTTATCTGCACTGGTTGCGGGAAAATCGTCGAATTTGAAAACTGCGATATCGAGCGCCTTCAAGAAGAGGTCGCCTCACGGAACGGCTTCACGATCCAAACTCACCGCCTCGAACTCTACGGGCTCTGCTCTCGCTGCCGCCATTGACCCCTGCGAGTCTTTCTGGTATTCTTTTTGAGACGGGTTATCAATTTCAACAGTCCTCCATTTTACGAAACAGGATTTTCATGCACACACTACGCCCGCTTGACACGATTGGTGTCCCCGCACGATTCGCCCTCGCCATCAGTCTGGTTTCGATTTTGTGGCTGACACCTTCTACCGATGTCTCTGCCGCCGAAAGGTTGACTGTTTATTCTGGACGAGCTGAACGCCTGATCAAACCGGTCCTGGATGCGTTCACCGCGAAGACCGGCATTCAAATTGACTTGCTTTCCTCCGGCACGACCGAGCTCGTGAATCGGATGAAGGCGGAAGGTGACCACAGTCCGGCCGATGTGTTTATCGCCAATGATGCCGGCAGTCTGGAAATCGCCCGCACCGCAGGGCTCCTTCGCCCCGTGATCATGCGAGAAGTCGAACGGGCTATTCCATCGCAATTTCGCGCAGCGGGTAACAGCTGGGTCGGCTTGTCCGGCAGATTTTGGATCATCGTGTACAACACCACCATGGTGAAGCCCGACCAGATCACATCGTTGTTGGACTTGGCCGATCCGGCTTGGAAGGATAAAGTCGCCATTCCGAACGCCGGTAGCGAATACTTGCAAGCTGGGGTATCAGTCATTCGCGCAAGCCTAGGCGACGAGTCGACCAAAACATTCCTCGAACGACTCCGAGATAACGCCGGCACTCAGGTATACCAAAAGAGCTCGCAAATCGTCGAGGCGGTCGCTAAAGGGCAGGTTCCTGTCGGCATCGTGAATCATTACTATGTCTATCGCCATCTCGCCGCCCAACCCACGGCCCCGCTTGGGGTCTTGATGCCCGATCAGCAGGCAGGCGGAATGGGGGCCATCATGAACGTGGCGGGCATCGGTATCCTGAAGCACACGCCCCGCGTCGAGAGCGCTAAACTGCTCGTGGAATTTCTTGTCGCACAGGCCGGGCAGAAGATGTTCGCCGACCTTGATAAGGAATACCCGCTCCATCCTGACGTGAAGGCCGATCCCGCTCTCCCCGATCGGAAAAGTTTCCGAGCGGCGTTGGTCCCGTTGACCAAGCTCGCCGAACTCCGAGAGCCCACGATGCTACTCATCGAACAAGTCGGGATGCGATAACCCTGCGAGCAGACTTGTGATTGCCGTACGCCGATCATCTATGTCAGCTCTGCAATTGGCGGTGCTCGCCAGTGCCGCGCTGATCCTTTTGCCGTTGGGCTATGTCACCACACTGGCCTTATCGGCTGATCCAGCGGTTTGGCAGCGTCTCTGGACGACTCGTGTCCCCGAACTTCTGCTGAACACGATTTCCCTGGCTGGCGCCGTAGCGCTCCTCACGCTCATGCTCGGCGTCTCCACGGCTTGGATGGTCACACGATTCGAATTCCCCGGCCGCCGCCTTTGGGAAATTGCCCTTGTGCTTCCCTTGGCTATGCCGACATACGTCCTGGCCTATGTGTACAACTATCTATTGGGATTCGGCGGTCCCATGGAACAGCTGTGGCAACTCATGGCGGGGCCGCAAGCGAGAATCTTTTCTCCTCAAAGTTTTTGGGGAGTCACGCTCGTCATGACACTCGATACGTTTCCGTTCGTCTACCTTCTCACACGCAGTGCGCTCTTGAGCTTCAACGTGTCATTCGAGGAAGTCGCCCGCACGTGTGGCGCATCGCCACTGCGCACGATGTTCAGCGTGACCTTACCCTTGTTGCGTCCCTCCATCGTCGCCGGTGTCGCGCTCGTGGTTCTGTATGTCGTCTCGGATTTCGGCGCCGTTTCACTCCTTCGCTATCAAACACTGACCTACGCCGTGTTCCAGCAAATGACCGGCCGGTCTGACAACCAAGCGGCGAGCATCCTGAGCATCTTGTTGGTCGTCCTGGCGCTCCTGTTCTTATTGACCGAACGTTGGTTCCGCCGTAAGAGCCGGTTTTACCAGACGACGGGGCGCTATCGTGCGCCGCAACGCATTCAGTGCGGATGGCTCCACATCGGACTCCTGACGGCCTGCCTGGCCTCAGTCGTCGGCTTGGCTTTTGGAATCCCTACCTCTCTTTTGGTGATGTGGAGCCTCTCCCAAGAAGCTCAGGCGATTCTAGATACCCGTTTCTTCGGTTTTGTTTGGAACAGCGCCCTACTATCCAGCCTGGCGGCGACAGCGGCCGTGCTGGTTGGGCTGCCGCTCGCCTACCTCGCGAGCCGAAAACCCACGTGGCTCAACCTCGGCTGTTTGCAGGCAGCCTACGCCGGTTATGTCTTGCCGGGGCCGGTTGCGGCCCTAGCCGTGCTTGTTCTCTTTTTGAAAATCATGCCGTTCTTCTATGGAACCGTTCTCGTATTGATTGTCGCCTATGTCCTACACTTCCTCCCCGCCGGCCTCCAGTCACTCGAACCCTCGATCCAACAGATCACACCTAACCTGGAGGAAGTGGCCCGTACCCTGGGACTCGGAGTTCGAGACACCTGGAGGCGAGTCACGCTGCCGCTGATCCGTAACGGCGTCATCGTAGCCTGGGTCCTTATTTTCCTGCAAACTATGAAAGAGCTTCCCGCGACATTGCTGTTGAGACCCGTTGGATTCGACACGTTAGCGATCCGTGTCTGGCTGGAAGCGAGTGAGGAATATTATCAACTGGCGGCTCCGTCAGCCTTATTGATCGTGCTGGTCGGCGTACCAGCCCTGTTTCTGTTGCTCTCTCGTGATTGGAGGGCGGCATAGAGCCATGATGCATTCACCATCACGCACACCCCATACGGATTCCGGCCCATCTGACAGTCAGGCCGATCTGCACGGACCGACCGCTTCTATCTTAGAGCTCCGTTCCGTATCGTGTGCCTATGATCCAACCCGGCCCGCAATCCAGAACATTTCATTTTCTATACGAGAAGGGGAGATCCTTTGTCTCCTCGGGCCATCCGGTTGCGGCAAGACCACTATCTTACGAGCGATTGCAGGATTCGAGCCTGTCCGCTCCGGACAGATCTTTCTCTCCGATCGATTGGTCTCCTCATCCTCTGAAACCGTACCAACAGAAGAGCGCCGTGTCGGGATGGTTTTTCAAGAGTACGCCCTTTTCCCACACCTGCGCGTCGCCGATAACATTGCCTTCGGGCTTCATCATCTGTCTCGGGCGGAACGGACATGTCGCGTCCAAGAAATGCTGCGACTGACCGGCCTCGAAGGCCTCGACCGACGCTACCCGCATGAGTTGTCGGGAGGGCAGCAACAACGAGTGGCCCTCTCACGGGCACTGGCGCAGACTCCCGTCCTGCTCCTCTTGGATGAGCCTTTCAGTAATCTCGACCCCGACATGGCACGCCGCATGCGGCAGGATCTCCATGCCCTCCTCCGTCGGATGAAGACCACCACGATCTTGGTCACCCACGATCATGAGGAAGCGTTCGCCATGGCGGACCGTATTGCCGTTTTGAATCGCGGTGAGATCGAACAGTTGGACTCTCCTGAGCTGATCTACCATCTCCCGGCAACTCGGTTCGTGGCTGACTTTGTAGGCCAAGCCGACTTTATCACCGGACAGATTCAACAGGGCGTCGTGCACACGGAACTGGGAGCGTTTCCCAATACCATCGATGGCACCGAAGGAGTCCAAGTCGTGGTGATGATCCGACCCGACGATATTCACCTCATACCCAATAAATCCGCTGGAGCCCGAATCGTGGCCAGGCAGTTCCGAGGCTCAGAAAATTTGTATACGGTTCGACTTCCGTCCGGCCAAATCGTGCAGAGCAGCGAAAGTTCCACCAGCGTCTACCAAGAGGGCACCCCGGTCGAATTGCGGGTTTCAGCGACACACACAGTTTTGTTTGATGCGACTACTCTTCGTGGTTTTCACAGGACACGCAACCTTCCGGAGGACAACAAAACGAAGGCGGACTAAATTTACCGGTTGACAGAACCAGGGAATGGATGGTACTGAGAAGCATTATCAAAAAATCAAAACAGCGATAAGGGAACGTCGCCATGGAATCATTAAAAGAAATCGTGGACTATGGAATCATTGGCCTACTGTTCGCTTTAAGCGTCTGGGCTGTGGCTGTCGCCGTCGAACGATGGCAATTTTATCGACGGATCGACCCTTCCCATTACCCTAGTCAGCAGCTATTCGAGATCGCCCTCACCAAACGGTTGGTCATCATCGGAACGGTGGCAGCAAATGCTCCTTACATTGGACTTTTAGGAACCGTCCTTGGAATTATGCTGACGTTCCATACTATGGGGACCTCCAAGACTATCGCCGTCAGCTCCATCATGGTCGGGCTGAGCCTCGCGCTCAAGGCAACTGCCATGGGTCTTTTGGTCGCTATCCCCTGCGTCGTAATGAATAACGCGCTCCGCAGACGTGTCACCGAACTAATCACCCTCTATAATGCGCAACATCAACATGGATGATGAATTGAACCAAATTAACGTCATCCCCTTGGTTGACGTCATGCTGGTCTTATTGGTGATCGTATTGACGACGGCCACTTTTATTAGTACCGGTCAGATTCCCGTCGACTTGGCCAAAGCGACCGAAGCCGCGGATAGAAAAGATGTGCCGGTGGTGATCACGTTGACTTCACAAGGAGAGATGTACTTGAACGATTCCGCTGTGCCTGAAAATGGTTTGCGAATCGTGCTGGAGCGACAGCCGCGGGAGTCACTGGTTGTCGTCCGCGCAGACAAGGTCACGATTCTAGAGCGATTCGTTCAGGTGGTGGATGAATTGAAAAGCCTGGGCTTCGGACAGGT
>CAZJOQ010000072.1:0-16521 GCA_964547625.1 uncultured Nitrospira sp.
ACAGCTTGTCTTGCTCGGCGCTTCGAATCAGAAGAAAGATCGCCGAGGTGCCTCGCGCGATCGTGCTCCCCAAGGCCTTAATAAAATTGTCGGGGATTCCGTAATCGCTGAGGAGGCCGAATTCGCTGGCGGCAACGGTCATCGCCCCGCCACCTGCACCGCCCGCGAGGCTGCCCAAGAGACCGGCCAGCGGATTCATAAAGAGGAGTCCCATCAATCCTCCCCATAACACCCCCAGTGCCACTCCCTGACTAGTCGCACCGCCGAACACATCGACGCACTGTTTCAAATGGACTTTCCCATCGATATCGCGGACGACGATCACCGCATCTTCGAGATCGAGAACATAGTCGGATTCCATGGCCCGCAGCTCATTCAGTACTCGATCAGCCGTACCGGTGTCTTTAAACGCGATGCAGACTAGCTCACTCGTGTGTCATCTCCTTTTAAGTGCATGGCGGCTCCTTCCTGTCACTGAATTATCGATCCAGGGTTCAACCCTCTAAATAACAGCAGGGTTCTCCTCAGAGCAAGATGGCTGCTCGAAGCTTCCAGGGGGGAAGGTCTCATCCGTATGTCCACTCTTCGCCCCTTGTTTTTCCATACCTCGTTCCCTTACTCTCGACCCGCTCTGTTGGAGTAGCCCGTCATGTTACAAGCCGTTACACTCAGTTGCCGGCGTGGAGAGCGCCGCCTATTTTCCGATCTCACTGTTACCGTCGAGCCTGGAACCCTCTTGGCTGTCGTGGGAGAAAACGGCAGCGGAAAAACTAGCCTGCTTCGCATCTTTGCAAGTCTGTTGCCACCTGAGGAAGGTTCGATCCTCTGGTGCGGTGAAGATATTCATCAACTCAAGGAACTGTATTCGGGTCAACTGACCTATATCGGGCACCTCAATGGGATTAAAGACGATCTGACACCGGTTGAAAATGTGATGAGCGCGATGGCGTTAGCTGGTGAAGCCTGTTCGGGCATCGGAGCGCAAGAGGCCTTGGAAGCGATCGGACTCAAGCGTCTCATCTATCGGTTGCCGTCGAAGGTACTCTCACAAGGGCAGAAACGCCGAGTTGCTCTGGCGCGCCTCTGGCTATCGACTCGTCCCTTATGGCTTTTGGACGAACCCTTCACTTCGCTCGACACGGGCTCGACGGGTGCCGTGACACAACGACTTCATGCGCATTTGCAGCGCGGTGGGCTTGCGGTGATTGTGACCCATCAAGAAGTAGATCTTCCTACCGAGCGGGTGCACCGTTTGAGGCTGACTGGATGAGTCGCTCCAGTATGTGGGAGGCCGTAGGCGGAATCGTCCGTCGTGATCTGCTCCTGGCCATGCGCCGCCGGTCGGATGCGGCGATGTCGGTCTTCTTTTTAGTCATTGTGGTCAGCCTCTTTCCTTTAGGTGTTGGACCGGAGCCGGCGGTGCTGCGGACGATTGGCCCGGGGGTGCTGTGGGTCGCGGCCTTGTTGGCCTGTCTGTTGTCCTTAGCCCGTGTGTTTACGGCGGACTATGTGGATGGGACCTTGGAGCAGATGGTGCTGGTACCGCAGCCCTTGGCGGTCCTGGTGGTTGGAAAGGTGTTCGCGCATTGGGTGATCTCCGGACTCCCCATCGTATTGCTGTCACCGTTACTCGGCCTCCAGTTTGGTTTGAGCGGGGAATCGCTGGGAGTGCTCGTGATGTCGCTCTTGCTTGGGACGCCCACGTTGAGTATGATTGGTACGATCGGCGCCGCGTTAGTTCTTGGCGTTCGGGGGAGTGGTCTACTGGTTGCCCTCCTGGTGCTTCCACTCTACGTTCCAGTATTGATCTTTGGGGCCGGCGCCGTAACCAGCAACATGGCCGGGATCGGCGGAGAAGCGAATCTGTCATTACTCGGGGCTTGCCTGGTGCTGTCTCTTTTTTTAGCACCATGGGCTACGGCAGCGGCGTTACGAATTGCGTTAGAATAGAAGAACCTCATGAGTGTGAACTGGTCAAAATATTCGGCGCCGATGGCCTTTTATCCCCTGGCGGGGCGACTCATCCCGTGGTTCGCGTGTGTGGCGGTGGTCCTGATGGGTGTCGGCCTATACATGGGATTTTTCGTTGCGCCGACGGATTTTCAGCAGGGTGAGGCGTATCGGATTATCTTCGTCCATGTTCCAGCCGCATGGATGTCGATGTTCTTGTATGTGGTCATGGCGGTCTGGGCTGGTATTGGGTTAGGGCTCAATGCTCGACTGTCTTTTATGATGGCTCAGGCGATCGCCCCTACTGGTGCGATGTTTACGTTTCTGGCGTTGTTGACGGGAGCCATGTGGGGGAAGCCGACATGGGGTGCCTGGTGGGTGTGGGATGCCAGGCTGACATCGGAACTCATTTTGTTATTCCAGTACGCGGGCGTCATGCTTTTACGGACATCGATCGATGACATGCGTCGGGCAGATCGTTCCAGCGCAGTGTTCGCGTTGGTTGGCGTCGTCAATGTTCCGATCATCTATTTTTCCGTGCAATGGTGGAATACGTTGCATCAAGGCGCATCAGTCAGTATGTCGACGGGGTCGAAAATGGCGGCGACGATGTTGACCGCCATGTTGCTCATGACCCTGGCCTTCTGGCTGTATAGCGTGGCGGTCATTCTGTCTCGGGTGCGATGTATCATGGTCGAACGGGAATCGTTACTGGTCTGGGAGGAAGAACCGGCCGTGATTCAGAAGGTGGCGGAGGTTCGCTGATGCAGTGGGGAAGCGCGTCGGAATTTTTCGCGATGGGTGGCTATGGGCTCTATGTCTGGACCTCGTTTGTGGTCACGGCGCTGTGCATGGCGTGGGAAGTGCTGGCTCTGTGGCGTCGACGGGCAGTGGCGCGTGCCGAACACCGCGCGATGTTGCTAGGAGGCAGTGATGAAACCGCGGCATAAACGCTTTGTCTTTATCGGGCTTGGACTGTTCGCCTTGGGGGTTGCGACGGTGCTGGTCTTGAATGCGTTTCAGAGCAATCTGGTGTTCTTTTTCACTCCCACCCAGGTTGCGAGCGGAGAAGTCCCTCAGGGGAAGAGTTTCCGGATCGGCGGAATGGTCGAAGACGGCAGTCTTGTCCGTGAAAACGACGGTCTCACGGTTCGGTTCTCCGTCACGGACACGGCGAAGAGCGTGCCGGTGACGTACAAGGGAATTCTCCCGGACCTCTTCAAAGAAGGGAAGGGGGCAGTGGCGCAGGGCCAGTTGGGCGCCGATGGAACATTCATCGCCAGTGAAGTGTTGGCGAAGCACGATGAAAACTACATGCCGCCAGAAGCGGCGGAGGCACTAGCCAGAGCCAAGGCCTCGGGGGCCCAACAAAGCAAGTCGCTCGTTGTCCCAGAAAGCAAGAAAGAGTCACTATGATCCCTGAAATCGGTCATTTCGCCTTGATCCTCGCGCTCTGTGTCGCCGTGGTGCAGGGAAGCCTCCCTATCTACGGCGCTGCGGTCGGAAACTCAGCACTGATGGCGATTGCCAAGCCGGCGGCACGCGCTCAATTCTTGTTGGTCCTCATCGCCTTTTGCAGCCTCGGTTACGCATTTGCCGACAAAGATTTCTCCGTCTTGTATGTCGCGGCCACGTCGAATTCGCAGCTCCCGTTGCATTATCGATTGGCGGCGATTTGGGGCGCTCATGAAGGGTCACTCCTCCTGTGGACCTTCATCCTGACTCTCTGGATGTTTGCGGTCACGCTGTTCTCGAAGCATCTTCCCGAAACAATGCGCTCACGTATTCTTGGCGTGATGGGCCTTGTGAGCATGGGTTTTCTCCTGTTCATGTTGACGGTGTCGAACCCGTTTGAACGGTTGATTCCGGCAGCTCCCGATGGGCGCGACCTGAATCCTCTACTGCAAGATCCAGGTATGGTGATCCATCCACCGATGCTGTATATGGGGTATGTGGGCTTCTCGGTCGCATTTGCGTTTGCGATTGCTGCGCTGTTGGGTGGCAATCTCGACGCAGCATGGGCCCGCTGGTCTCGCCCGTGGACGACCGTTGCCTGGTGTTTCTTGACCGTCGGCATTGCCATGGGAAGCGGGTGGGCCTACTACGAATTGGGATGGGGTGGATGGTGGTTCTGGGATCCGGTAGAGAACGCATCGTTTATGCCATGGTTAGCGGGGACGGCGTTGGTGCATTCACTAGCCGTGACCGACAAGCGAGGTGGATTCAAGGTCTGGACGGTGTTGCTTGCGATCATGGCGTTTTCCTTAAGTCTGCTTGGGACGTTTCTCGTCCGCTCCGGTGTCTTGACGTCGGTGCATGCCTTCGCCACTGATCCCAAACGAGGTCTCTTTATTCTCGTGTTCTTGGCCGTGGTTATCGGAGGATCGTTGGCCTTGTATGCCTGGCGAGCTCCACGGGTAGGATTGGGGGGTAGTTTTGCGATAGTGTCGAGAGAAGGGATGCTCTTGGCCAACAACGTACTATTGGTTGCTGCGATGGGATCGGTACTGTTGGGCACGCTGTATCCTTTATTTTTAGACGCGTTGGACCTCGGCAAGATTTCCGTCGGTCCTCCCTATTTCGATTCCGTCTTTGTGCCTTTGATGGCGCCGGCTGTCTTTCTAATGGGTATTGGTCCGCTTGCGCAGTGGAAGAAGGCCAACTTGCCCGATCTGGCCAAGCGGTTACGTTGGGCCTTCGGAGTCAGTCTGGTGACGGCCTTTACGCTGCCGTTTGTCATGGGCAAGTGGACCCCTCTGCTGAGCCTCGGTCTCCTGCTGGCTATTTGGATCGTGACCACGTCTGTAGTCGGTTTGCGCGAACGACTGACTCATGTTGACGGTCCTAGTCTCGCGGGTCGGCTGGCCGCTGTGCCTCGATCCTACTGGGGAATGCTTGTGGCTCACTGCGGCATTGCGGTGTTTATTGTCGGGGTGACGATGGTGAAGGGGTTTGAATCGGAACAAGATGTTCGGATGAATGTCGGAGAGACGGCGACGATCGGTGGCTATACCTTTCGATTCGATGGCACACAAGATGTCGCTGGCCCCAATTATACGGCAGCACGCGGCACCTTCCAGGTGAGTCAAGACGGTCGTGAAACGACTGTTCTGTACCCGGAGAAACGGCGGTACCCGGTTCAGAATCAAATCATGACCGAGGCCGCAATCGATCCCGGATTATTGCGCGACTTGTACGTGTCTCTTGGTGAGCCTCTCGAGGATGGGGCGTGGAGTGTGCGGCTCTATCACAAACCGTTTGTGGATTGGATCTGGGGCGGGTGTCTCCTTATGGCGCTGGGTGGCGTGTTGGCCGTCAGTGATCGCCGGTATCGACTTGCATGGCGCAAGCAAGAACCCGCCGTGGTTCCATCTGTTCAAACGGTTAGGCGAAAAGTGGCATGAATCGGTTTCTCCTGCCGCTGTCTATTTTTGTGGTGGTGGTCGTCTTTCTGGGCGTTGGGCTCACACTCAACCCGCGTGAAATTCCATCTCCGTTGGTCGGAAAAGCGGCGCCAGAATTCTCTCAGCCTCAACTATACGATCAAGAAAAACTATTCTCGCCGGCCGACCTTAAGGGAAAGGTCTGGCTGCTCAATTTTTGGGCATCGTGGTGCGGCGGCTGTAAGACGGAGCATCCGGTGTTGATGGAGCTGTCCAAGTCGGGACAGGTCCCGATCTATGGGATGGACTACAAGGACGAACGCGAGGAAGCGTTAGCCTGGTTGCAGCGATGGGGTAATCCGTATCCAGTGGTCGGCGTGGATCAAGCGGGACGAGTTGGAATTAACTATGGGGTCTATGGAGTTCCAGAGACCTATGTCATCGACAAGCAGGGGACGATTCGCTATAAACAGATCGGGCCGTTGGATCCTGACACGGTCGAGAAGAAGATTCTTCCACTTGTGAAGCAGCTTGAAGCACAATGATCTGGTTGGCGCTCCTCATAGTGCTTGTATGTGGGCCAGCTTGGGCAGGAGAGGCCAGGCCGTTAGGTGAAGACCCTGCCGTTGAAGCTCGACTCAAACACCTCGCTATCGAACTTCGGTGTTTGGTCTGTCAGAATCAAACCTTGGCAGACTCCAACGCTCCACTAGCCGAGGACCTCCGTCGCGAAGTGCGGGAAATGATCGTCAAGAATATGAGTGATAAGGAGATCATCGATTTTCTTGTGGAGCGCTATGGCGATTTTGTCCTGTATCGGCCGCCGCTGAAGGCGACGACGACGGTGCTTTGGGTGGGGCCGTTCGTGCTATTGATGGTGGGTGCAACGGTGCTGGTGATTACGTTGCGGCGTCGCGCGCGCAAGGTCGTCGATGCGCCAGTCACGGACGAAGAACATCGACGAGTTGAACAACTCTTGGCAGAAGGAGGCAAGCGCTCATGACCGCTACATTCTGGCTGATTGTCTCGGCCATGACCATGTTCATCCTCGGGCTTTTGTTGAGGCCGTTATTGAAACGCCCTTCCGCGGCGGCGAATGAGCAGGAGAAAACGCTGCCGGTCTATCGGCAACAATTTTCCGAACTAGAGCTAGATCGTGCCAACGGATTATTAACGGAAGAGCAGTATCTGGTGGCGCGAAGCGAGCTGGAGCGGCGTGTGTTAGAGGAGACGGATGCAGAGGAAGCCCCAACTCCGACTACAGGATTACTCACGAACCTCAGGTTCGTTGCGCTGTCTTTGGGGATGATCATTCCAGCCGCTAGTGGGGTGCTCTATTGGACACTGGGCAATCCCGCTGCGATGACACACCCGGTGGTATCTTCCGTAGCCTCTCAAGGTGGAGGAGCAGAGGATTCGCAGATGGCCGACAGCCTTAACGTGTTAATCGATCAATTGAGGAAGAAGCTCGAGCAGAATCCTAATGATGCAGTGGGGTGGGGGCTTTTAGCGCGATCGTATATGGCGATGGAGCGGTATGCTGATGCGGTTCCAATTTTTGAGAAAGCGACCAAACTCGACCCTGACAATGCGAGTCTGTTCGCAGACTATGCGGATGCCCTCGGAGTTCACCAAGGGCGTAAGCTGGATGGAAGACCAGAAACGTTGATTCAAAAGGCGTTGAAGCTTGATCCGCACAATGTGAAGGCGCTCATGCTGTCGGGGACGATCGCGTACAACCGAAAAGATTTTGCCCGTGCTGCTAAGGAGTGGGAAGACGCGCACGCCTATCTTCCTCCAGACGACCAGGAGTCGTCCGATCAGCTGAAGGCGAGTATTGCCGAAGCCAAACGGCGTCTCGGTGGTGGTCCTAGTATGAACATGTTGGTTGCGAATCCGCCGATGGAGGCGGCCAAGCCTGCTAAGCCGGCGGCACAATCAGGGCAGTCTCGTGCGATCACTGGAAAAGTGGTGCTGGGGTCGAATTTTGTCGGCAAGGGAACGCTCCCGGACACCCTATTCGTATTTGCGAAGGATGTCGCTGGCCCGCCCATGCCGGTATCGATCGTGCGGGCATCAAGAAATGATTTGCCGTTTACGTTCCGGCTGGATGATTCCACGAGTCCCATGCCGTCACGCAAGCTATCCGACATCGACACGGTTGTCATTGTTGCGCGACTCTCGCAGTCGGGAAAAGCCATGGCTGAAAGCGGCGATCTCGAAGGCATGAGCCAGCCGATCAAGCCTGGGACAGAAAACATTACTATCGTCATCGATCGGCAGCGACCGTAACGAGTTTGAGCGTACGGAATCGATTGAAGTTGAGAAGTAACTTTTGGATGTCCTTCTCACCAACATCCGTACAAATTCTCTTGACACTCTTAGAACCCTAAGCTATATTTTCGCGCTACCAAAATGAAAATTTTTGTCTCTGAACGATAAGCAAGGATCAAGTGGTAGATCGTTGGTTTTATAGGTTTTATTTGAAGGACAGTGCGCACTGCCCATCAAACGGAAGGAGCATTACTGTGACCGTTAAGCATTTGGTGAAGTATGCGATGGTAGTCTGCGGCATGTTGCTGGCCGCGCCAGTGCAGGCGGATTTCCCATCCGTTCCAAAGGAGACGTACGAGGCCTTGAAGATTGACCGGTCGGCTTCCCCTAAAGAACTGTATGAGGCGTTAGTCAAGCGGTACATGGATCCGGATCAGGATGGCGTGGGGAGTAAAGGGAAGTACGGTGACTACTGGCAGCCGGTGTCCTTTAGCAAATATTTTGACCCGCATACGTTCTACAAACCACCGCAGGCGGTGAAGGAAGTCGCCAGCCGGCAGGAGTGTGTGAAGTGCCACGCTGATGAATCGCCAGGGTGGGTTGTCGCATGGAAGAAGAGCACACATGCCAATCTCGATAAGATTCGCAAGCTCAGCCCGAAGGATCCGACCTATTACAAGAAGGCCAAGCTTGAGGCTGTTGAAGAAAATCTTCGATCGATGGGGAAGTTGGGCAAGGGCGAAAAGTTGAAGGAAGTGGGCTGTATTGACTGCCACTTTGACATCAATACCAAGAAAAAGGCGGATCATCGTAAAGATATCAAGCTTGCCACGGCGGACACCTGCGGCACCTGCCACTTGCAGGAGTTTGCCGAGCGAGAGTCGGAGCGCGACACGATCACCTGGCCCAAAGATCAATGGCCAAAGGGTCGTCCATCGCATGCGCTGGATTACCGAGCCAACATCGAAGTGGACGTGTACGCCGGGATGTCACAGCGAGAAATCGCCGATGGGTGTACCGGCTGCCATGTTAACCAAAACAAGTGCGATACCTGTCATGCGCGCCATGAGTTCTCGGTGGCGGAATCACGCAAGCCGGAAGTCTGTGCTCAATGCCACAGCGGTGCAGACCATAATAACTGGGAAGCCTATAATCTTTCCAAGCATGGGTTGAAGTATCAGAGAGATAAAGATCATTGGGACTTCAATGTTCCCATTAAGGAGGCCATCAAGTCAGGGGCCGAAACGGCGCCGACGTGTCAATACTGCCATATGGAGTATCAAGGTAAGATTGCGCATAACGTGGTGCGCAAGGTTCGTTGGGCCAATTATCCATTTGTTCCGGGTGTCCGTGAAAACATCAAAACCGAGTGGGCAGAGAAGCGCAATGACGCATGGGTGAAGACCTGCACCAATTGTCACTCGGAAACCTATGCGCGGGCCTGGATGGAGTTCATGGATAATGGGACATTCTCCGGCCTCGACAAGTATGATGAAGCGCATCATGTGGTCGAAGAGCAATACAAGTCAGGCCTGTTGACCGGACAGAAAACAAACCGTCCGACACCGCCACCGCCAGTTCAGGATGGCTTTGAGCAATTCTTCCAGATTTATTGGTCGAAGGGGAACAATCCAGCGGCCAATGAGTTGAAGCTCTTCGAAATGGCGGAAGACCACTTGGTGCAGTTGCATGTGAGCTTGGCGCACCAGTACTGGGGATATACCTACACCGTCGGATGGGCCGCCATGAACCGCGCCTATGTGGAAATCATGGATGACGATACGCGTCTGAAGGAGAAACTTGAGCTGCAGGCGCGAGTCGCAAAGCTTGAAGGTCAGATGAAGCATAGTCTGCTTGATTTAGACAGTGACACGGGCAAGATATCACTTGGCAGTATAGGTGGTGGGATGATGCTTGTCGGGACTCTCGCGATTGCTGGTTGGCGGAGGAGCGGAAGGAAGGATCGTTGATCTCTGCTCCGTCTCTGAGCACACCAGTGTCAAATCAATCAGGGGTTAAGATCCTCCCGTCACTAGGTATTGTCCTGGTGGCGGGAGGTCTTTTTCTGATTGCTTGGTTTCTCTACCTATGGTTTAAACCTCTCCCTCCGCCATATGCGTATCAACTTATTGAAGAAGGTGGGGTTGCAAAGTTTCCCAATCTTCAATTAGAGGCTTGGCCTGACCTAAAGATAAGTAAGTACGAGCTTCGTGTTCCCTCACTTGATAAGCCCGTCGCTGTTGCCTACCGAGCAAACGATCAGAGGGGTGCCCCGATTCTCCTCAGCTTGGAGAATCTTGTTTCGGAGCCAATTGGGGCGATGTCTGTCAATCTTTCTGAGCTGATACCTCTAGCGACTGATATTTCGAAGCACGTGCCTAAAGAAGCTGTGATACTGGGGTGGTGGGACACCTCACGGCAGCTGAGACTACTGTCCAGTTGCGATACGCTCTTTACGTCCTACCTTGGGAAACCACTTATTGTGCCTTCGTACTGGAAAGATCGTTCCACGGTAATTCATGAATCCGAACATCAATTTTGGGGTGCGAGAGATTCCCCAGAGGAACATCGGAAATTTGAAATCTTTGTGGATGCACTCTCATCGGAAGCATCTGCAGGTATCGAGATGCTTAGGAAGCTTGTTGGCTCACGTGAGGCTTATGTCATTGTTCATCCAGTGGATCTTTATAAGGCTGCTCTTATGCGGCCAGACAGGATAGATATAGCTTTTAAGGATTTCCCATTGACCGGTAATGTTCACGGCCTTGCTGGGCAGGTGAAAGCGTGGATGAAAGAGAATGGTTATAATACTTATACGCTTCAATCGCTCTCTGAGACGGCGGTGCGCGCCTACTTCCTCAATGAAAGTAAGACTGGTAAAGTTTTGCTGGCTCACATGCTTCCCCTCATGAACTCTACACCGGTGGATTTCCAAGCTTTGCAGGTTGTCCACAAGCAAGGTGGATATTGGGTTTTTAAAATCCCATCCGCGTAGTCCTTCCAAGCTACACCCTTGGATTCGCAATTATGAGGGTAGCAGTAGTGAGTTTTTCCATGGTAAACTGTCTCCTGTTCGAGTGGTGAGAACGTGCAAGATAAGCAACTGATCCATTCTATAGTAGACATGCAAGAAAATCAGTAGACATTCTTTATACACTTATCGGAAAGGAGATGCCGTGACTCAACGAATTCTGTTCGCTTTCGCCGCTGCGGCGGTCTTTCTAGCAATCGCTGGAACGGCTTCAGCTGAAGGAACGTTCGAAGGCCGGAAGAAATGTTACAACTGCCATAAAGGAGAAGGTGAGTCCTGGGACAAGACTGGCCATGCGAAGGCGATGGAATCGCTGAAACCGAACACGAGGAAAGAAGCCAAGTTGAAAGCCAAGCTTGACCCTAAAAAGGATTACACCAAAGATAAAGATTGCGTTGGATGCCACGTCGATGGATTTGGTGAAGAGGGTGGCTACGTGATTGAGGAGCCTGAAAAATTTCTGACGGGTGTGGGGTGCGAGTCGTGCCACGGCGCTGGTAGCGCTTATCGAAAGATCCATCGAAAGGCCGGTGAGGCTTTTGAGAAATCAAAGAAGACGATGGACCGAGAAAAGCTTGTTGAAGCTGGACAAGACTTTGAATTTCAAGAGAAGTGCAATGTATGTCATTTGAACTATGAAGGGTCAGGATGGAAGGGTGTGAAAAAACCCTATACTCCCTTCACGCCTAAAGTCGACAAGAAGTACGCATTTGATTTTGAAAAGTCCGTGCGCAACGATAAGGCGATGCATGAGCATTTCAAGCTTGAAGGAACATTCACGGGCCCACCCATACCGAAGTTCCATGAGGAGTTCCAAAAGACAGCCAAGCCCGCAGTGAAGGCTGACAAGGATGGGGAAGACTAGAAATGAACAAGAAGATAGGGACGTTAGCCGCGGGTGCTGCCCTCGGGATCGGCTTGATCATTGTTGTTTTTGGTGGTGAGGCAGCGATTTCTCAAACTGAATTCTGCATAAGTTGCCATTCTGAAACCTACCCGTATGAAGAGTTAAAAAAGTCTTCGCATTGGGGTGCCCTGGGTATGGATCCTGGTTGTAAAGATTGCCATGTTCCACAAGGATTATCGAACTTCCACAAAGCGGTTTATACTCATGTGGTAGACGGAGTGCCGTTCCTCATTAAAGAATTTACCACTGATTATTCAACTGTTGAAAAGTTCAATGAGCATCGGCCAGAGGCTGCCTATAGAGCTCGGATGAAGCTTAAAGAATGGGACAGCCTCACCTGTCGGGAATGTCACAAGAACACCAAGCCGCCAGGGGCTTCAGCGAAAGCCGCCCATGCAAAGATGCAGAGCGAAGGGGCAACGTGTATCGATTGCCATCAAAATCTGGTCCATAAGAAGGTTCCAGAAAATGACCTGAACGCGAGCCTCGCTCAAGGACGTTCGGTATTAAAAGAAGTCAAAAAGAAGTCGGACGACGATGAGGATGATAACGATTAAAAATCAAAGAACATCCAATCGCACTGCGTAGACGTCGCGAGGAACAGGGCTGGGCCTGTATCACATGGGCTCAGCCCCGTGTACGTCTGCAAGAAGGGAAGTGAGCGGATAAGACAATCAGATTCATCTAGGAAGGGGTCTGTTACTAATTCGGTTCTGCATTGGGCCCATACAGACGCACTGAGTTGTTCTCTTCCATTCCAATTTCTGTGCTGCGTCTGCTAAGTTTTGCCCGCCATCGAAATGAAAGAGTAGGACAGTTCGCAAGCTCGCGTGCGGCATCTATATCCTTCTTCTGATGGTGCATAATGAAATTGGCCGCTGCGATGGTCCATTGTGGATACGGACGGTCGACGAGTACCAACTGGTCCTCGGCTTTGACGAAACCCTCACGCAGAACGCGCAAGTACCAGCCAGTACGGCCATTTTCCTGGAACTGAATAGCCAGGTCCTTTACGCCCCATCGACGAGCGAGCTTCCAGCACGGCTGCCGAGGTTGTGAGACTTGAACGAGCGAATCACCGACCTCAAACGTATCCCCGATACATACCGCATTTTCTAATAAACCATCAGTCGTGAAGTTTTCGCCGAATGCTCCTGATGGAAGGTCCTTCAGCGGTAGGGTTTGCATCCAATAGGCATAGTGTTCGATGGGGTAGACATTGACGGCTTTGTCTAACCCACCGTGGTTCTCGAGATCCGCTTGTCCATCTCCGTCTAAATTGAGCTTACTAAGCCAAACTGGATGGGAGACCGGCAGCTTGAAGAATCCCGTCGTCCACGTCTGGCCCGAGGAAGTCCTTCTATCCTCGACTTCGACAAGGCGCGGGAGCCCAACCTGGAGAGAAACAATGCAGCCTGGAGATCTAGTGTTCAAGCGAATGTCCTAAGTGGCTTAATACGTGCTCGAATTAAGAAGTGACATCCTAATCATCGTGGGGAAAGATCTCACTCTAGCCAGGATTGTCCAGTGATGATGAACTGCTGAGCGTCAATCTCGGCTGTAACATGAACTTGATAAATTGCCCGTCCTAGTCTAAACAGGGCTGTAACGGAACCTGGCATACAGACGTTGTCCTACTCGCAAGGCAGGACCAGCGCCACCAATAGCCACAGCATCAACGAGACAATACCAGGCTCCGACACCACTCGGCGGGTTGCCCTGTGGCCAGCCGAAGAGGGGGTCCATCGCTGCCCAGTGCCAGGCACCCACAGCGGTTCCGAGTAACTCAAGCCAAGTTGTAATAAAAAAGGCAGCCAAGTAGACCATTGGTGAGCGGCCAATGATCAGCCAGACCAAAAATATGGCAAACAATAATGCTCCCACTGCATCCCCACGATCCGGGTACCCGCTGATTCCCCAAAGGGACCATGTTCCCCAAACCCAAATGACGAAGAGTGCAATCTTCTTTGGATGACGCGCAAATAAGCCTGAGCGTGCTAGAGCAACGGCGGTGAGATACACCATTCCATGTCCTGGAGGGACGTAGGCAGGAACATTTTCAAAGCGATAGGTGTATCCTCCCATGTAGATAGAGGCAAAATGTTCACCGACTGTCGCAAATATGACGGCGATGGCTACTTGAACTTTAGTTTCTTTGGTCTCTCCGAACAAGAGACAAGCAAGAAAGACCCAGGCGAGTCCTCCTAAAAGTTGTTGCCGGTCAACCGAGGCGCTAATTTCAAAAATAGAACTAATACCAACGCACAAGAAGGTCAATGCAGCTATGAGGTAATCGCGGGTTCTATGTCTGCCACCGTTTTCAGCATTCGGAAAGTGGCGGAAGGCAGTTCGCTCAAAAGCATTCAGCCAAGATGTAGAAGAAGATGCAGGGGAAGGGGCACTCATCAGGTCCATCATGAATACTTCAAAGCTGCTCTAGCCAGAATGCTAGGAACAGCGGAGTATGTAGAGAGCGCAGAAGCAGCCATAACGATAAGGGTATCATACAGAACTGGTTAGAAATCAGCAATATAGATGGGCTGAGGCCATGATGATGTAACGATTGGGTATCGGCCGAAATGAGTGAGGATGTGGAAGAAAGAAAAACGCCGATCTGTCTTGCCATTTTGCGATGGGGACAGATCGGCGTTTAAACTAGAACAGGACTACCTAGGCTCCCAGGCGTGTAAATACTGGGAGAACAGGTGCCCAGATTGGATTGATGAGTCGCTCACCTGATTCAGTCCAGGACATCAACAATCCTGCGAAGCGCTGATCCGGATCGTGGAGAATATCCACCAACCGCTGCACCTCCCACAGAACATCCTTTGATTCAACGTTGATGTCAACAGTCTGTCCTGGGAGAATGGCCTCTTCCTTGTCCATCGTCAAGCCAGCAGCAGCCACGAGCTCAGCTGGATAATTTGGATCAAGTTTAGTTGCCCCGGCTGAGTTGGTAAACCGAATACCAGCCGTTGTGAACTCCCCAATCGTTACCGGCTCCGTGCCGTTATTGGTTGCATGGAGAGTCATACGAAGCGCACGGCCCGGTACGTCGTACTCAGCATGGGTCACCTCTACCACGAACGGATTTGGCTTGATCGGTAGTGGCTTGATCTTGGCCTCACCGGCCTGGAGAGGTACTGTGACAGGGTGTCGCGCATCTGCAGCCAGATATCCGACAGTGACCACAACCAGCACGAAGACCAACATGGCTGCTCCGAACTTCCGATCGATCGGGTCAAGCAGGATCTCATCTCCATAGGCCGCAAGGACACGAGCTCTGACCAGGTACATGGGCCGAATCATGTACCACCCAACCCAAAGAATAGCCACGGCTGCCCAGAACAGGTGCCACATGATGCCCGTGGCCGTGCCCATTGTTTCGGAGTCAAATGTTTCACCGGTCAGCGTCTTAATGGGATTGGTGAAGTCCGCGTAATTACCGGTGATGTCCATCCATCCACCGGGCCCGGCGATTGGACCTGCATCCTTAACCGCGAACATCGGATGGATATGATGATGGCCGGGGAGTCTGGCCTTTAGTGTGACAACGTATTCGTAGTCACGACCAATTTCCATTGGACCGGAGACGAACATCGGTGTTCCGTTCACTTTCGAGCTAAGACGCAGGAAAACCGAACTTGGAGAACCGACGTTGATGAAAGTCCGGATAGGTTTCACAACCGCCCGAGGCCAGTCCTCTGACAAATGGAACTTGCCTCTCAGTTCGGTTACGTCATTGATAGCGGTTGATTTCCCAACCCATTGCGTATCGTACCAATTTACCGTACGCATTCGGAGGAATGGTTCCTGCGATCGCTCTCCGTGAGCGAAAGCAGGTGTGGTATCTACAAACACTGGTGTCAGGGCCAGTGTCGCCACCCCGCAGAATCCTATTACAAAGTGTTTGAAGAGGTGTTTCGCGTTCATGCTTTCCCCCCAGAGAGTTTTGTCTTGTCGCCATGTGCGAGTGTCGCGTAGGCGAACACATCGTACACTTTTGTTGTTTTTTGCCTGTCATCCGTCAGGTAGAAGTAGGAAGTGCAGAAGAACTTTCCGAACTGCCACCACAGGATGTACATCAACGATGACGCGAATGCGGCAAAGAAGGCGGAAATCATGGTGCTGTGACCACCGAAGGTACGCAGCGATCCCACCTCGATCATTCGGATGTATTCTGGGGTACCGGTACGAATATACGCGAAGCCCATGTAGTCTGCCCACGAGAGCAGCGTGCCATCCACGACGAGCGGTGTATGGCTATAGGCAAAGATGGCCCAGTTGGTCGGATAAAACAGAATTGCGAACAGCCAGGCTCCGATGACTGCTGTTAGCGTCCAGTTTCTTGTCAGTAACAGTATACAGTCCAGGACGATTGCACTGGGAAGTAGCGTAGATGGCATGACAAAGTTGACTGGGTAGTTGGACCACCACCACCAAGCAGCCCAGATGGTTACCCACTTCCCAGCAAGAAGCGCCAGAATACAGATGGTCGCTCCGAATGGCTGCCTGTAGTTCACCCAGTTGTAGTACTGGAGCGCAGCGCAGAACGTAATAGCGGTGATTGGGGTGACAATGGGCCACCACTGACGGTCCTTCCAGTCAATCCAGAAGTCCCAGTCTCCTGCGAGGAGATCGAAGTGCATGTGGAACGTTCCGACGATTGTGACAAACAAGATCGGAATAAAGTAAATGTAGTCGATGTGCCTGGACATTGCGACGCCTTCAGGCGGCAATTTCGCAGCCTTAATAATCTCATCGGTTCTAAACATAACTGACATCCTCCGTCATTACAGCCGGTCCGAAGGTGGCGTTGGCGCACTGCCCTCGTTGCGCCAACGCCACCTGTGAATGCCGACCTATTAGTTATTTGGACCACTTACCATGACTTCTAGTAGCCGGACTTCGCGCCTGGGCCCACCTGGCTGGGGAACGGATCCAGGATGCTTTTGGGCGCATTGTTCCAGATCACG
>CAZJOQ010000073.1:0-16415 GCA_964547625.1 uncultured Nitrospira sp.
CGGAGAAAGGCCGAGAAAGGATTATGATGATGAAAGCGCGACTCTTACTATGTGCCCTTTGTTTGGTAGTGCTGGGGTGTTCCGACCAGAAGGCTGCAGAGCTGTTTGAAACGGCCGCCTTTGAAGAAAACCAAGGGAATATACCGCATGCCAAGCAACTCTACCAAGAACTGGTGAATCTTTACCCCTCTGCCAAAGTGGCCGAAATTGCCCGGTCTCGGCTGGAAGATCTGAGAAACAGGGAATAGCTGGGCCGCACGCCTTCTCGCCTCTGCCAGATATGCTCATGTATTTCGAGCACTTACAATCTGCGCCCTACCTTTGCCCATTGACCTCCCTTCTTCTGTGTCATGGCGAATCTTCCGCCTTCAACTAAGGTTGACTGAGGACACGATGTGAGACTGATCACATAAACCAGGAGAGGATCAGATGAAAACTTACGCTGTTCGCAAGAAGCTACGAACTCCTGTTCAATGCCAGTTCTGCTACTTCGACGTCGGCACGCTGGTGAATGGAATCGTCTGGGATCTGTCGGACAGAGGCTGGCGCGCGACGGGACAACATCCTGTCGCCGTCGGAACCGACACGACCGTGTACATCACGCTTCAGAATGGGAGTCAGTCTTACAATGTTCTCATCGACGCCGCTATTGTACGCTGGTCTGATGGTCGAGCGGCCGGATGGGAAATCGTCAGAATAGACGACGACAACCGCGCTCGCCTGACGGACTTCGTCGAACATTTTACGTCGCCCGACCTCACCTCAGCAGCCGCAGATCGAACACGTTGGTAAAACCGACGGCTGTGTCGAGAACTACGCATGAGATGACGAGTCGAGCTTCGGTCGAGGAAACCACGGGAAAAAGGCATTAGTCGTGGCCTGATACGCTTCATACTCCGCACCCCGGCTTGAAAGAGCCTGCGCTTCTGCCCGTGGAATGCCCGATATCTTGAAGAGGGCCAACCCCATTCCAATTGGTCCAATCCACGTAAAGACCCAGCCAGGCGCGCCCAGCGTCATCACGACATAGGAGCACCAATGCAGCCATTCAAAAAAATAGTTGGGATGTCGTGAGTATTTCCAGAGGCCCTCGCGACAGACCAGGCCCTGATTCCGTGGATCCGCCCGGAAAGCGGCGAGTTGTCGATCGGCTCGTGCCTCACCGGCCATGGCCACACCCCAGATCAACAGACCGATGAGCTCCACCAATGCAGAGGGTGGACGTGGATTCCACATCAGCACGAGAAAAGGGAGTGAAAACGCCGCGACGGCCAATGCTTGGAGAAGAAAGTAGGCGAGCATTTTGGCCGATTCTGACTCGCCCCACTCCTGCCTCAGGCGTTGATAACGAGCGTCTTCTTCCTTTCCGATGACGCGATTGAACAAGATGTAGAGCCCCAGTCGACCCGCATAGAGAGTGACCAACATCACAGGCAGCAAGATTCGCTCGAAGCTGCCGCTGGCCTGCGTGGCATACCACAGGACGGTGAGAATCAGTCCAAAACACCAGCCTACGTCCCCAATCGCGGCGTTTCTGATCTTTTTCTGCACCACCCACAACATCCCCATAACGACCGTCATGAAGAGGTACGCTGCCAAGACGAGAGGCAACGGATCTGATGCAAACATGCCGTTCTCTGGTTCCATTATGTCTCAGGTTTCAGGATACACTGGGGTGATAATCCCATCCATCGATTCCTTCGTGTTTCCGATCCGTCAACCAGCTTCGAAACCCTGGGATGGGAAACGACAAGCGTGCCTGAAGTTTCTCACAATTCAGTGACAGATCGGCAGGCCTCGGCGCACCGGCATGAGTGCGAGCAGATCCTTCACTCAGATGGCCTTGAAGCTCCGGATACCACGCCAAGAGTGCCTGTCCAATTTCCCAGCGAGAGAGCCGTTCCTGACCGCCAAGATGATAGAGGCCCGGGGCCTGCACTTTAGCAAGTTCCCAAATCGCGCGCACAATAACCCCCGCTGGCAAAGGACAGCGATATTCATCGCTAAAGAGTGTCACGAGATGACCGCTTCTTGCCATACGACACATATCCTCGACGAAACTCCGATCACCGTTCTGGGACGTTCCGGCCGTTAGGACGATCCGAACGATAGTATGCCGGGGGTTCTGCAGCACGAGCTGTTCCGCTTCTAGCTTGGTCTTGCCGTAGAAATTGATCGGGATTGCCTCATCTTCTTCCCGGTACCAACCTCGCCGCCCGTCGAAGACCTCACCGCTCGACAAGAAGATGAAGGGGATATCCTTGGAGACACGGGCTAGGTGAGCCGTCGCGTCCACATTGATGCGTCGAGCTTTTTGAGGATCTTGCTCGCAATCCTTCGTTCGGCTCAGGGCTGCACAATGGATGACTACGCTGGGTTTGAGACGCTCCCACGTTCGCTCGACCGAGCGGAAATCCGTGAGATCGAGATCGGCGCGGGTGAGCCCATGAACCTCCCAGCCGGGCGCCCATCGCGCGGCGGACTTCACGACGTACTGCCCTATCAGGCCTGCCGTCCCGGTAATGATGACACGAGGTGCCATGGAAGATGGTCTACTGCCGTGTCAATTTCCGGTATCGAATCCGATGCGGCTGATCAGCGTCTTTGCCCAAGCGCCTCTTCCGATCCGCTTCATAGTCGCTGTAGTTGCCCTCGAACCAGACCACCTTGCTGTCGCCTTCAAATGCGAGAATGTGGGTGGCAAGGCGGTCGAGGAACCAGCGGTCGTGGCTGCTGATGACGGCGCAACCGGCAAAATTCTCCAACCCCTCTTCCAACGCCCGCAAGGTATTCACGTCCAAATCGTTGGTCGGCTCGTCGAGAATGATCAGATTGGCACCCTCTTTTAACATACGTGCGAGATGCACCCGATTGCGCTCTCCACCTGAAAGCTCCTTGACCTTTTTCTGCTGGTCTGTCCCAGCGAAGTTAAAGCGGGCACAGTAGCCGCGGGCATTGACTTCCGCCTTGCCGAGCTTGATCGTGTCCTGTCCCTCAGAAATCACGTCGTACACAGACTTGGTGGGGTCGAGGCTCCGGTCCTGATCGACATAGCCAAGCTTGACCGTCTCACCGACCTTGATCGATCCAGCATCCGGCTTCTCCTTGCCGATGATCATCTTGAACATGGTGGTCTTCCCTGCGCCGTTCGGCCCGACCACGCCGACGATACCGCCCTTCGGCAGGTTGAAATTCACGTTCTCGTAGAGCACGTTGTCGCCGAAGGCTTTGCTGATCCCGTTGGCTTCGATGACGACATCCCCAAGCCGCGGCCCTGGCGGAATATAGATCTCCAGATCATCCGCCACTTGGTCCTGCTTCTGATTGACGAGTTCCTCATAGCGGTTCAACCTCGCCTTACCCTTTGATTGCCGGGCCTTCGGCGACATCCGGATCCATTCCAGCTCATGTTCCAGTGTCTTCTTCCGCTTCGACTCCGCCTTCTCTTCCTTTTCGAGTCGGTCCTTCTTCTGCTCCAACCAGGAACTGTAATTGCCCTGGAACGGAATCCCGTGCCCTCGGTCCAATTCCAAAATCCATCCGGCCACGTTGTCGAGAAAGTACCGGTCGTGTGTCACGGCAATGACGGTGCCCTTGTACTGTTGTAGATGTTGCTCAAGCCACTGGACGGATTCCGCATCCAAGTGGTTCGTCGGCTCGTCGAGTAATAGAATATCCGGCTGTTGAATCATCAGCCGGCAGAGCGCCACACGGCGCTTTTCTCCACCCGACAGCGTTCCGATTTTTTGATCAGCTGGCGGACAGCGCAACGCATCCATGGCAAGGTCGAGTTGGTTCTCCAGTTCCCATCCGTTGGCCGCTTCGATCTTTTCTTGCAGTTGGGCTTGCTTGTCGAGCAGCTTTTCCATCTCATCGGGGCCAACTTCACCAATTTTGTTACTGACGGCCTCGTACTCATGCATCAGTGCAACTAATTCGGCTTTCCCCTCTTCAACCACTTCCTTGACTGTCTTGTTCGGATCAAGCTGCGGTTCCTGTTCCAGCAGCCCGACGCTGTAGCCTTTGGATCTCGTGATCTCACCCGTGTAGTTTGGATCGACCCCCGCAATGATCTTGAGCAGCGAACTTTTGCCCGAACCGTTCAAGCCCAGCACGCCGATCTTGGCCCCGTAGTAGAACCCGAGATAGATCTCCCGCAGCACCTGCCGCTTTGGCGGATACACCTTCCCGACATTGACGAGTGAAAAAATGACCTGCTTATCGTTCGTTGCCATACATTCCCCTATCTAGATAGTGATCGACGTCCGCCCTGAACAGCACGCTCTCTTCCAGAAATGAGTGCAAGATCAACCTACAGCGAATGCAGGACTTGGAGTCCGGCCTTCGCCTGATCGGCCAGGCCGGCCAAGTTGGCTCTGACTTCTGATGCGGTACGTACTGGACCAGTAAAGGCCACACGCCCGCCCTGCATCCGGCCGGGAGTGGTGAACCGAAGATGAAACCCGAACCGATCCAGTGCGGTCACCGTCGCCTGCTGCGCGTCCACATCGCCTAACGCACGGGCCAGGAGTAACAATGTCTCCGCTTGCTCGGTATTGAGCTCACGGATCAAGTTCGCGGCTTCGTCTGCAAGCGGGTCCACGGCCACCGCGACATAGTCAGCCGGTGTCACCCAGCCCATCGACCCAAACCCGCCGACAAAGTAAATCTCCGTGATGGCCATGCGGAAGAAACCGAAATCTTGGTAATCCACCCAGTAGGAGGCGTTGGCATGACGTTCCAGGTAACATGCGCGAACCTCGGCGCTTTGCTCTTTCGGTACCTTGGTCACGGAGCCCATCAGCGTGACCCGGGCTGCCCCAAGTGGATCGATCCTGCTCTCAGGCGGCGTCACCAGTAAGCTGGCCCGAGGATCGCCCAGGAGGTTTTGCGTATGCATCGCCATCGTGCTGATCAGAAAGACCGGTTGCCCCTGACCATCCACCCCGTAGGGCATCACCGACCCAAAGGGCCAGCCTGGCTGCTTGCGCGAGAGGGTTGAAAGACTGCCTGTCTGCTGTAAGCACACGAGCGTCCTGGCCCGCTCAGCATGGGATGGTTCTGGAACATCTGGGCCCTCGGAATCCGGCCCGCTGTTATGTTGTCGTGATGAAGACATGGGATGATCGTTTCCCGGCGCTAAATGAATTGAGTGACACCTTACCCTGGATCTGTTGGACATTTCCACTGAGAGGGATAAAGCTGGTACTCAGCTGCCGTCGACGCGTATAAAAGCAGCCTTAACAGTCCATACCAAACTACGACTCCCAGAAGATGGGCCAGAACTCATCGCTAGGCTCTCAGAGACTACAAGAAGGATCAGTTCGATAGGGCTGTGGCAGCGCTGCCGTCAAGCGCTTGCTCGAAGGTTGTGAGTATGTCGGATGTTTTGACCCTGAGAACCAGCGTCGCCGACGTTCCAATTTTCGCTTATAATCCTGCTTTCTTGCTTTCCCACCTACGATTGATGAGCTGATGCCGGAAACCATCTCAGTTCAGTGTTGCATTGCCGGCGGAGGGCCGGCTGGGATGATGCTGGGTCTGTTGCTGGCCCGAGCCGGTGTCTCGGTACTCGTCCTCGAGAAACATGCGGACTTCCTGCGTGATTTTCGCGGCGACACCCTACACCCCTCAACTCTTGAGATCATGCACGAGCTGGGCGTGCTGGAGCGATTCCTACGCCTACCCCATCAAAAAGTATCTCGGATCAACGCCCGGTTCGGCGAACTGGAGTTCACGGTAGCGGATTTTTCTCACTTGCCGACCCACTGCCGCTACGTCGCTTTCATGCCGCAGTGGGACTTTCTGAACTTTCTCACGGAGGTAGGAAGCCAGCATCCTACCTTTCAGGTCCGCATGAGAGCGGAAGTGACGAACTTGGTCGAGGATGGTGGGTCGGTCGTAGGACTTTGCGCTGAAACGCCGAACGGACCACTGGGCGTGCGCGCCGCACTCGTCGTGGGGGCCGACGGTCGTCACTCTGTTGTCCGAAAGCAGGCGGGGTTAACCGTAGAAGAATTTGGCGCACCGATGGATGTGCTCTGGTTTCGGTTGTCGCGCAGGCCCAACGACCCCGTCGATCCGATGGGCCGGTTCGATGCCGGTCGCATTTTCATCATGCTGAACCGAGGGGATTACTGGCAATGCGGCTTCGTCATTGCCAAAGGGTCGCTGAGTGAGATTCTGGCGCAAGGCCTCCCACTGTTCCGCGAGAGCGTGGCAAAACTAGCCCCGTTTACCGCAGATCGCGTCCACGAACTACAAGACTGGGAACCGATCAAACTGCTGACGGTGCAAGTCGATCGGTTGCGGCAATGGTATAGGCCCGGGCTCCTCTGTACCGGTGATGCGGCCCATGCCATGTCGCCGGTGGGTGGAGTCGGGATCAACCTGGCGATTCAGGACGCGGTGGCAACAGCCAATCTGTTATGGCAACCGTTGCGTGACGGCCGAGTGGCCGAAGCGGATCTGGCCAAGGTGCAAGCACGACGCGCCTGGCCCACTGAGATAACGCAACGACTCCAGCTCACTGTCCAGAACCGTGTGATCAAACGTGTACTGAATAGCACAGTTCAGATGACGCCTCCCTATGCCCTCCGACTCCTGGCGCGATTCCCGTTTCTTCGACGGGTCCCCGCCAGAATGATCGGACTCGGCGTCCAGCCTGAACATGTACGGACGCCGGTCGGCTGAACCAGCGGCCGACCTTATGCGCTATTCACGATAAAATCACAATATAGCGATTAGCGCATATTCTGACTTATGCGCCAAAGACGAAATATCGATGCTTCAGAAATGCCGATGAGGTCAGCTGGAATAGACCGATGTGATAGTGAAAGCAACCTGGAAGGCTGGACGACAGTGAGGATAACGCAAGTGCGGCCTAGATCCCCAACTCTTCCGATAGCCGCACCTCGGATTCGTCGAGAATCTCTTCCAGGCAGGTGAAGCAGGAGAAGGGAAAGCGTTCCATTGGAATCGCACAGACCTCCCCAACCGGCGACTCTTCCAGCGCCGGGCCGCCACATTCTTTGTGCACGAGGACTAGCATCAGACTTCCCTCATCACCAATCGGCGAAATTGTTCAAGATGTTCGGAACTGCTCAGCCGATGGTCGCCCGGAATCAGTCTGAGATCAAGTGGAAAACTGGGATCGCGACGAACCAGTTCTTCGGCGAACCGCCGGCTTCCATCCGGGGAAATGACAATATCCTGCTCCCCGTGGAGAATGGTCGTCTTTACATGGCGCAGATGATCGAAGGTCTTTGCCCAATACTGCTCGCTTTCTTCCACCCATTTCCATGACAACAGCCAATCTTTGTGCAGCGGGTCATCATCCCAGGGCATCCAACCAGCAGTATGCCAGTCATGAAGACGATCTTTGGAAATGGTCTTGGCTCGCTCCCCCATCATGTTGAACGCCGGGGCGACCAAGATGAGCTCTTCCACGGTGGGAAACTCCTGCGCAACCAGCCAGGCGATCCAACTGCCGAGCGAATTACCCACGATCGTGACGGGTGGCCCAGTCTCCATAGATTTCACCACTGTCCGCGCGTCGGTAATCCAATCGGAGAGAGTGTAGTCCCTGAACTCTCCTTCTGAGTCGCCAAACCCACGCACGTCATAACAACAGAATCCCCACCCCTTCTCCTGGCACCATTGCGCCAACGCCTTACTCTTGTTGCCCCAGCGCTTGGATAAGAAGCCCGTGATGAAGAAGATCTGGCGATCTATCCCATCGGCACGATCACCCGTGATGCGTTTACCGTCTGCACCTATGACCTCGAAGGGCTGCATGGTCATGCCGAGAGTCTCTTTGCGATGAAAGGACCTAGTCGTTGCAAGACCGGTTCGGGAATCTCGTGCCCTCCTCGGAAGCTCTGCCAATCGACTGCCAGCCCAGATTGCGTCAGTGCATCACGAAGGCGCTCTGCTCCGATACACGGAAGAATGTCATCTTGCGTGCCGTGGCTTTGAAAGACCGCCAGACCCTTGCGTTTTGGCATGAGCGGCCCCCAGACCGTCTGAGCGAGGAGGGTCCCGGATAGCTGGATGAGGCCGGCAAACGGATAGTCGGTATGGAGCACGGCATCACAGGTGAGCATCGCCCCCTGTGAGAAGCCACCGATGACTGTCTTTTTGTAGTCGATCGGGAGCTGGCTCGGGAGTTCCTTGAGAAAGGTCAGCATGCGCTCTCGTGCCAGAGCCAGGCCTTGTGGAATTTCCACAGACAGATCACGAACACGTCCTGCGACGCGATCTTCCTGGATACGGGCGAAGTCGATGATCCACCAGGCGCGCGAATCGCCGAAACCCATGTTCAGTGAAAGGGGCGCTTCGGGGAAAAGCCATCGGGTTCCTCTTGGAGCCTCGATCACGTCGGCAAGCGGCACCAGATCGTCACCCGGCGCGCCGAATCCGTGCAGGAGTAAGACGACGGGACCATCACCACCCCCATGGCCGTCAGAGCCACCAACTAACCGTACGCTTAACCCCCCGAGTAAGGCTTCTCGCATATCTAGTGTTCTCGGCCGGTGCCGACTCTCAAAAAAGGTCCTACGCCCGGCGCCGACACTCTACAACAGATGCTGTAGAGTGTGAAGCGAACGAGGCTCACGCTCGTCGTTACGATGAGCAACTGACGGAGAGATGTTTGCCCCAATTCGGTGGAGGAAGCGCATAGGCCTCCATGCCCGGTTGGTCTGTGAAGGGGTCTTGGAGGAGGGTGAAGAGGCGGTCGATCTCAGAGAAGTCCTTGAGCTGCGCTTTTTCAATCGCTGTTTGAGCAAGATAGTTGCGTAACACGTATTGTGGATTCACCCGATTCATGCGGTCACACCGTTCCTCGTCACGACTGCGTTCATTCCGCAGTCGATCCCGATACCGCACCGCCCATCCGTCGAAGCGGTCAGGATTGAGGAAGTGTTCCCGCAATCTGTGGTTCGACGTTCCCTCAGCCGTCGAAAATGCGCCAAGCTCCCGGAACACGATCGTGTAATCGGCGTGGCTGCCCTGCAGAAGACCCAGAAAGTCGCGAATGAGTTCATTATCCTCTGGTTTCTGCTCCGCGAACCCCAATTTTGCCTGCATGCGCTGAAGATACTCCCGTTCAAACCGTGGTGTATACGTATCAAGACCCGCCTTCAACGCATCCTTTTCCGCCAAGGGCAACAGGGCTTGAGCCAAGCAGCTGACGTTCCATAGCCCAATGTAGGGCTGTTGGTTAAAGGCATAGCGGCCGTTGTGGTCCGAGTGGTTGCAGATGAAGCCCGCATCATAGTCGTCCATAAATCCGTAGGGCCCATAGTCGAGCGTGAGACCAAGGATCGACATATTGTCTGTGTTCATGACCCCGTGTGCCCAGCCGACAGCCTGCCACTGAGCAATCAACGTGGCGGTCCGTTCGACTACTTCGCTGAAGAAGCGTGCGTATTTGTCGCTGGCCTCACCAAGATGGGGAAAATGCTGTTGAATCACATAGTCGGCTAGCGTCTTGAGATGCTCATGCTGCTTTCGATAATAAAAGACTTCGAACGTGCCGAAGCGGACATGTGAGGGCGCCATGCGGACCAGCATCGCGGCGGTTTCGATCTGTTCGCGATAGACTTTGTCGTCGCTCCCCACCAGACAGAGTGCTTGTGTGGTCGGGATGCCCAGTCCCTGCATCGCGGCGCAGCAGAGATACTCACGAATCGTCGACCGAAGCACTGCTCGGCCGTCCCCATCACGAGAAAACGGCGTCATCCCGGCGCCCTTGAGATGCAGATCCCATCGCTCGCCTCGGTCGTTCGTCGCTTCGCCGAGGAGGATCGCCCGTCCATCACCTAGCTGAGGGACATACACACCGAACTGATGGCCGGAATACAACATCGCAAGCGGCTCCATGCCAGGAGCCAAGGCTTTCCCACCGAAAACCTCCGCGAACTCTGGTCGCTCGAATTGCTCCGGATCAACATCGATCAACTCAGCCGCCACCGGGTTGGCGTGCACTAGGTATGGCACGGACGCGAAGGGCGTCGGATTCAGTTTCGCGTAAAACGCCTGAGGAAGACGGGCATAGGTGTTGTCGAGCACAAGCGTTTCCAAGGTGCGTCGAGCCATGACTCTGTGTACCATGACGTTCTCCATTTATGCCATCTACCCGGTAATCTTGACCATGTGGCTGGCTCAATAGTCGTGTACCCCTCACCGAAGTCGCCGCTCTTTTCAATGGCCAGCGTTGCTCTGCGACTTATCACCAAGGCTCGAAGTTCATTCTTTAGCGTAATCAAGCGGGGAAGCAGGCGAATGCATCACGAACGGCTCGCGCGGCTTGGACAGTGCGAAGCGCCTCTTCTCGTTCGACTGCTTCCCAGACACCTGGATATCGCCCTTCTTATGGCATGGGGGTTCAATCAATCCAAGAGCCGCGGATCAATAGAGAGAGGAAGATGCTAGTCACCTCGGTCATGGAGAACCCTCCCTTCCTGTCTGGCCATCCGGATCGCCGTCCCTGGAGCGTCAGAGTAGGCCTCGAATTCCTCTGGAGTCATAACAATCACCTCCTTACCGTCCTTCAAACATTCGCCAGCAGCACGATCCATCAGCGCAAGACGCGACCGCTGTGCTCCCACACAAGATGGCAACCAGACAACAACACTCGGCGACGCACGGACCATAAAGACCGGACTTTTCTACTTTGGGAGAAAGAGGACATTTCCATTGTGGCTTGACAGAGCGCAGAAGGTGTCTGTATTGCATAGATGCATCAATCCCTATAGCTTGATGTCCCTCGTTACGGTGAGTCGACGCGTGGGGGCATGATGAAACCTTGGCGATCTGACGAGCTGCATATCTAGGTGCATCTCGTAGGGGTAGGGAATGGATGGCCGGAAGAGCGGCCCTCGGAAACCGGCGGAATTGTGTTGAGAACTGGAAGGGGTAACAATGCGAGTCGTAGCAGGTGTGAACTTATCGAAAGATGCTTTTTCCGCAGTCGCACAGATCGGTCTACTGTACCACTTGGACGAAGTCATACTGGTACATGGGGCGAATGCCGACACAGTGCAAGACCAAGATCGACTCAATAAGGCGTTGACGGAGTCCGACCGTTGGGCTGTGGACCAATGCCGTGCACTGTTGCCTTCTGACACTGTTGCTGTCCGTGCGGTGTGCGAAGTCCAGGATCCAGCTTCCCTTGTCCTCGACACGGCTGCTAAGGCGAATGCAGACCTCATTGTGATGGGCACTCGGAATCTCAGCAAGCTCGCGGAAATGTTTATCGGAAGTGTGTCGAATCGGGTCCTGAAGCATTCATCGGTGTCGACCCTCATCGTCAAAGGATCGGCTCGCCCGATCACCCGCGTTCTCATGGCGGTGGAAGGATCCGAGGATGCGACTCGACTCGCAACCTGGCTGACGTCACATCCATTCAAGAGCCCGGTCACACTCACGATCCTCTCGGTTGCTCCTTCACCGATGGCCAGTGAGCATGCGATGGCCGATCCCAGTGCTGTTTCCGAACAGAGCAAGCGACAGGCCGAAGAGGTCGTCAGTGCTGCGGCCCGAGCCTTGGCCGGTCCGCGTTTCACGGTATCCACGGATGTCCGCCTGGGTGATCCGGTCAGGACGATCTCCGAAATGGGAGAGAACTACGACCTTATCGTGGTCAGCTCCCATGGGCGCAAGGGACTGAGTCGGTTCTTGCTGGGCAGCGTGTCTGAAGCAATTGTGCATCGAGCGGGATGCTCCGTACTCGTCGTACGCTAATCCATCACGTTGAATCTGTCTCAGCCCCTTTGTCTCAAAACAAGGCTCAATCGCTAATCCGGACCAGCGCCGACACGTCGCTGTGAGAGGTGGCCTTCTGTCCCTCCTTGCCGACGGATGTCACGCTGCCACCCGTAAGGGCGTACTCATCATCGACCAAGAGGAGCTGAATAACCGAAAAGTTCCCGACCAGCTGGTCGCGCAGAACGCTGAAGACGAATGAGCAAACCTTCAGCCAAAGCGCAGGAGACACATCAGCCGGAAGATGGTCTCGGTGTCGTCAGCTTCTTTTTCCGCGCCGCGGAGGCCGCATTGAAGCTGACTAGATGCGGCGGATCAGAAAACGGCGTTGGGTTGAGCTTGGCATAGGTATTGTCGAACGCAAGCGTTTCCAGTGTGCTTCGAGTCATAGAATGGGTGCTGTCTTATCGGCTGCTGTTTTGAATCTCTCGATCTACGGTAAAGACAAAGACGCGTTCGCCGAGTTGCACATCGATGTCCGTGAACAGACCTAGGACTTTGGCACCGGTGATCTCACTGACCTGCTCACAGAGCTTATCACGTCCTTGCGCGATCAGATTTTGCCGGAGTTGCTTGACCATCTCGACACCTTCGGTGGTTTTGGCCAATTGCCGTTCGGCCGGTGTGAGTACACCTTTCAATCGGACCACAACGAGATCACGCGCGACCAGTGCGCGGACCTCGTCAGGACCTCGCCCTAGAAACTCCTGTTCAAACTTGATGATGGTGTTACGGATTGCGCTTTCCATAGGTCGTCTTTCACGCGCCGCTACCCCCTCGTGGTCCGTACAGTAATCGGTGGCGCAGGTGATCGAGATTATAGGACCGGTAAAATGAGCGAACAAGTGCAAAGCATGGGCGGCATGATTGTCCATCCTTCGCGCAAGTGTGCGTCTTTAGGACTGCTTGGCGCGATGAACACGACGCATTTTCCCCCGACGCTTCACGGGAATCTGTTCACCATATTATTCATGGTCCCCCTACAGATGAGATGACGCTATTTGGTATCCCGTCGACAGCTGAGGATAGGCAAGACGTCGAGTTCCATTTGGCGCCCTATTCTGGCATTTCCGGCTTCATGCGCGGGATTGGTGCCATTGTCGTCATCGTCGAGTTCCTGCCTCCATCGGATGGCGGCAGCTTCGAAAATCACGTTTTAGACAGTTCGCTTTCTCCCGGCTTGAGAAGACTTGCCGATGGCAGTTGGTGTCGGCCATTCCATTGGCTTCTTTTTATCCGTCCATGATATGAGTGAATTATGGAAACCCACGCTCAAAGCATTGCCGAAGATATCGATGGTGCGCTGAAACAATCTCTTGATGACCTCGCAGATCAATTCCTGGGGTCAGCCAACCATGATGGTCCTCGAAAGGATGGTCGTGTGTGAACAGCTCTTTCCTCTTTTCCATGCCCTCTCGGTGCCTGCTGTTCAGAACTCGTCGTTTCTTCCAAGTCAGTCTTTGTTCCGCGTTCATCGTCTTTGGGTTGCCTTCTCTCACGTTGGCTGAAACTGAACCCCACACATGGATTGACTTGACCACCTCACCAGTGGGGTATTTTGCGCTGTGCGTATTTGCCCTGGCTTATGCATTGGTCATGTCCGAGGAGTTTACGCACCTTCGCAAGTCCAAACCGGTGATTCTTGCTGCGGGGGTCATCTGGGCGTCTATAGCCCTCGCGTATCCGCACAGTCAAACCGAACTGGTTGAAAATGCCTTCCGTCACAATCTGATGGAATACGCGGAACTGATGCTGTTCTTGCTGGTCGCCATGACCTACATCAACGCCCTCGATGAACGACTCGTGTTCGAATCGATCCGGGCGTGGCTTGTTCGCAAAGGGTTCAGTTATCGGCAACTGTTCTGGATCACTGGGTGCCTGGCTTTTTGTATTTCGCCGGTGGCCGACAATCTCACTACCGCCCTATTGATGTGTGCCGTGGTCATGGCTGTGGGCGCCCACAATCCGCAATTTGTCAATTTATCTTGCATCAATATCGTGGTGGCTGCGAATGCGGGGGGAGCGTTCAGCCCCTTCGGGGATATCACGACTCTGATGGTGTGGCAAAAGGGTCTCCTTGATTTCTTTGATTTTTTTCTGCTGTTTATCCCCTCAGCCGTGAACTTCCTTGTGCCTGCCTCGATCATGCATTATGTAGTCCCTCGAATGTCACCACCACCGTCCTCTGAAACAGTGCGCATGAAGATCGGAGCCAAGCGCATTATCGGGTTGTTTTTCCTTACTATTTGCACCGCGATCAGCTTTCACAATTTTCTTCATCTTCCACCAGTCCTGGGGATGATGACCGGGTTTTCGTATCTTGGATTGTTTGGACATTATCTGAGCCGGAAACGCCGCCATTCTTCGGCCTACAATAAAGGTGTGATCGGAGATGTCGTCCCATTTGACGTGTTTCAAAAGGTTGCCCGAGCTGAGTGGGACACTCTTTTGTTCTTCTACGGGGTCGTCATGTGTGTCGGCGGGCTCGGCCATATCGGCTATATGGCCTTGGCCTCCCAAGTGCTCTACCTCCAGTGGGGCCCGACGCTCGCCAACATCATGGTCGGGGTCATATCGGCAATTGTCGACAACATCCCGATCATGTTCGCTGTGTTGACCATGAACCCAGACATTTCCGAAGGCCAATGGTTGCTCGTAACGTTGACCGCAGGAGTTGGGGGAAGTCTTCTCTCCATCGGATCTGCTGCTGGTGTCGCACTGATGGGGCAGGCTAAAGGGAAATATACGTTTTTCAGTCATCTCAAATGGACTCCGGCTATCGCGCTTGGGTATGGCGCGAGCATTCTTGTGCACATGTGGATCAATGCGCGCACGTTCTGAGCTGGAAGATCTTTGAAGAATCAGGTCGCCCAGATCGACAATCCGCCGTTTTCCTTAACTGATCCCTCCGCCAGTTGACAGGCGTATATGATGCAAGAACGATTGACATCTGCATACCCAGTGCATACGATACAAGCGCACTCGCAACAGGATTGCCCATGCGCACAACACTGGATCTCAACGAGAAACTCATTCGGAAACTCATGGATGTGACTGCCGCCAAAACGAAAACCGAGGGGATTCATCAAGCTGCGGCCGAGTTGATCCGGTGAAAAAAGTTGGACCAACTCAAATCGTTAAGCGGCATGATTCATCTGGACCTCAACTGGAAGAGTTTGGAACAAGCTGAGATCCGTCATCAAGCTGTGTTGAAGCGCCGCCGACATGGTCATTGCTGACACGTCCGTTTAGACCCCCATTCTTTAACCTGCCGGATTCGCCTGAAAAGGTCGCCCTCGACAGGCTCATTGACGCAGACGAGGTCGCGTTGGTCGGTGTCGTGCTGGCTGAATTGCTCCAGGGTTGCCGAACTTTGACTGAACGAGCCACGCTCTCCGAGTCCCTTTTAGCCTTGCTCTACCTCGAAGTGACTCAGACCACATGGCTGCGAACAGGTGATCTATCGGCGCAGTTGCTCCGCAAAGGCGTGACGTTGCCTCTCTCGGATCTGCTCATTGCCACCTTGACAAGCGAGCCCGACTGCCGCGTCTACAGCCTGGATACTCATTTCAAGAAGATTCCTGGCCTGCGGCTGTACATGCCAGTCTCTACGTGATGAGTTACCCGCAGATGAGCCCCGCTAGGCGTTGAGCTACCGACCTCCATCTACACTGCCATACGAATAGGGATAGAAGAGTTGCGAAGTGGATGACTGGCGTCTAACTGGCGACCTCAAGATCTACAATCCGGCGGTTTGCTACCTCGTCCCGTTCGGTAGCTCCCGATCCACCATAAAGACGAAAACCCGTTCTCCCAGTTGCACATCAATATCGGTGAAGAGTCCGAGAACTTTGGCTCCGGTAATTTCGCCGACTTGCTCGCAGAGCTTATCGCGGCTCTGAGCGATGAGAGTCTTCCGCAGCCGCTTGACCATTTCGACACCTTCAGCCGTCTTCGCCAGCTGGCGTTCGGCCGGCGTCAGCACGCCTTTCAGTCGGACGACGACGAAGGCACGGAACTCAGCGAGGCCGACGACGCAGATCTTACCCCTGCTCATGCGCTGAATATCACTGTGCCAACCGTCCAACTGTTACATCAGATGCCCAGTGCCTCCCTCTAATCCCTTGATCCCTACTGCATCCGGGATAAATGGGCCGCCATTATTCTTGGGATTCGTGCCCGATGAGGAAGGCGTCGCCACACACATCCACCGCGCCGGACAAACGCGCCTGACCATCACCGGCCTTGCCGACTGCAAAAATTGCAGCAACCTGATAGGTGGACCGCCGACTTTAGGTTCATCATTTCATTTTCTATTGATAAAGCCACGGGTAAGAAGAGCGGCCTGCTTCTTGCTCCAGGAAGGACAAGCCCAATTTGTTGAGTACGAGGACATACCCGCAAGGTGAGCTGATGTCCTGCAACAAGACACCTTTCAGTCTGAATAACATTCGAGATGCCACCAATGACGACATATGCAGCAGAACGCGGTCTACAGTCACAGGAACCAGAACTAAGCGAACTCGCGAATGACCAATCTGTTATCACGGAGCCTATTCCCCTCTCAGGATCCGCTGCGTTTCAGGCGCAATATGCGGGGCGTGATATCGCCGCTGGGCTGATCGCCGGCTCGATGGCCATCCCCT
>CAZJOQ010000074.1:0-16252 GCA_964547625.1 uncultured Nitrospira sp.
GTCTCCATGATCGTCCGAATGATGATCGCTCCGGCGGCGATGACTTCTTCGCGGTTGTTCTCCAGACCCGGAAGACCGACCCGTTCCACTTTGGTTTTGCTGAGCAGCGTCTGCTCCAATTCGCGAATCGTCTCCAGCTTCAGCCGGTAGTTATGAATGCGTGCCGACTCGTAGGTGGAAAGCTGCTGGGCCATGGCGGCGAGGCTAGTTATCGTGCCGGCTGTACCAATGAACGTGGCCTGTCGATAGTCCCCCATGTCGACAACGGCTGTTTTGGTGTCGTGTGCGACCCATTCCCTTGCTTGTTTAACCTCATCACTACTTGGAGGATCGTGGCGCAGCACACGTTCACAGAGTCGGACAACTCCAATATCAATCGATCGGATAATCGGCTTCTGTCCAAACCGATCGAGAATAAACTCGGTGCTCCCGCCGCCGATGTCCAATGCCAGGATGTCCGTCACCCCGGCGGGTAAGCCTGACCGAATCCCGAGCAAAGTCCGCCGCGCTTCTTCTTCACCCGAGATGACCTCGACCTCAAAACCAGCTTGATGCTTGACTCGCTCAAGAAACTCCTCTCGATTCACCGCGTCACGAACCGCGCTTGTCGCCACGACGGCAGTGGCCTCAACGTGATAGCCGTTGATGACGTTCTGCCATTCTTGAAGGCAGGCAATGGTCCGATCCATGGCGGCCGAACTCAGTCGTTTAGTTTGGTCAACCCCTTCGCCGAGACGAAGAATGCGCCGTTCCGATTGAAGTTCCTTGAGAGGCTGTCCGGGGGTCAGGTCTGCTATCAACAAACGACAGGTGAGGGTACCGATATCGATGCCGGCTAATCGGCGCGTACACCGGGACGGTTCGGTCATTGCTCATTCCGAATCTGGTACATTTCTGATTCCAGCTTCTTGCGCGACTCCTTGAGTCCATCAACCTGTTTGACGAGACGCACGACCTCGGCATCGTATACGACGCGCTCCGCCGTTTCGCCCCGCTCCTTCATGTCGACAGCCCGCTCGCCGATGTCTTTGTACAGATCGGAAAGTTGCTGGTCGAGTTTGCGGAGCTCCAGTCGCATGCGGAGCAGCTCTGCCTCCTCCAAGGCACGCCCAGCTGCATGAACGGTCCCCAGGCGCACCGTCGCGATCCCAGCGCGCAAGTCATCTTTCAACCGCTGCAGGAAACCCATACGAACTCCGTACTGACAAGGTGTCAGGTTCCAAGCTGACAAGCCGAAATTCCGTCGTGTCAGCCAGCATTCATGTCAGCCTGCCAGCGATTTCAACTAATCGACCCCAGCTCCAGCTTTTTCTCCCACTTTCGGAGCATTGCCTCACGCAACTCCTGATGAGCCTGATCTTTCAAGCCCGGATCAGATTTTAGTAACGAAAAAGCCTCCTGCCTGGCCTGCTGCAACAGATCGCCGTCTCGCACTAAATTCGCCACACGGAACTCCGGCATGCCCCACTGGCGTAATCCAAAAAATTCCCCTGGTCCTCTGATACGAAGATCATCTTCAGCAATGACAAATCCATCGTTCGATCGAACGAGTGCTTCCAACCGTTCTCTCGCTGAAGACATTAGCTCCTGATGTTCCTGAGCACGTTGTCCCCGCTGAGTCTTTCCCTGCCCCATATTCGACGCCATCAGTAGGCAATACGATTGATGGCTGCTCCGCCCCACACGGCCACGTAATTGGTGGAGCTGCGCCAGGCCGAATCGCTCAGCATGCTCGATCATGATGATGGTGGCATTCGGCACATCAACCCCAACTTCGACGACAGTCGTCGCCACTAAGAGTTGGATGGTTCCGGCCTTGAAGGCACTCATCACGGCCTCTTTTTCAGTGGCCTTCATCCGTCCGTGTAGGAGACCGACGCGGAATTCTGAAAATTCCCCATTCTGTAACTGTTCGGCACCCTGAAGCGCGGCTTGGAGGTCAGTCTTTTCTGATTCTTCTACGAGTGGATAGATGACATAGGCCTGCCTCTTGTTGCGCAGTTCATCACGGACGATCTGATAGGCCCGGCGCCGTTGACCCTCATTGAAGAGAAATGTGCGCACTGGCTTTCGGCCAGGTGGGAGCACATCGATGACTGATACATCCAGGTCACCATACACCGTCATCGCCAGCGTTCGGGGAATTGGCGTGGCCGTCAGCACGAGAACGTCCGGCTTATAGCCTTTGTCAATCAGCGTTTTCCGTTGTAACACACCGAACTTATGCTGCTCATCAACTACCGCTAAGCCTAAGCTCTTAAATTTCACATTGTGCTGAATAAGCGCGTGAGTACCGATAGCCACCTGAATTTGACCGGTCGCCAGTTGCTCAATCTGTGCTTTCTTCACCGACGCCTTTTCTCCTCCGCGTACGAGAATTGCCTGTAATCCCAAGGCCTGGAGTATTCCAGAAAGGTTTCGGTAATGTTGTTCGGCAAGAATCTCGGTCGGTGCCATCAGCGCCGCCTGATAGCCTGATCCACAGGCCATCACGATGGCATGGAGCGCGACCGCCGTTTTCCCTGACCCCACGTCTCCTTGCACAAGACGATTCATGGGCCGTGGCGAGATCATGTCTCGAAATATTTCGCGAAGAACGAAATCTTGCGCCGTCGTCAGGCGAAATGGTAAGAGGCGGCCAAGTTTCCCCAGGAGTGGGGTCCTGGGATTGAACCGCAGCTCCTTCGGTTCATCGTGCACTGAGCGATACCTCGTTGCCAATGCCAACTGCAGCAGCAGCAGTTCTTCAAAGGCTAACCGCCGATGCGCTGGGGTCTTCCCTCGTTCCAGAAGTTGAAGGTCGGTGCCTGTCTTAGGGAAATGGGCATCTTGCAATGCTTCATGAATCGGGATCAATCGTTGCCGCGCCCGAAGGGGAACAGGCAAATGGTCATGGAGATCTAGACCATGCTCCATCAAGAGATTCCTGACCAATACCCGCATCTGACGAGAAGTCCACCCTTTGGTTTCATGATAAATAGGCACAATTCGCCCGACATGTAGCGTCGATTCGTGACCTTCTCCAAGGATCTCATATTGCGCCACATCCATCCTTGGCACCATCCACCCCTGACGACCAGCAATCACGCGACCGCTCATCATAATACGAGTCCCTACTGACAGCACCTCCTCTAAATATGGCTGATTGAAAAAGACGACCTGGATTCGCCCAGATTGATCTTCGACACCAAGTTCCAGCACACTCAATCGACGATTTCTTGTCCGTTTCGCGTCACACTCTCCAATCGTCCCATAAATCGACGCAACCATCCCTGGCGCGAGATTCCCGATCGGTGTCATCACCGACCGATCTTCATACCGCCAGGGCATGGTCCAGAGCGCATCTTCCACGGTTTCAATACGCAACCGTTGCAGGATATTGGTGCGTTTTGGGCCGACGCCTTTGACGAACCGTACGAGAAGATTCCAGAGAGGAGGCCGCCCCATCGTCTTCGCGTCGGAGTCACGGGAGGACGATGCAGACGACCCCTGGGCATGGATCGGTTGTTGCTGAGCAGCTGTTCGAAGCGCGTTGATGTGCAGCACGGCCGCCTGTAATCGTTGACGTTGCTCCTCAATCGAAAGCGTCGGTTCAAAATCAACGAAGAGATCCCGTAGCGACAGCAGACGAGCTTCTATGGCTTTCGGATAAGTCGCTTGTTGGAGAGCAGACAGGACTTGCGCGGAGACAAACGCGCTGAGGTTTGTAACAGCCTTCAGATGGGCACAACCGTCTCGACTCGCAAACTCAATGGGGCGGGCGATGCGATCCAGCCATTCCTGAAGCGGTGTGAGCGGACTTGATTCGGTGGAAGCCGACATACGGTGGAGGATCGTAGCACAGCCTCTTCAAGCGCTCAACGAGCCGCGAGACTCGTTGTCCAAGTGGTCCGCCGGCCATTTTCATTCGTTTGCTTGGTCACCTTTCCCTACGGTGCTACACTCTGCTTTAACTCTCATGTACCGCCGCAACATCACTCATATCTTGATGCCACTCAGTTTCGGACTTGTCTTGCTAATTGTCTACAACCTATTTCTGAAATCGTCCGGATCGCCACCGTCTATTCAGCTTCCAGGAACCATCGAGTCCGTAGCACCACCGCCGACTCCTCCATCAAACAGGTCACCAAAACTCGAACCAAAACACGCTCGCGCACTTGACCAGAGCGTGATCCCCTCCACTCCGCATGAAGCACTGCTGGAAGCGATTCGTGATGAAATCGAAAAGCATAACCTTTCACGGGCTGAGAATAAGTTGAAAGAGCTTCCCCCGGCCGTCTTGTCGAGCAACCAATCCAGACCCTTCGTCGCAATTCTGTGGAACAATCTCGGTTTGCAGCAGGAACGACTCAACGGCACACAAGCTTCCGTCAACGCGTTCAAAAGAGCGGCGGAGCTGGATGACTCGAACCCTGTAATCCTTATGAATCTGGCTCACACCTACTGGGAGCAGCGCGACCGCGCACTCAATGCAGAGTTTCTCACGAAGCTCATGAGGCTGGCCCCGGAAGAACCGTTCCCGCACTTGGCCATGGCCGACTTGTTACAAGAACAGGATGACCTGAGCGAAGCCGCGAAGCACCTGAGTCAGGCAACCGACAGAGCAAGGCAAGATCCGGCACTTCAGTCTTATCTGGCCGCCGTCACGACAAAGATTCACCGCACTCAGTCAGTCGAGTTCAAGATGACCGCACGAAACAGCGCTCATTTTGTGGTGAAGTTTAACGGTGAGGAGGACCAGGGGATGTGGACCTCAGTACTCGAGATTCTTGAAGACGCCTATCGGGAGATCGGGCAAAAGTTCGGGCATTTCCCCTCAAAGCCCATCATGGTTGTCCTCCACACCAGGGATTCGTTTCAGGGGGCGACCGGCAGCCCGGCTTGGGCTGATGGCCTCTTTGATCCCTCGCTCGGGCGCATCCAGATTCCCACTCAAGGATCGACGACTGATACCAAGTGGCTCGCTAGCGTGCTCCGCCACGAGTATGTGCATGCGCTTCTTCATGATCGCTTAGGACCAAGCACCGGAGCTCTGCCGACCTGGCTCAACGAAGGCTTGGCCATGCAATGGGCTGGAGACACATGGCCCGACCTTGATCAAGCCATGCAAGGAGAGGTCAACGTGATTCCCTTGACCTATCTGGAGGGTTCCTGGGGTGCACTGCCAGCTGGGACTTCTACTGTTGCCTACTTAGAGGCTAATTCGGCAACCCGGTACATGATCGAACGATGGGGGATGGCTCGCGTCGATGAATTGCTGAATGCGCTCCAAGCAGGCGCTACCGTAGCCAACGCCTTTCAAGCCAAACTGTTCATCTCCTACGAACAGTTCCAACGCCAGTGGGTTGAAAGTTTTGAACAGAACCGTTCCTAACTTCGAATTCATCCTATCCAACTCCATAGATGGATGATCGATAGGGATAACTGGTTAGATCGACTCTGCAGGAGCCTCCTCTTCGTGAGGTTGATGAGGCCAAGCTGGAAGGATAGAAGCCCGGTCACTGGACGACTCCGTTGTTCCGTCATCTGATTCTAGCCGAGACAATTGATCCTCCCAGCGGATGTTCTGCCCACTGGGATCATACATGCGGATTCTGAAATCAAAGGTACGAGAACTTCCAGTGAAAGTCCCATCTGGCTGATTTGATCGACTGATAATCGGCTGTACCCGTGGAATCCGTATATGCGCGGCGGTAAATTCATCTTCCCAGACGGCTAAGCCTGTCGCGGCATCCAGTGCACGCAGCAAGAACACCGGCTGTTCGGAAGCTGGTTGAACAGCTTGTGTCTTCATAACAGTGGCGCGCCGCGGTATCCTAGCCGAGATTACTTGAGCCTCTCCCTTCCTGTCAGTCTGCACGAGGTTAAGCCGCCCTTCCCATTGAAACGCCCCGGTATTCGCATCGTAGACCCGCAACATGAAATTGGAGAGGTCTGTAGCACCCAATCCCACACCGCCGGCGAAAATACGAGGCCCGTGCGTCGATCCGCCACCATTCTTTTCCTTGACGGTCAGGTCATAGACTTCGTCGGACAAGATGGCACCTGATTCAGCGTCATACACCTTCACTGCAATCACCGAGACAGGCCCAATTTGGTAACCGAATCCAGCCGCCACAATCATATTGTTTCCAGCATCTACTTCTTGACCCCATACCAGGCTGTTAGAGCATGAGAGACAGAATCCGACAACTATGAGCCATGTCAGGATGGCCAAACGACCGTGGAACAACCAACTTGTTTTTAGGTCTACATCTTGAACTGAGGTAAGACGTCTAGATGGGAAAACCAAGGTGTATTGCATGTATCCTCCTCACAAGGTGAACGCATTCTGGAGGAGGGCACGTTGCTGGTAAATTCCTCGCTGTAGGAAGAGTCCCCCCCAAAGAGGGGCCTCTGGCTTGAGAAGAAACAGAGGGCTTGAGTCGAGGGGCCTATCGAACTGGCCTGACTTCACCAAACCATCGATACCGATGACGTGCGATGGTCCGATAGGCACGTTCTACTAGCTGCTTTGCCAATGGGAACCGCAACCCTCGCAATGGGAGCGTTCCACCAGGGAGGTTGGGAAGGAAAGGGAGAAAGACGTCGAGGCCTTGGAGCACTTCTCCGGAAGATCTGATCAAAAAAGCCATCTCAGGGCGACCTAGACGATAGTTGTGTCCCAAGGCCTTCATGGCCTCTTCACTCTGATAGGCAAGGAATTGGACCTGATCGCCGGCTTGGTCAACTCGCACCCGTTCTAGATTCGATTTTACGGACACACAAAGTCGACATTCCGCGTCGTAAACCAAGCGGCAGGCTTGCCGAGATAATTGGCTCGTTGTCTGTGCGTCCTGTTTCACGATTTCAGTACGCTAACATCCCGTATCTTACGGCCGCAATGCAACCGTTGCCGACATTTTCCTCTACAGGCTATAGTTCGTAGATGAACCGATCCGCTCTGCTGGCTCTGCTTCTCGGCCTACTCGTCATCGAGGGCGGGGCGCTTTTCAGTGAGATTAACACCTCCACGCCCCCAAGCATGGCCTGGAGGATGGGCTTTTTCATTCTCCCGCCTCTTGGGCTCGCAGTCTTAATCTGGCTGGGATTTCGGTGGGCCGCAATGGTGTGCGTAATCTATGCGACGGTTGGGTTAGCAATGGATCTAGCAACCATCGTTCAGCTGCAGCTACGGGATCTCGACACAGTTCATTCCTTGATTACCAGCGGAATCAGCGGGGTCTTCAACTTCCTTTTGATTGTATTCGGCGGACGATGGCTTTTGGACGTCGGCCAGGAGCTGATGCCTCCAAAATCCCACCCTCCCAGTCCTCCGTCTCCTTTTTGATAGGAAGTATCTTGACACCCATAAACCCGACAGCTTTCAGCCATTTCGCCGTCTCTGAAACAGAGTATGTATTGCCCCCTTCCGTAAACAATAACATCGATACGGCGAACAAACTCGCCTCCGCCGGGTGCAAGCCTTCACGATCATGGAGAAATGCATCTTGGATGATGAATCGCCCACCCGGTGCCAATGCGGAAAAGGCTCGACGAAAGATGGCATGATTTTCCTCGGGAGAATAAATGTGCAGGACATTTGAATACCAGATCACGTCATAGATGCCTGGGATCGACTCCTTGGAAAAATCGAGCGGCAGATAGGAGAGTCGTCGCCCTGCCCTGTGAGTGCTCGCAATTTCTTTTGCCACTCCAAGCGCGGCCTCTCGATCACAGACGGTGGCGCGAAGCCTTGGATTCCTAGCCAAAAACGCCATGGCATAGGTCCCCGGCCCGCCGCCGAGATCCAGCAAAGTCTGAGCACGACCCATGTGAAGTTGAATCACAATCGCCGGGGCGATCTCTATGGTTCGGTGATACATAGCCCAGGTGAATTGCCGACGATAGTCAGGGCTGTCAGGAATATCATGGTCGATCGGTAGCCCACTCCGCACAGACTCCAATAGCCGCGCCCAATCCGCCCAGTGGGTACGGATGAGGTTCAGGTAGCCGCCACGATATGTGCGATGGTTCCGATTCAGCGCCGTTGCGCCCAGCCGACTGTTTTTATAGATAGGCCCTTTTTTTTGCAGCACCCCTGCCGCCGCAAGATTACGACAGAGAATACTCAAGCCTCGTTCACTGACTTTGAGTTCCTTAGAAAGACCTTCAACAGTCCATGATCTGTTTCCAATAGCCGTAAAGAGATCCAGTTCCAGCGCAGCTAACAACACACGTGGCAACCGATAGGCCGATATCGCATAGCGAAACTCGTCAAATGTCGTGATACGCGGCCTCACGACGCCCTTCCGAGTTCTCGGCAACACCAACGGAGGAGATCCTCAATTTTAGCGTGATTGTGAAGATCGGCTGTCCTGGAAAATGTAACCGCCACGAATTCGTCGGTCGTCTCGGTGTCTTCGACAAACCCGGATTGGAGCAGAAGTGCCCGATACTTGTTTACCGCAGGCTGGAGAAAATACTTTGCCTGCTTTGCAACTTCATCGGTTCCTAAATCCTCAGGCGTCCCGTCAGACATCAGCGCCATGACATCTTCCATTGCGACGCCATACTGGCACACAACCTTGCCTTCTGGTCTCACTTCCAAGATCCAGCCATCTTCCCCCAAATCCATGGCTAGCGGTCCGTTGGATTCCAATTCGTAGAATCCTGGGAAAGATCGAACCAATTGATGACGAAGTTGCATCCAAGCAGAAGGGACTGCTTCAGTCATGCGGACCTTCCTTGACGAGCCTGCAGCGGAAATTGTTCGACGAGACGGGCACGCAGCCTCTGCAAACGCTGCGTGTTTTCTTCAAGATTTGGCAACCCATACTTACGGTCCATGCTCACAACCAGCTCGAGCAAGTCCGATGCCTCTTGCAAACGTCCCATCTCTTCGTAACATTGAGCCAGTAGGTAATGAGCGCCACCCGTGCGAAGCTCGTCCCGTAAGTGCTCAGCGATGGATTGGCTGGTTTGACAACACGCGATAGTTTCGTCGTAGCGTTTTCGTATCAAGAAGGTGCGGCCGATCATGCGCCATGTGTCCGCGACCCCACCGAGATTTCCCAATCGTTGCATCAGCGCCAGCGACCGCTCATAATGTTGGATGGCTTGATCAAGCTGCCCGGTTTCCCGAGCCACTAGTCCAAGGTCAGAAAATAACACGGCTTGGGCCTCTTCATCATGTGTCTTGACCATCAGATCGAGAGCCTCCAGATAATAAGCTCGCGCCCGAGTCCACTCGCCTGCATCGGCCCTGAGATTCCCCAAATTAGCCAGCGTTGTTCCAATGCCCTTCTCGTCCCCTAGAATCTTCTGAAGTTCCAAGACTTCCTGGTAATGCACCTGGGCAGAGTCTCGACGTCCGCTGACTGCACAGATGTTTCCTAGGTTGCCGAGCGTTGTAACCAGCGCACGTCGATCGCCGGTGAGACGATCGCACTCCAACGCCTTGGCATAACAGACATAAGCCTCTGTGTAGTATCCGCGTGAAAAATGTTCGTTCCCTTGGCGGTTCAATTCCTTGGAAAGTCCACTCTGCAGCGTCATGACCCGCCCACTAATAGATGTGACACTTGCCGCTTCGCACCAGCAAGGATGGAAACACCGTCTCCGACCAAAAGACTGTCGAAATTGTATTTCAGGAGGCGACAGAGCCCCTCCTTAGCTTTTTCGACGTCGACATACTTTTCGGAAGGAAGCAACCGTACGGCACCTGGAGGCTGGCCGATGAGTGCATCCCCCACAATCAGAATCCCCTGCCCTTTCTCGATGAATAAGGCAGACTCACCTGGAGACTTCTGATCCTTGAGATGAACGACCCAAATCCCGCCTGGCAAAAGCTCACCATCTTTGTAAGTCTTCGTCGCGTTCGCCCCCCCCATCAAAGCAGCATCAGCTTCCGGAACATACAAGCGGCAATCAAACTCATGCTGATAGGTTGACGCTTCACGGAGATGATCACGATTCGTGATGAGAATGTAATCGATCGGCGCATGACGCCGAACAATCGCACTTGCCTCGCCGGTCATCGGAGGCGGATCAACCAGAATCTTGTGCTCGCCGATCGTCAGCAACAAGCCGTTGAAATCGAGTTGCTTCTCATCTGAAAACCACGCCCACTGCCAGACTCCGGGCAAGATTTGTTTCATGGCAAGAAACCGCGTCTTATTGGCTGGAGATCATCACACCACTGGTATTACAGAGCTGCGATCGCGTCTTTGATCGTCTTCGTGACTTTCGCTTGAATGCTTGCCTCGTTGGGCATGTCGATCATATCGTCTTCCGGCACAGTGATAAATTTTCGGTTTGCCCCCTTCGTCAAGGAGATCAGGAACATGCTATTGGAAGGCGTGACCGGGATGACAACTTGTACGGACCCGTCAATGCCTTGCACCACTTCTAGAAATTTATGTTTCCCCTCTTCCATCTCATCCATGCAGTACCCTCCCACTGACAAAAACGTCCTCTTGTCAGCCTGTCGCCCTGTTACCTGTCAGTGTTACATCCGTGATGCACTCGCCAACAATTTCTCAACCTCTGCAACGATCACGTCGGCTGCAGCCACGTCCATGTTCCCGACCCGCTGCCAACGGATCACACCATGCTGATCGATCACGTACACATTCGGAATAAACTTGCCTCCACCATAGAGCTTGTCTGTTATCTTCGCGGGATCCAGAAGATATGGGTAGGTGACCTTGACTGGAAAGCCAGACAAGAACTCACCGACTTCTCGTTTCCCATTACCTGATGAATTGACTCCCAATACTACTACGTCCTTGCCTCGCACAGACTCGTAAACCTTTTGTAATGCGCTCCCCTGCATCATACAAGGATCGCAGATATGAAAAAGTCCTAGCACGACGACTTTGCCTTTGTAGGAGTCGAACGAGATCGTTTCTCCAGTGATGGCAGTGAGGGTGAAGGAGGGCGCATTCTCTCCTATTTGGAACAATCCTACGGCATGAACGGGTGGACTACTCAGAGCGGAATAAAGCAGCCATCCCAACGCCAGCACCGTCGGCATCATGTTCCCCTCCCGTTCGAGAAAAGCTCAGAGTTTCGAGACCAAGAAACCATGATCTTTCCACCGGACTGCATCCTACCATGACAATTTTTAGGGCAGCAACCACACAGGAGGCAGGCAACTACTCTGATGCAGGGTTCTCTCGCTGATTCAACATATCCTCGAGTTGTTCCTTCGCGTTACCCTCAAATCGAACAAACTCGAGTCCAAATCGATCGCTTTGCTGCCAACGAACGATGGCAAGTGCAATAGTGATGGAAGGCCTGGCACCTGGAGGTTGCACATGGAGACACACACGCGCCCCGACAGGAAATTGGACGCGGCTTTCGATCTCACCTCCGGTAACCGTCAGATTCATCAGGATTCCATGTCCTGAGCCTTCGTCTCCTGTCACTCTCACAGGGTAGTCGACCGGTACTCGGAGTCGCCCCCTTGGCGTCTGTTCGTTTGGATTGTTTTCAGAAGACATCAGGTGGTCCGTACAGAACGATCTCAGCGCGCTGTTTCAAAAAGGCCGAGTTGAAGTTCTTCCGCACGGGTAAATGGGATAGGATAACGCTCAGTAAAACAGGCTGTGCAGTATTGATCGGGGGTTCTCGGGGCGGATTTCAGCATGCCATCAAGGCTAAGATATGCCAGGCTATCAGCGGTAATATATTTACGAATTTCCTCGATCGAATGCTCGGATGCGATCAGCTCCTTTTTCGTTGGGGTATCGATCCCATAAAAACACGGCGAAAGAATCGGCGGTGAGCTGATTCGCATGTGGACTTCTTTTGCCCCGGCCTGCCGAATCATCTTGACGATCTTGCGGCTCGTCGTGCCACGAACGAGAGAATCATCGATGACGACGACCCGTTTCCCCTCCAACACTTCCGGCACGGCGTTCAACTTCACCTTAACACCGAAGTGGCGAATCGATTGCTCCGGCTCAATGAATGTCCTCCCCACGTAGTGATTGCGGATCAATCCGGTTTCGAACCTGATTCCTGCACCTTCAGAATAGCCGAGCGCCGCGGGCACACCGGAATCCGGAACTGGAATCACTACATCGGCGGGCACCCATGATTCTTGCGCCAGCTGTCGCCCCAATGCTTTGCGGGTGGCATAAACGGCATTGGCCCCAAAAATTCGGCTGTCGGGCCTGGCAAAGTACACATACTCGAACACACACATCGCCGGATCTTTTTTGGGAAACGGATGGTGGCTGTCGAGCCCCTGATCGCTGATCACAATGAGTTCGCCCGGTTCAACCTCGCGAACATATTCCGCGTCCAATAAATCAAACGCACAGGTCTCCGACGCCACGATCCAACTGCTGCGCAGCCGCCCGATACACAGCGGCCGGAGCCCATAGGGATCACGCGCAGCGATGAGACCATTGTCGGTCATCAACACGACAGAAAACGCCCCTCGCACCTGACTCAGCGCGTCGACGATCCGTGCCAGAAAAGAACCAGCGCGTGAGTGTGCGATAAGGTGGATAATGACTTCGCTATCCGATGTCGATTGAAAAATCGCCCCATAGGCTTCAAGTTCGTGCCGAAGCATTTGAGCATTGATAAGATTGCCGTTGTGGGCCAATGCGAGGTTGCCCAGCGCAAAGTTCACGATGAGCGGTTGCACGTTCTTCAAATCATTGCCACCGGTAGTGGAGTACCGATTGTGCCCGATGGCCATATGACCAGACAGCTTCTCCAGTACCGATTTATGAAAAATATCGGCAACCAGACCCATGCCTTTCTGCACGGAGAACTGCTCCCCATCACCTGAAACAATTCCGGAGGCCTCTTGTCCGCGATGCTGTAGGGCGTATAACCCCAGATAGGCCAGATTGGCGGCTTCCTCGTGGCCAAAGACCCCGAAGACCGCACATTCATCGTGAAACTTATCGGGCGAGATGATCGGCAGTTCGTGGTTCATACCCCTCGTCAGCCAGTCGGCTCGACTAGGCTTCGTTTAGCGTTCGTTCCAGAGATAATGCCCACCGGTCATACAGCACCGCAACCGGTTGATCGATCACTTTTTCCGTCGACTGTCCATCTCCGACGTACATAACCAACCGTGTCCCCGAAATCGCCCCAATCACTTCGACCGGTACCCCATACCGAGTCGCCCGGTCAAGAATCGCTTCTCGATGAACCGGCGTTGCGGAAATCACCACCCTCGACTGACTTTCGCCGAAAAGCACAGCGTCTTGTCTCAGCCGGCCTCTCGTCAATCTTATCACAGCGCCAAAGGTCTGTTCGGGTCCAGACATGCAGCATTCAGCCAATGTAACGGCAAGACCGCCTTCCGCGCAGTCGTGCGCAGACTGAAGAAGCCCGTCTTGAATCAGTGAAAGAACACACTCATGCAGCGCCTTTTCCTTCTCCAGGCTCAAGTAGGGCGGTGATCCCTGCTCTCGAGCGTGAACGACCTTGAGATACTCAGCCCCTCCTAAATCCTCTCGTGAGGAGCCGAGCAAGAACACATCGTCTCCTTCGGCCCTAAACCACTGAGTCATCGTTCGTTCGGAATTTTCAATCAGCCCCACCATGCCCAACATGGGGGTGGGGTAAATTGAGAGCCCATTGGTTTCGTTATAAAAGCTGACGTTCCCGCTGACGATCGGGATCTGGAAATGCTCGCAGGCGTCTTTCAGCCCTTCAATCGCCATCACAAACTGCCACATAATATCGGGGCGTTCCGGATTGCCGAAGTTCAGACAATCGGTCAAGCCGATCGGGACGGCGCCGGAACACGCCAGATTACGCGCCGCCTCTGCCACAGCGAGACGAGCCCCTTCGTAGGGATGCAGGAGACAGTAGCGACTGTTACAATCAACCGTCATGGCCACGGCTTTATTCGTGCCCTTGATCCGCACCACGGCCGCATCCGACCCTGGACGAACCATCGTGTTTGTCCGCACCATATGATCGTACTGCTCGTACACCCACCGCTTGCTGGCGATGGTCGGGGATTCTAGCAACGCCAGCAACGCCGCATTCGCATCTCTCACATCGGGGATGGCGTCGTAATTCAGGTTCGTCAACATATCCTGATAAGGCGGAGGCTGGTAGGGCCGCTCATACCGCGGGCCATCGTCCGCCAATGATTTGGCCGGGATTTCGGCGACGACTTTCCCTTGATCCCTGATGCGCAATATCCCATCCCCCGTCACTTTCCCCACCACGGCCACATCCAGATCCCACTTGCGACAAATGGCCAAGCATTCGTCTTCCATGCCGGCTTTCGCCACCATCAGCATTCGCTCTTGAGATTCGGACAGCATGATCTCGTAGGGGGTCATCCTCGGTTCACGTCGAGGCACCACCGTGAGGTCCAATTCGATACCGTTGCCCGCGCGTGAAGCCATTTCGCAAGAAGAGCTCGTCAGCCCCGCAGCCCCCATGTCTTGAATCCCAACCAGCAAGTCGCGTTCCATCAATTCCAGACAGGCTTCCAACAGCAATTTCTCAGTAAAGGGATCGCCGACCTGCACCGTTGGACGTTTTTGCTCAGATTCATCATCGAACGAATCCGACGCCATCGTCGCGCCGTGAATGCCATCGCGGCCAGTCTTGGAGCCGAAATAAATGACAGGATTGCCGACACCTGCCGCGGTGCCACGGAATATCTTGTCTTTACGAGCCACGCCCAGGCAGAACACATTGACTAATGGATTCAGCGCATAAATATCATTGAAAACAATTTCACCCCCCACGGTCGGCACCCCCATGCAATTGCCATAACCAGCAATGCCGGAGACCACACCCTTCATGATGTGGCGATTTCTCGCCGAGTGCAACTCCCCAAACCGGAGCGAATCGAGCAACGCAATCGGCCGTGCCCCCATGGTAAAAATATCGCGTAGAATACCGCCGACTCCTGTGGCGGCACCCTGATAAGGTTCGATAAACGACGGGTGGTTGTGTGATTCCATCTTGAAGACGACACAGAGCCCGTCGCCGATATCGATCGCACCTGCGTTCTCCCCCGGTCCTTGCACAACACGAGGCCCGGTCGTCGGCAGCTTCTTCAAGTGCACGCGAGAACTCTTATACGAACAGTGCTCGGACCACATTACCGAGAACATTCCGAGTTCCGTCAGGTTGGGCTCACGCCCGAGAACATCGATGATTTTTTGGTATTCCTCGCCCGTCAGGTTGTGCTGAGCGATGAGATCTTTGGTAATAGGCAGCATGCTGGCCTGTATCATGCCCTAGCGATCAGAATGACAAGAGCTTCCACCGAATGCCTTGACCTGCTTAGAGCATAGGTCCACGATACACATGCCACAGTTGCGAGCATTACACAACGTGACCGACAAGGTGACTCATGCGCCTTGCCGGTCACGCGAACTGAACTAGGGAAACCCCAAGATATTATTGCACTTCAACTTTGACTGAGGCTTCAGCAGCCAAGGTCTGATGGTCTTTATCTGCCGCGACGACCTTAATCTCATGGCTGCCGGGCGCCATCCCCTTGACCGTTCCCTTCCATCCCTTCTGATATTCCCCATCTACAAAACAATGAACATGCGTCGCCTGGCTACCTTTTGTGAGTTCATACACCACTTCGACGTCACTCCCTACTGTGGCGCCGGCGGCTGGACTCTTTATCATCAGCTTGCTGCCATCATCTGTCGCGGCAAAACCATTAACACCGACCCCCAAGGTCAACAAACCAATGACCGCCAAAACTGCGCCTACACCTCTCATTATGACCCTCCTCAGTATGAAAGAATAATAAGATTGTTCCGAACCAACTGACAATACTCTACCGCGACAACTTCGCATCTTCAATCCTCCGAGAACCGATCTCGCCAAATCGTCGGGGTCTCGATTCTTCCCGTGACGGTCTACGTGCTTAACGTACTCCTGTAGATTGTTTCCGCTCACAAGACGTGATCATCGACAAGAAGATCGCTCGCCCATCGTCGTTCCCCATCATCGCTTCTGCGCAGCGCTCCGGGTGGGGCATCAGACCTAGCACATTGCCTTCGGCATTGCGGATACCCGCAATATTGTCTAGTGAACCGTTCGGACAAGCCCCCGGCATGACCACCCCATCTACCGTACAATAGCGAAAGATGATCTGCGCATTGGCTTGAAGCCCGGCTAAGGTCACTGGATCGGTGTAATAGTTCCCATCTGCATGTGCGATCGGGATTTTGAGTACCTGACCGGGCTTGCACCTATTTGTAAACGGCGTCGACGCGTTCTCCACTTTGACGTAGGTCTCGCGGCAGAT
>CAZJOQ010000075.1:0-16170 GCA_964547625.1 uncultured Nitrospira sp.
TTATCAAATTAGGGTCAGGCATGACTATTGAGTTATGTCCTCTAGGGGTACCTGTCCCAACAACGGACCGGCTAATTTGTCTGTGATGCAGAGCGACTGACGTATTTATGAAGAATGCTGGCTATTAGGCTTTGATAGGGGAGGCCTTCTTCGGCGGCGCGCCGTTTGAGCATATCAAGATCGGCCGTCGATAACCGGATATTGACCCGGGCGTCTTTGCGGGTGTAGCGACGTGCAGCTTCGATGGCTTCTTTTCTCGCTTTGTCCTGATTCTTGACCGGCTTGAAGGCGCCGCGTTCGTACTCAGCAATCAGATTTTCCTCGTCTTTATCCAGAATAGGTTTTTTCTTCATGGTGTATTACCTTTGCGATAGTTTCTGGTGGCCTTTCGGCTGGGATAGATTGTCTTTAAAACCAGTGTCTGGTGTGCTCTGACGACAGGGACGACGTAGATATATCCATCCACATCGACTTCATAGAGTAGCTGGTTGGGGTAGCGCTTGTGGTCACGATGTTCCAGTACCTGAATGAGATTGCCGCTTTCGATCAGCGCAATGATTTGCTCGAAGCTGATTCCTCGTTCCCGAATGAGCCAGGCGTTCTTGGCTGGATCGAAGGCGTAATCCCATTCTTCCATGTTTGATGATGCTATGACGATGTGTGCCTATTGTCAACATTGAGTCAGCGATGCGCGGAGTATTGCCGAATGGGAGTTGGTGAGAGTGCATCAAATCCACCAAATTAAGGTCAGGCATGACTATTGAGTTATTGGCGAGAAGTGTAGCGCTGATGCGAGGAGTAAATTACTTGAGGGGGAAAAGGGGGACAACAACTGTCGCTTCCAATGCGCAATGACTGTCGGGTGGACGCCGTGCGCCGTACCATGATCAACGTGTTCCCCGCGCGAGTGGGGATGAACCGCGGTTGCACGCCTAATCTTGAGGATGTAGCGCCCGTCCTTCGGGGCGGGCGAGGATTGAAACCTCTTCTGCCCTGCCGGTTGCATTGGCCCTTTTGACTTGCCCGACCTCATCGGGTTTGGCAAGCTAGTCCTGAGTGTGAGACAGTCGACGGATCGTTTCGCGGGGCTTCGGGACGGTTCAGCGGGTTCTGTAATAGACAACTGAAGGAGAGGGCATGGCGACACCGGTCACGACAACTGTAGATCAGAATCGACTCAAAGCCATTGCCGATCGGTTACGTCGAGATTATGGCGCCGTGCGCGTTATCCTCTTCGGGTCGACGGCACGCGGCGAAGCTACGGAACATAGCGACATTGATCTCCTGATCATTGCTGAAACCAGAGAGCGATTCTACGAACGAGGGGCATCGGTGCTGCGAACGGTTCGAGAACTCAGCTATGCCTTGCCGCTGGCGCCGATTGTGTTGACGGCGAAGGAGCTCCAAGCGCGTTTGGATCGTGGCGATCAATTCGTTGCAGAGGTACTTGGAACAGGGGTGGACTTGTGAGCCCGCGTCAGGAATCTCTCTACCCCGGCGACTGGCGCGCAGTCGCTCGACAAGATTGGCATCGCATCCACGTGATGTTGGCTGATGGTGATGCCGATGGGGCGGGGCTCTTTTTACAGCAGGCGTTGGAGAAGTTTCTCAAAGCCTATCTGTTGGCGCGCGGCTGGAAGCTCAAGAAAGTGCACACACTGCACAGTTTGTTAGATGAAGCCACGGTTCACGATCAGGACCTCCTGCCGTTCCGTGACTTGTGTGAGCGAGTTTCTGCCTTCTATATGGTTGAGCGGTACCCCTCTCTGGGTGAGGAAGGATTGGAGCTTGAGGAGGTTCGGCAATTGCTGCACGCCGCGCGCGCGTTGCTTTCGACGCTCTTTCCCGATGAAGTGTTGGAATGAGTCTGTCTAAGTAATCGCTCTCTTATGCAACTGGTGATCAACAGCTTCGGCGCGTATCTTCGCAAGCAAGGCGACTGGCATGAAAATAGCCATCAGGATTCACCCCCACCTTCAAAACAAGGATTGAAATATCTCATGGGACACCTCCGAGCAATACGGAAAGCATAGCGCCAGTCCTTCGGGGCGGGCGATCAGGAATGGTTGCGCAAGTTGTGAGGGGGATTCGGCCCCTGTGCCGATCCTCGAAAATGTTTGGCCATCGGCCATCCGTACCCTAAGATGGCTGCATGTCAGCGCAGGCCGCTCGCGTTCCCCCTGAATCAGATTTCGTCACGGAAGAGACCTCGGCCGATCTCACGGACACGGGACTCATCTGTCTCCTCATCCTCGCGCGATTCTACGATCTTCCCGCCGACGGCTTGCAACTCCAGCATCTGTATGCTCAGTCCGGACAAGCGCTCTCCGACACCGATCTCCTTCGCGCCGCCAAGCACATCGGGCTCAAAGCCGGTGTGGCCCACATGAAGTGGGACAAGCTGATTGGTATGCCGCTGCCCGCGATGGCCAAGTTGGTGGATGGGCGGTATCTCGTGGTGGCAAAAGTCCATAGTGAAAAAGTATTGGTTCAGCATGCCGACGAGACGCGTCCCCTCGTCCTGTCTCGTGGTCGATTCGAAATGATCTGGACCGGGGAGCTGCTGCTCTTTGCCAAGCGGGCCGGTATCCGGCTCCAGGACCTCCCATTCGATGGCACGTGGTTCATCCCGGCGATCGTCAAGTACCGAAAGTTGTTAGGAGATGTGGTGGTCGCCTCGTGTTTCCTTCAGCTGTTCGCCCTTCTGACTCCGCTGTGTACGCAAGTGGTGATCGATAAGGTGCTCGCGCACAAGGGGGGTACGACGCTGCATGTTTTGGCCGGCGGCATGGTCGCGCTGGCCCTGTTCGAGGCGATCCTCGGCGGGCTTCGGACGTACCTGTGTTCCCACACGACGAATCGCGTGGCTGTCACCCTCGGGGCCCGGCTCTTTCGTCACATGCTGGCGCTTCCGTTGTCGTATTTTGAATCCAGGCGAGTCGGCGAGACGGTCGCGCGCGTACGCGAATGGGAGCAGATTCGCCGATTCTTGGCCGGCCAGTCGATCACGGTGCTGTTGGACGTCGTCTTTGCCGCCGTCTTCTTGATGGTGATGTGGTTCTATAGTTCCACGCTCGCGCTCATCGTGATGGCGTCCTTGCCGATCTATGGGCTGTTAGCCCTGGCCATCACCCCGGCAATCCGGGCTCGGTTGCATGAACAATGCGATCGAGACGCCGAGAGTCACGCGTTCTTGGTCGAGGCGGTCAGCGGGGTGCAAACGGTCAAGGCCCTGGCGGTTGAGCCGCCGTTGTTGCGGAAATGGGAAGAGCAGCTGGCGGGGTACGTGCGGGCCAGTTTCCGAGCCACCAGCCTGATGACGATTGCCGGGCATTCAGCCACGTGCGTTCAAAAGGTTACCACCGTGGCTGTGTTGTGGGTGGGCGCCTATCGGGTGATCGATGGCGGTCTCAGCATTGGGCAGTTGATCGCGTTCACGATGTTCTCCGCGCAAGTGACCGGGCCGCTCCTCCGTTTGGTCACCCACTGGCAGGAATTTCAACAGGTCGGGATGTCGGTCCAACGACTGGGTGACGTCCTCAATGCGCAACCGGAGCCTTCGTACAATCCTGATCGAACGACCCTTCCCTGTGTGAACGGACAAGTATGTTTCGAGGACGTCGTCTTTCGCTATCGACCGGATGGTCCGGAGATCCTCAGGAAGGTGTCGTTCGCGGTGGAACCAGGTCAGATCATCGGCCTCGTCGGACGGTCGGGGTCGGGAAAGAGTACGATCGCCAGGCTGATGCAGCGCCTCTACGTGCCTGAGCAGGGGAGAATTGTGATAGACGGAGTGGATGTGATGCAGGTGGACCCCGCCTGGTGGCGTAGGCAAGTCGGAGTCGTGTTACAAGAGAACTTCCTGTTCAACGCCTCGGTGCGTGAGAATATTGCCCTGGCAGATCCCGGTGTGGCGGTGGAGCGGGTGATGCAAGCGGCGCAATTGGTCGGAGCCCACGAGTTCATCCTGGAATTGGCGGATGGGTACGACACCGTGATCGGCGAACAGGGATGCGCCTTGTCGAGCGGGCAGCGCCAGCTGATTGCCATCGCCCGGGCGTTGGTCGCGAACCCGCGCATTCTGATCTTCGATGAGGCCACCCGCGCGCTGGACGATGAATCCGAGGCAGTGATTCAGCAGAATATGGTCCAGATCAGCCATGGACGGACGGTCTTCTTGATGGCACATCGGTTGAGCGCGGTTCGGCAGGCCCATCGCGTCTATATCATCGAGAGGGGAGACATCGTCGAGCAGGGAACGTACGACGATCTGCTGCGAACCGGCAAGTGTTATGCGAAGTGGCATGCGCATCACGCAGCTTAGAGAAAGTGTGTAGATTCGCAGAGGGAGAGACGAATGGCATTCGGGGCCATTGTTCGGCATTGGATGGTCTGGAAAGCGGCCTGGCAGGCCGAATCAAGCCGACCCGTGGGGAAGGCTACGTTTGACGCGCGCGCCACGGAGTTTCTTCCCTCCGTACTAGAGATTCAACAGGCGCCCCCCTCGCCGATCGGACGCGCCTTGCTCTGGACCATTGTGGCGGCCCTCACAGTCGGCGCGCTCTGGACCACGTTCGGAACGATGGATATCGTCGCGACGGCTCAAGGCAAGATCATTCCGAGCGGCTATTCGAAGATCATCCACCCATACGAAGCCGGGGTGATCGCGTCCATTCACGTGCAGGACGGGCACGTGGTGAAGCAGGGCGATGTCCTGATCGAGCTTGATTCGACGCTGAACGTCGCAGGCCGAGCGCGAGCGGTGAATGAGTATCGCGCGGCCATCGTGGAAGCCGCTCGCCTGCGAGCCCTCATTCAAGACCAAGCCACGTTTGAGGCGCCGACCGACGCGGACGAGGCGTATGTCCTGTTGCAGCAGCAATTGCTGCGAGACCAATTGGCCGAGTACCACGCCGACGTGGCAGCGGCTCAGCATCTCGTCGATCAACGCCGGGCCGTCGCGGGCCGCGCCAAGGCGCATCTTCGTCGTATAAAAGCGGCGGTGCCGATGGAGGCCGAACGAGCCGAAGCCTACCAGCAGCTGCTTGAGCAGGGGACCGTGGCGAAGCTGGATGTCCTCCAGGTGAAAGAGCAGCGAATTGACAAGGCGCAGGAATTGGCCAGCCAAAAGAAGAATCTCCGACAGGACCGGGCGGCGCTTGCTGAGGCTGAACAACATTACCGGGCCATGGTGTCGGAATTTCAGCAAACGAAACAGGCCGAACTGACGGCGTTGGAAACCAAAGTCGCCTCCCTCGCGCATGAGGTCGCAAAATTCGATCAAAAGGGCGGGTTGCAACGACTTGTCGCGCCGATCGACGGGGTCGTGCGGCAATTGGCCGTGCATGCGGTCGGTGGCGTGGTGACACCAGCCCAGCCGTTGTTGATTGTCGTGCCGAAGGACCAGCCGGTCGAAGTGGAGGCCCAGGTCGAAAACAGAGACAGAGAGTTTGTCAGGCAGGGGCAGCTGGCTGACATTCAAGTCGGAACCGGCCAGTTCTCACGCTACGGCACGATTCCTGGGCGCGTGGTCACGGTCTCGGATGACGTGGCATCCATCGAAAAAGTCGGTCTGGTGTACCCTGCCAGAGTCAGTCTGGATCGAGAATTCATCCAGGTCGAAGGCACGCCGGTCAATCTCTCGCCCGGGATGATGGTGACGGTCGAGATCAAGACGGGTCCGCGGCGTATCATCGAGTATGTGTGGAGTCTGTTGCCGAAGTTTATGAAGGAACGCCTGAGTGCGCGATAGACGTATGACTGCAGGGCGCATCTCGCGGCGTACTTGTGTGTGGGCGAGACGCTCAATCGGCACGAAGTGAATGACAAGACCTTGACTTCACGTAGCCCTTCACTCACACTTCTCAGCATGTACGATCAGTCTGAAAGCGAGCTCTTGCGCCTGCTGGCCGATCGGGCGGGGATTGTCGCCGACTACTACGACATTGCCGGCACACAGCATGTGACGACGGATGAGACGCGTCGCGCTATCCTCTCCGCAATGGGGCTTGGAATCGGGAGCCGCGAGGAGCTGATCGAGGAGCTCATGGCGTGGGACAACCATCCCTGGCTGCGAGGCTGTGAACCGGTCCATGTAATTCGGTTGGGACGTGAGGCCGGACCATGGTCGCTTCATGTCCCATGCGAGACCTCCGATGATGCCGCGCTGCAGGTACGCTGGACTCTACAACTAGAGTCTGAAGCGCAGCCGCGTGAGTGGACAGAGGGGCCGGGCCTGCGCATTGAAGAGATACGCACGATTCACGGCCGTCGGTTTGTCCGCGTCGCCCCGAGCATTCCACCTGATCTGCCGCTCGGGTATCACACTGTGACGGTATGGGCGAAAACTAACAGTGCGACAGTCGACGCCACCTGCCGTTTCATCGTCGCGCCGGAGCGGTGCTACATTCCGGACCAGTTCCACCACGGCGCTCGATGGTGGGGCATCGCGCTGCAGCTCTATTCGCTCCGAAGTAATTGGAATTGGGGAATCGGCGATTTTGGAGACCTGGGTTCTGTGGTGGAATGGACCGGGCGGAGATTGGGCGCGGCAGCGATCGGGCTCAACCCGCTCCACGCGCTCAAGAATACCAAGCCCTATCACATCAGTCCCTATTCGCCGTCGAGCCGTCTGTTTTTGAACGATCTGTATATCGATGTCGAGCAGGTTGCGGAGTATCACACGACGACAGAGGTGAAGGCTTGCCTTGCGGATCCATCGTTTTGCGCTCGAATCGAAGCGGCCAGAGGAAGCGCATTCGTGGAGTACGACGAGGTGAGGACGATCAAACGAGAGGTGCTCGAGCTGTGCTATCGGGCGTTTCTCCGAGAACATTTCGAAGGCGAAGAGCCTGCCTTACGGCCGAGGACCGAGCGTGGGTGGACCTTCCATCGATTTGTCGAGGACGAAGGAGAATCGCTGACCTCCTATGCCGTGTTTCAGGCATTGGAAGAATCGCGGCAAGCCGAGCAAGGTGTCTCGGCGACGTGGGCGGACTGGCCGGAGTCCTATCGAATCCCCACATCGGAAGCCGTGGGGGAGTTCCGGCATCAGCACATGCAGCGAGTGGGATTTTTTCAGTATCTTCAGTGGCTGGCGGCCGACCAGCTGCTTGCGTTGGTGAAGAAGACACATGAGGCAGGGATGCCGATCGGCTTCTATCACGACCTCGCATTAGGAAGCGATCGCTACGGTGCCGATGGATGGCGGTCTCAGGAGGTGCTGGCCTTGAATGCTGATTGCGGCGCGCCTCCTGACGCATTCGCACCAGAAGGGCAGAATTGGGGATTTCCTCCGCTCGACCCGCTCCGACTTCGCGCGAGCGGTTATCGGTATGTCATCGAATTGCTCCGGAAGAACCTCCGTTACAGCGGTGCGATTCGACTCGATCATGTCATGGCGCTTTTCCGGTTGTTCTGGATCCCGCGAGGACTTCCTGCCTCGATGGGCACGTATGTGCATTATCGGGACGAGGAGCTGCTGGCGATCTTGGCTTTAGAAAGTGTGCGAGCTAAGGCACTGGTGATCGGCGAAGATCTCGGGACGGTTCCGGATTGGGTGCGCGACCGTCTGGAGGCGACCGGCGTTTTGTCGTATCGAGTGTTGTATTTTGAGCGGACTCATGCAGGGGCATGGAAGGCTCCGGCTCATTATCCAGCTCAAGCTCTCGCCGTCGTCACGACCCATGATCTCGCGACGCTCAGTGGATACTGGGAAGGGATCGATATCGAGACACGATCCGGGCTCGGCCTTTTTGCTTCCGAGCAAGCTCGATCCGAAATGTTGTCAGGGCGGCAATTGGAGAAAGCCGGCATTCTCGCCGCGTTGAAGTCAGAAGGACTCCTGCCTCCCGGTGTCTCGGACGATCCGGCCCAGGTCCCGCCGATGACGGCCGAGTTGACGGAGGCCGTTCATCAATATCTGGCCCGTAGTCCGGCTTGGATTGTGTTGGCGAACATTGAGGACATCATCGGCGCCCGTGCCCAAGCCAACCTTCCTGGGACGTTGGACCAGCATCCGAATTGGTGCCGGAAGTTGGACACAGCCGTCGAAGGGCTGACTCAAGACTCGCGGTTCGAGCGATTTGCCGCTCAGTTGCGAATGATCCGTCCTCCTGTGTGAGCACGTCCGTGGACGAACCTGCGTGTGATTCCTTTTCTTGGCTGAGCAGCTATGAATGCCGGCGGTTCGGCGTGGAGCGATGATCGCCATGAGGCATCGTGACCGGGTCGCGCTCGGGATTGCCGGAGCATGCGTTCTTGTCATCACGGTCATTGAACAGTTGTCCCCCGCCAACGTCGTTGCAGCCTATGGGTATGTGTTGCCGATATTGTTGGTCACGACTCTCCGCAATCGGACCGTGATGTTGGTGACCGTGCTGGTCTGTGTGGCCGGAACCTATTCGGGGCTGCTCCAGCCGACGAAGCCGGGACGATTTCAATCGGCGGTCATCAATCGGAGCGTCGTCGTTGGCGTCTTGCTGTTGGTCGCGTATCTGGGCGTGAGTTGGGAAGAGCGGAAGGCACGGGAAGAAGCGGCCCGTGCCGCCCTGGCCCAGGAAACAGAAAATCTGCTCACGGCTAATACGCAACTGGTTCAGGCCAAAGATCAATTGAATAGGTCGGAACGGTTAGCTGCCGTTGGGCAGCTTGTCGCGTCTGTCGCCCATGAGGTAGGCACACCACTTCACTCGATCGCGTGGCATGTCCATGCGCTGGAAGAGGAGCCTGGGGCTACCCAGGAGATGAAGAAGCGGATCGCTATTATTGATGAACAACTGACTCGGGTCGTGAATATCATCCAGGACTTGCTTTCCTCCACTCGGCAGCGCCAACCGGCCCCTCAGTGGTTGGCTCTACAGGAAGTCGTCAGTCCAGCGGCCGCTTTGATGGAGCCGGCCTTTCACGCAAAGGGGATTACGCTGACGGTCCAGATTCCTCCAGGCTTACCGCTGGTCTGGGCCGATAACGAAAAGATGCATCAGGTCTTGGTGAATATCCTTGCAAATGCCCTGGCTGCGACTCCTTCAGGGGGAGCGGTCACTATCTCAGCTGCAGCTCGCGATGCCACGGCGGCAGAACAAGAGCGTGGCGCAACGGCCGCCGACCAGATGCCTCCACTGGTGCTCACCCTTGCGGTTCAGGATACCGGATGCGGTATACCGGAAGCGGATACACAAAAAGCCTTCGAACCATTTTTTACGACCAAAGCGATTGGAAAGGGGACTGGCTTGGGGCTATTCTTGAGTCGTGAGACCGTACTGGCTCATGGTGGGGGCTTGGCCCTGACGAGTGAGGTCGGGCGCGGGACGTGTGTGATCATTACCTTACCTGCGATGCGAACCGGCTTCGCTCATCCGATGGAGGACGTGTGATGCAGCCAGCGACCATTTTAGTAGCCGACGACGATGCGGTTGCGCGTGAGCTTTTGACAGAGGCATTACGAAAAGAAGGCCATCATGTGGAAGCCTTTTCCAGTGGAGAAGCTGTGATCGCGCGTGGGCGGCAAGGCCGAGTCGATTTGGTATTGACGGATATTCGCATGGGGGTCGTGGATGGGCTCACAGTCTTGCGGGAATTCAAGCGCACAAACCCGAATACCGTGGTCGTAGTGTTGACCGCGTTTGGCTCCCTGGAAGGAGCGATTGAAGTGATCAAGCAGGGGGCATACGATTATCTGGCGAAACCGTTTAAGAAGGAGGACATCAAGCTGGTCGTCAAACGAGGCTTGGATCACTGTCGACTGCTCCAAGAGAATGCACGGTTCAGGCAAGAGTTAAAACGCAAAGACGAATGGTCTCCCTTGGTTGGAAGTAGTAGGGCCATGCTGGAGGTCTACAAGCTGGTTGCGCGGGTGGCTGACAGCAAGAGCACAGTCTTGCTGCAGGGAGAGAGTGGAACCGGAAAGGAGCTGATTGCTCGCGCCATTCATACGAACGGCCCGCGTCGGGATAAGCCGTTTATCCCGGTCAATTGCGGGGCGTTGCCCGATACGCTGTTGGAGTCGGAGATGTTCGGGTACGAAAAGGGCGCCTTCACTGGGGCGGTGGGAACCAAGATGGGGCTCTTTGAATCGGCCAACGAAGGGACGCTGTTTCTCGACGAGATCGGTGAACTTGGGCAGGCGTTGCAGGTGAAGTTGTTGCGGGTGATGCAGGACCAGGAAGTTCGCCGAGTTGGGGGCATGACTTCCACCAGGGTGGATGTTCGGGTTATTGCCGCAACCAACCGGGATCTTGAACAACTCGTGAAAGAAGGAAAATTTCGGGATGACCTCTTCTATCGTCTAAAAGTCGTCCCAATTACCTTGCCATCATTGGCGGAACGGCGGGAAGATATTCCGATGTTAGTCCATCACTTCTTGCAGAAGTGCGCGGCCAGGGCCGAGCATGCGGTGCGTGGTGTGTTGCCGGAAACGATGGCGCTCTTGACCGACTATCGGTGGCCGGGCAACGTGCGAGAGCTTGAGAACGCGATTGAACGGGCCGTGTCATTGAGTCACGGACCGCTGCTGACCCCAGAAGATTTGCCCCAAGCGATTCGCCAAGGAGTGACTGCGGAGGCTCATGCGCAACATCCGCTCACGAATCCACACGATGAGGCCTATCTCACGCTAGAGGAAGTAGAAAAACGTCACCTAATTCGGGTACTCAAGGAAATGAAAGGCAATAAGGTGAAGGCTGCGAAAATCCTTAGGATCGACAGGCGCACACTCTACCGCATGGCCGAACGTTTCGGCCTCGATCTTGGGGAGGACGCAGAGGGACTGTCCGAGAAAGAGCCTACCTAGTCGTTCTTCGCCCCGTAAAACGTTTCTGTCGTGTAGGTGCTGGGCACGATTTTCAGCTCGTTCTTGATCAGACGAAGTTTATTTTCAGCACTTTGAGGAACCTGGGGCGCGGTGGGACCCCAGCTCTCAAACATGGAACGCTTACCTTCCGACGACACTTGCAGGCGTAGTCTGGTGGTCTGGTCTGTTTCAGGAGTGACAGAAGCTTCCGCTCGGCTTCGGACGACGCCAAATCGCCCTCTCACGAGCCAGTCCCAGATACTGGGTTGTTCATCCCTGTAGCCCGCATTAAGCTCAGCACCGTCTTTCCAGTCCACATCATAGTTGTCGTCTTTCAAGACTTTTGACACCGCGGCTTTCACCTGATCAGCAGGTGCGGGCAATGTCACGTCGACGACATCTGGTTGGGCTGGCTGCTGAACGCTGCTACATCCAAAGGTAAAGGCGATAACGGCAACAATGGCGAGATAGTCCTTTCGGATCATTTTGTTCTGGCCTCCTTCAGACGATAAACAAGATGGGTATCAGTGTGCGTCACTCCTTCAATACGATGAATGCGGCTCAAAACCAGTTGAGTTAAGGCGTCCTGATCGGGAATATCTGCGATAGCGATAATATCAGGATTCCCCCAACAAGGATCGATCGTTTTGATCTCTTTAATTTCAGCGAGCGCTTTAGCAACCGCCGACGTTTGCCCAGGGAGCACGTTAATCAGCACATACGCCCGATCCGACATGCCACGATCTCCGGGAGCTGGGCCGTGAATCGTATGCGGGATCGCCCCGGAAGTGGGCTGTTTTATAGCAAAGTCAGGCTGCCCTGTCAACATAGGTTTCAGCTTCATGGGCTTCGGTGGGACGGGGCCAGAGGGAAGCGATTTTAAATGTGGTTTTGCCATGGTCTCACTTTGGCGCAACAAGCACTTCGACCCGACAGTGCTCACTGACGCTGGTTAAGGTTGTCTCCAGTCGCCTTGGGCTTCCAATGCGACCCTCTGGGTCGTACATGAAACAAAATAAGGTCGAGCCTCGTCTCTGCGCTCTGTAATGCGCAGCGTCTGCTGTCACCTGATCGGCGAGTTCCTTTGCAGTCAATCCAGATCCGGTCTTCTTTGCGACGATGGCGATCTGATCTCTGTTTACGAGGAGCATGGTGCGTGGTGTGCCCTCTGTGTAGGGTGGGGTCCATTCCTCGGTTGCTACTTCGTCAAACTCCACTTTCAGCAATGCGCGCAGGAGATCTTGTAAGTCATAGTCATCGTCGATCTCGAGTGTCGGACGATAGTCTCGTCGAAGTCGGAGTTGGCGGGCGACGGAATGGAGACGCAGGCAGACTTTTCGAATGAGTTGGAGCGGATCCTGATCCGACACAGTCTCAATCGCTCGAGTAGGGCTTAGACTGGTCGAAGGCTTGACCGACGACGAATCTTGGCGAGTGAACGCGATAGAATCAGAGGCTGCTGAGGGCGCCGATAGGTTTGCTGCTACAGGGGCTGAGGAATTGACGTTTGGTTGAGTTGGCATAGCAGGGACAGCTGGAGTCGGCATTGGTGCGGGTTGTACTTGTGCGCTCTCCACTGGCTTATCAAGCGCTGAGGGTATTGGTTGGACAGTCGGATTTGATATTGGTGTCAGCAGAGGGGGGGGCGGGGTGGCGGTGATTGGCGGAGTAGCAGGCTCTGCTGGCTGAGATACAGATGTTAGAGTGGGCGCAGGTGCGGGTGTCAGAGGTGGTGCTTGAATTGGAACTGCACTCGGTGTGGGAGTCACTATTTGAGTTGGAGCTGATGGGGCTGAATCAGCCGGTTGTGCTTGAGACATGGCCGTGACTGGGGCGCCCGGTGGCCCCACATTGGTCGTCATGGCCATAGCGATTGTCATCGGCGAAGTCGCTTGTGTGGTCGCGGTGGTTGGCGCTGTGGATGAAACTACCACCATGCGCGCGGTGTTACTGGGGCTTGCCTCGGGCGGTGGCTCGGCTTTTGGCGGAGGTTTCAACCCTTGGAGTTCAAGTTTCCGGTCCTCTAGGGTATGTATCAGGCCACTTATGACAGCAAGGCTCTGCGTGACTTGGGGCTTGTCCGCTGTCCGAATTTTGAAGTTCCGGTACGTTTGGTATTCCTGAGAACGTTCGCCGAACGTGTGTCGCAGACATTCACGAAACTGCAGTTCAGCTTTGCTTTGCGCCGCGTCGCGATAGGGGAATCCCTCTTGGCCGATGTCACTGATCGCAGCCACCACCTCTTGAAATTTTGTAATGCCAAACGTGATCTCTTCGATGAGAGCAGTTTTCGATCGGGACCGTTGTTGTTCCGCCGCGCGTGCTCGTGCCATGGCTGTGTGAAAAAAGTCTAGCTGAGGGGCCGACACCTGGCAAGAAAACAGCGGGTTTTCACGGATGAGGGCCGTCGGTAAGGTTCGCCTCATCACGATAAGCCAAAGACGAACACACGGCTCAACCGAAAAAACAACGAGTGGAGCTGTGGGTGTTGATTCGGCGCCCAGTGACGGTACGATGATAGGGAGCGGCCGGGTCAACCGAAGGGGAATACAATCTTTCGTCGGGCGGTTGAACAGCATGGGCTTCCATGACCCTCGGTCGGCTTTTGCTGTGTGTCCGTCTCAGCGAACTTGAACCACTAGCCCGGTCTTTCGATCCGAATCACGTTCGTCGCATATCTCAGACACGGCGGAACCCGTAGGCACAGTACCTGCGTGTTGCACAAGAGGCCATCGGTTGAGGCTTCTTCTCTTGGTCTGTCGTGTCTTGCTCATTGCCCGAATCATCAGTGGGACTGTTTCCAGGTCCCCCAGGCAGCTCCCGCGGGATCTCCACAGCTGGCCCGATGCACCTCACGAGTCGTTCATCGAACCGAGCTGGCCGTGGGCGGTGCCGTGTCGGAATCGACTATTCCTCGGCTATCCCCCTTTGGACGTATTTCATTCAGATCGAGCGACGATCACACTCTTTGAGACGGTTTGCATAGGTACGATGGATCATCGAATAGGGGTAGACGTACGTTCGACCGGAGTCAGAGAGCGACCGCCGGAGTGAGAAAGGGGTACGATGAAGCCCGCCACGATTCTAATCATTGAGGATCACGCTGCCGTGCGCACGCTGCTTGCCCGGGTTCTTGAGGATGCTGGGTATCAGGTCTGGAAGGCCGCGAATGGCCGAGAGGGTCTTGAACAGTTCCGTGCGCGCCCCGTGGATCTGGTCATCACAGATCTGGAGATGCCAGAGATGAACGGCCTCGAGGTTATCGTGCAGTTGACCCGCTTGTGCATAGACGTGAGGGTCATCGCCATGAGTGGGCTCTCCGGAGATGAGCTCCAGCAGGCCACGCTCCTCGGGGCTCGGCGGACCCTTCCCAAACCGCTGGACCTCCATGCCTTGCTCCAGGTGGTTCAGTCTGAGTTGCAGCAGGTGCCCCGAGAGTGGGGAGCATGTGCGCCGGCAACGGTGGCTCAGGACGCTACGGTTCCGCCGAGGAGCTCCGGACCCAACGATGGGGCGTCACCACCTCTTGACTAACATCGAGCCAACCCTTGAGGTGCGAGGGAAAATCGGTGCATGCTCCCAACGCCTCCGTCTGGCCTCCTCCAACGTGTCGCAGTGTCTTGAAAGGGTTCAGACAAAATCAGGGTCCAGCTTGAAAACATCCTCACCACTGCGTTTACAATCTCCCATACCATCTGTGCTCCACTCTGCTCAACAATGGGGAAAGTAGATTACGTGACGTACATCACACCCTATGACGATGCTCAGCGTGAGGCGATTGTCCGAATCGCGCTCCGGGCCTGGGCTCCAGTCTTTGTCTCGATTGAGCGTGCTATGGACCCTGAGGTGTATCGGGAGCACCATCCCGATTGGCGGGTGACGCAACAACAGGCGGTTGAAGCCGCCTGCACAGATCCGGACGTGCACGTCTGGGTCGCGTCAGAAAAGGCGAATCCCTTGGGCTTCATCGCACTGAAGCTGCATCCCGCTGAGCGTCTGGGAGAGATTTACATGCTTGCCGTGGATCCCGAGTCTCAGCGGCACGGGATTGCGACGGCCCTCACGGCTCATGCCCTTGCCTGGTTCAAAGCAGTCAGGATGACGACGGTGATGGCAGATACAGGCGGGGATTGTGGGCACGCGCCGGCGCGGCGCACATATGAGTCGGCAGGGTTTCGGCCGTTCCCGATCGCACGATACTTGAAAAAATTGTAATCCGGTCAGTTCCCATACCATTGCCATCGAGCGACGTGCAGGACCTTGAGACCAGGCTGCTGTGCCTGATCGAATTCAACAGGGTAAGGAGAGGGCAGCCTGCACGCCGTCTGATCATGGAAGCTTGGGAGCAGCACATGTGAGTCGTGCCGAGGCGCAATCCGATCATGCACGATTCAAGATCCGACCCGCAACATTCTCGAAACTGTTTGGTCGGGGATTCGTTCCCTGTTCGTTGTCCCTAAATCCGTGAAACTTGCCTCCTGTGATCTTGCTGATTCTGGAGCCTTGCTGCAGCAGAATTCTGCTCTCATGTCGCTCTCGCCTCTGATTCGCTTCGGCACGTCCACGTGGACCTACGAAGGCTGGCAAGGACAGGTGTACCTCAAGCCGTATGCCAAGAGCGCATTTGCACGCGAATGCTTAGGCGAGTATTGCCAATATCTCTACGACGGTGAACCTCTCTTTCGCACCGTGGGCAATGATTCGACTTTCTATCGCCCACCAACCGCGAACCAGCTTCGTCGCTACCTCACGCAAATTGTGGAAGATTTTGACATGTGCTTCAAGGTGTGGGAGTCCATTACGATTCCCACCTTTGCCAAGCAAGCCCGCTATGGCGTGAAGGCCGGACAACCGAATCCTCAGTTTCCCGATGCGAAACTCTTCAATCATCTCGTGCTGACTCCTTACCGAGACGCGAAATTTGAGCGTCACACCGGCCCATTCCTCTTCGAGTTTCAACGGCATGGTCAGTCGATCGACGAGTTTTGCTCACGCCTCCATACGTTCTTCTGCCAGTTGCCGAAGGACTTTCGCTACGCGGTGGAGATCCGGAATGTTGGATTGCTTGGGTACGTGCTCGTCAATAATCGCTCAGAGGGGAATGCGCCATTGACGATTCAAGCCCTGATGAAGGCGCTCCAGGGGTAATGAGCAGTCACCCACATATCAACCTTGAGCTATCCTCTGTTCCTCTGTAGAAAGCTACGAAGGATTTTTCTCTTCGACGGTGATATCTCCCCATTTCGAAATCTGAATGCGTTTCCCGGGATTCTTGAGGATTTTCGGGATCACCTTGTGTTCGACGAAATGCCGCAACCCTTCGGGAGACGGGTGGTCGCGATATATCGTTCACGGGACTGTCTCACGCCCTCACGGGCCTG
>CAZJOQ010000076.1:0-16120 GCA_964547625.1 uncultured Nitrospira sp.
GTTGATCTCAAAAACTGCGGCAACCTGACACGTGGACTGCCGTTTTTAGGATCAAAGAAGACCAGCCAGCTGGCCCCAATCAGCTTGGAAACCTCCACCCCATACCCATGGTCAAACTCGCCGGTACCCAGCCCCTGGCTCGCGTTGGCTGTGGGAAGTTTCAACCGAGCTGTCACCGCAATCAGCGGCACATACTCCTGCTCTTCGACGAGGTAATAGCGCCCCCGCAGAATGACATCGCCGATTCCAGTGGTCGTCACCTTTTGACCAACGGATCGCGTTGTTGTCCCACAGACACGATCCTTGCCGGACACGTCGGACCCTTTCCCACTACAGCCGCCATCATCATTCGATCCACCGCCACCACCCGAACCACTGTTACTTCCGCTGTTATCGTCATCCACACGGAATGCGGTATTCCCGACGACGGTCGTGCGTCCATCCGTGATCGCCGTCACAGACGGAATCACTAACGAAATATCACCTTTTGAAAATAGTCGCCTGATTGAAAAGGGCGCGTAGATAAACTCACTGGTGGTGTTGGTGCCGAAATTCCCGTGGCTATAACTTGGCGTAAAACTGATTTGCCAGTTTCGCTCTGCCGCCTGTTGTGGCCGCTTATCCGTTGGATCTGCCGCCCAGGCAGGTCCTCCCCACAATCCGATGCTCCCTGCCATCACCGCGATGACCACGACCAGGCACACTCGTCGCATCCCGTTCACCATCCCTTTCTGCACAAGACATCCATACGTCACACAATGTATCGTATGCGAAGCACGATGAGTCTGTTGGATAAATCTCAATCATTAGGCATATACCATAGAACCACGCATGGCATCAAAACAGAACGACGCCGAGATCACCCCGACGCCGTTCCGCCATGTATCGCTCACGCGTGAGAACGATCTAGCTTCTACCCGACCGCTCAGGCCTCTCCGGTCGTTCTGGTCGATCAGGATGTTCAGGACGCTCGGGTCTCTCGATCTGTTCCATCCGTTCCGGTCGGTGTGGTCGTTCCATCTGCATCATCCGGGCGTTCTCACGGCCATCATGCCTATGGTCACCCGCCACGGAGTCGGCTCGATCGAGTCCTCTGAGTTCACCACTCGCGTTGGAGCGATGATCCTCACGCCGGTTGAATTGACGATCTTCTTGCCGATGCTCACGTCTATCAACCTGGCGATCCTCCCGGCGGTCTTCACGTCGATCCAGTTGTCGGTCAGCCCGTCGATCTTCTTGGCGAACCTCTCCAGCCTGAGCCACATAGATGTCCTCTCCACCACGATGTCCTCGAACGTGGTTGTCATGGCCACCATCTCGCCCACTATCCATGAATCCAGGACCACTGTTCATCGAACCTGGCCCTCGGTTGTCTACCTTTACGATCAGCGCTTCCGCAGGACTGCTCACCTTTCCCATCGCCGGTGAGGTCAGAAGCGACAATCCCGCAATGGTGCCCAACATCAGCTCTTTCCAAATGGTACGGTTCATCCTGTCTCTCCTTTTCTGTGATAATCTCATCAGGTTACGGTAGCCCGCTGAGGCAGGCTCTCCACAGTAATCCTCTTCCTCTGTTTCCTCTCATCGAAGCCGTTGAATGAATTATTGGGGTTTCGGCTTGGGAGCATCTTCGGCCAAGACATCCGCCTTCCAATCGACGTGCGCAGGGCACCACTGCCACACGCCCAATGTGACAATTCTTGTGAGGCCGGCGGGAATACAGGCTGTACGATTGACCGAGACCTCGCGATTGACCAGGCGGGTCGAGATCCCGCACCGATTCAAATAGGGTTCACCAGGGATTTTGTTGAGATCGAAATGGGGCACGAAGAAGGCCACGACCGGTACGGGCAGCACAGCGATCGACGAATTGTCCGCCCACTTTCCGCCTGAACAATGTCCCTCTACTCCGGCGGTATGTTGAGCCTCATCTCGCACCAGCGTCGAGGTGCAGCCCGATAGGAGCAGAACCGTGGAAAGAATGCACGCACCTATCTTGGCTGGCATGTACTTCATCACATCCTCCTTTATCCTTGCCTCAGTGGTTAGACGAAGGAATGAGCGGATGGTAAATGAAGCACCACAACCTGACAGCCGTCGTCTCCGGCCATTTCATGCTTCACCGGACCTGCTTTATAGTACCTTTATCTCCTCTTCAGGTTTTCAGAAGGTGAACTCTCATTAAAGTAGATTTGATGGAACCCCTGAGCGCTGATTCGGCGAGCCAATACGTCAAAGTGCCTTGTGACAAGCTCATCGGAGTATTGTGGCCCAGGCATTGAAAGATTCAATCCCGAAGCCACGACCAGTTACAGATAGAGGAGAAGACGCCGCAGCGAGGGAGAGACTCGTGCGTCCAAGAAGTCGGCACTTCAAGAAACAACCCTGGACGCCCGCGACAAGAAGCGCACGTGGTGTTCGCACTCACCTCGTCCGCCTCAACATCTCGACCGTTCCGATCGCTCACTCCGCTTGATGTAGATTGACGACTCTACAAACTGATCCCATCGTTCCCGCACGTTATTCTCCCAATCTTGAAGTGCCCCCTGTTAGAGACTTACGCCCTTCCCATGGCTTCACAATCACGTGTCTACGACGACTCCTCTCGTCATGGGTATTCAATAGCGTCATGCCATTTTCTAACGTGATCGAAGAAGGGTTGGATACCCCGTCGGACATCTCCTCGGCGGCGATCATCGTCATCAGTGCACAACCTGCTTCAGCCCAGGCATCGAGAGGGCTTCGCCATCGCCTCGTGCGTGCATCGATCGGTGGATAGGGATAGGCGATCTGCCAAGTGATTCCTGGCAGTTGTGCCTCGATCCGTTGCGCCGCTGCGGGATCAAAAAACATGGCCGGCACCAGTGCCGTCTTCTTGGCCCCAGACCTGGTCGTGCGGAGTTTCTTCGCCACATGGTCCAACGGAGCCAGGATCAACCACCGAGCCCCGTGGTCGATGGAGTGGGAGCGTTCTAGGATGACTTCGTCGAGACGGACGTGATCGCTCCTCGATTCATGTCGAACGAACGTCAAGAGCTCCTGTAAAGGAGGAGCGGCTTCTGACCATATGACCGTCAGCATCTTCGATCGGTCGGGAACGCCTTGCTCAAGCAAGGCGCCCACTTGGCTCCTCAGCCCCGGGAGTGAAAAGATAATGTTCGGATGGGCAGGAGGATCAAGCGGAGTAACAGGAAGCAACGAACGAATCGGCCACTCATGAGCGGCCTCAACATATTGGGCCTCCCACCCTGCAATGTAGGGGGCCAAGATATACGACGCACTGCCTTCAGCTATTTTTGCCTTCACCTGCGCTAGGGCATCAGGAGGATTTCTATAGACGATGAGGTCGAGAAGTGGAAACCCAGCAATGGTTTGGGTGGACGGACAGGAATTCAATCGAGTACCCAGCTCACGAGCCCACCGCTCAGATTGAGAAGAGGGCAAGAGACCCAGCACCACCTTAGACGAGGTTGCTCCCGCTCGCAACCATTCCTGACTTCCTAAATGACGAAGGAGTGCTTCAGTCTCATCCTGGCTGAGGTCAAACCGCGGCATCGCGGGATCGAGCGTCGCATCGTTGGCCCCAATGCCCTGATGGATCGCACGCGCGAACGTGAGCCGGTCATAGGGAGGTCTTGGTTCACCAGCGCGGCGAGGCGCAAATGGTTTACTGAGCGTATGCCAGCGGATATCCGGAGCGCGGACAAACGCTTCACCCCCTCCTCTGGCATCGCTCCCATGACAGGAGGCGCAAGCCATCGCTTGCCCGCGCAAAAGGACCGTGCCATGTATACGCCCACCAATCTCTCTCCCATCACGTCCGATGCCGTGTTCGAAAATGCTCTTCCCGAGCTCTGACGCGAGCGGGGCTGTCCCCGCAAAGGAAGACCAGCCACTCAGGAGCAGAAGAACCGTGACGAGAATGAAGCGAGGCATCGCACGGACACACTCGTTAGGGTTTAGCCGCCACACGCCACAATTCAGCGTAAATGAAATCCGGTGTCGCATCAGGGCGGATTTTAACCCAGTGGGCACGAAAAACATTGCCAGCAAGGAGTAGAGATTTGTGGTCGGCCGGATCATCGGACCACTGCCCTAACCGAGTCAGCAATGGTTTCATGACCTCCAGGTCGGCGGACAGAAATCGCCAACCTGGGTGATCGGCCTGGTGCTTTTTTGCAAACGCTTTCAAGGTTTCTGGCGTATCGCGGAGTGGATCGGATGAGAGTGATAAGAACACCACTGAGCGACCGAACTCATCACCAAAACGGTCCTTCACCTGGCCTAAGAGTCTCGTGATCAATGGACAGGCATCCCGACACTCTGTGTAGACTACATTGATCAGCACAATGTGGTTCTGTAGGAGATCGCTAAAAAACCGATGCCGAACCCCGTCCTGATCGAACATCTCTCCATCACCAAAGTATCGATGTGCGCGTTCGAGCCCAGAATCCTCTGAGCTTGTTGCGATACCACACCAGCCTATTCCCGACAGCAGCGGAACCAGCAGTACGGCGATTCGAATCCCAATGAACATGGATGCATTCCCTCGCTTACGGAGCTCGCCCATTGACAGCATGCCCATTTCTACTGTTTCGTCAGTGCGAGAGCTGTCTGAGCCACTGCATGAGGATCGGGAATGCCGACCCACCGCTGCCACTTCCCTGTTCGGAGATTACCGGCCATGATAACCGGGGGATGATCTTCAGGCTTACCGAATATCGGAATATTAAACGCGCGGAGCACTCGTGTCACATCAGACACCGCCCCGGTCAACCAATACCAATGAGCCGTGGTCGCAAATCGTCTTGCAAAGTTCTCCAACTGCACAGGCGTATCATGAGCGGGATCAACCGTGATTGATACTATGATCAGCTCGTTTCCCAAGCGCTCCTGCACTTCTTGTTCTACTTGCGCCATGATGGCACTGAGGATAGAACAGCTCGTTTTACAGGAGGTAAAGATAAAGTCAATGATGACAGTCCGTTTCTCAAACAGTTGCTCCAAACGATGGGTCCGGTTCTCCTGGTCGACAAGAGTCACCAACGGCAGCTGGACAGCCCTTGCTTCTTCTGCAACAGCACTGGAAACTCCCCATGAGCCGTACATAAGTATGCCGAAGCACAGCACGCGAAGCAGCCCTACCGTTGACATCATGGATGGGTCGGATTTCTATCACCGTTGGATGGAGACGCGTCGACGATCAGTGTCGAGAACGTCGCTTCAACAGCCCGAGAGCCTCGAATGTGAACATAGTATCCACCGGGCTCTGCGAGGATGCCCTCTCCGATCAATTGCCCGGCGGCCCGTTCATCGGTTCGGAGCGGCCATCGAACGCCTTGCCCCCCTCTGGCCGGTATGACGAACAACTCAAATTGATTTGCTGCGTCAGCAGCCAGCTTCACTCCATTCTTTGCGCGTACTCTCACGGTCACCGGCTTCCCCGCCACCGCATGAGCACCCGGGTCACTCAGCCACTCAAACCCGATTCGTTCCGACTCCTTGGCCACCGGCGCCCGCTCGACGTGCAAGCCGATACATTCGCGGATTTTCGGCGCATCACTCGCGAGCGCCACGACCATGCGTCCCGCCGACGGCAGTTTGACGACGGCTGAATATTCGCCAGGGCCGACTTGCCGGAGCCCCCGCTGGATTACTAGGGCCGCCATCGGCGTATGACCGTATGTGCGCAACCCAGAGTCCGGTGCATTCATCCCTTCCATATAGTGGTAGACTGTACGTTCCGTCGGCGACGCGAGAAAGGCACCGCTCTTATTCAGCGTGAGTCCCATGGTGGATGCGATCGGCAGCCCTTCTTTGGCCTGGGCCAGAATCCCTGATCCAGCGGGAATATATTGCGGCTTGGGATCTGATTTCTCAAGTGCGGCCACCGAGATTAAGGCCACCTGCTCGCTCTCAAGACTGCGCACGTAGGCATATTGCTCGGAAAACATCACATCATAGGGCTTCCCCGACACCGTGATGGCATGCATCGGACGCCCCGTTGACGCATCAAGCACATGCACACGATGCTGGCTGGGATTGACGATGAGCACGTACCGTTTGTCGGGCGAGAGTTTGGCCGGCCCAATGCCAGGCTGCAGCGCAATACTGTCGACTGATTGACCTTGTTCGGAATACCGATGGACCCGACCGTGTTTACCATCAACGACCCAGAACAGTCCTTTCACCGGAATGCTCACCACACTCAGCGGGTCACCTGGAAGTGTCATCGTTCGGATGATGGAAAACGTTGCGGCATCAAGAATGGTGAGGGTGCCAGCATAGCGACTGGTCGCATAGACGAATCGGCCATCGTCGCTGAACGCCAATTCGTGATGGCCTCCTGGGAGAGGAAGGCTCTTGACCAACTGATTGGTGACGGTATCGATGATACTGATCCCCTCCTGCTGCCCAGTCTTTGCCATGGCGATATGCCCAACCCATAAAAGACGTTCGTCGGGAGCAAGCGCCAGACGAGTGGGAAGGCCTGGCACGGTGATGTGCGTCTGAACCTGTAATGTCTGCAGGTCGGCAACCGCCACGGCAGGTTCTTCCGCCAACCCCACAAACAGCTTTGCGTCATCGGATGTCTTCACCCAATCGAACCCTCGGCCTTTGAGTTTTAGTGAACTGTACAGACTCGTACGGCCGGCAAAACTCACAGCGGGGTCGAGGACCGACACAGTCGGCTCCGCATCCAATGTCAGCACATAGTAACCGGTGAGATCCACCAACGGGCGCTGTAACAGATCGCCACCCAGATACCCCACCACACGTTGCGCACAGGCCGGCATCGCGCCGGACGCAGCCGATACCGCTCGATCCAGCCAGGCCCCGACGTTCCAATTATTCAGCGGATGACCATCGGCCTGACGCGTGACGGCCATTCGAATCCGGACAAATTGATCAGCCTGGAGTGCAGGAGGAGCCTTGTCTGTGATCGAATCAATGGAAAATTGAACGTGCACGCCTTCCTGTTCAATCGTCTTGTTGAGATAGGCAGCGAACGAAGCCGGTGGCCCTACTCCGAGGAGCAGGGCCACCAATAGCAACCCGCAGTGCCCTAAGGAGTGAGAGCGCATGAAGCTCGGAGGGAGACGGGTTTGAAAAAGAGACTCTTCGAACGTATGCTTGGCAGAACGCGGACAATACTCCAGGCCCCACTCGTTATGCCAAACCCCCCATGGTCTTGCCACAGGTAGTCTCCAGAAACGGCATGCCGTCCTCCGGTCGACTTGAGCACCTCGTCGAAATGGGCCATCGGTGTCAGACTTTCTTGTCCACCCATTCCCATATGGAGAGCATTATTGCCTATGCATTTGGAAGGGACACCCCAACTGCTTGGTCCAGACCCATTAGGATATCCGCCGTTAGAGTGTTCCGCAAGATATGGATCACGTGGCCAGTTATGGCCGTGGAGCGAGAATATCGTCGCTCGTCCAATCCCGGTCGGGAGCAGCGCACGAACCCGTAGCTCGTGTCCAGCCAATGCCAGGGTGATCGGTGTATACGGAGGGCCAACGGGACGGTCAGCGGTGGTTGCCGTCCCGCCATTTTGACAACACCCGTTGCTAAACGCTTCCCACGCATGGGTGACGCCGGCAAATCCTTCCTTCCCAAACGGCGCGTCAGGCGGCACACCGAAGCGGAACCATTTGGGTTCGGTGCCATAGTTAATCGCCATATGACCCGAGTCATGCGCATCTTCCGGTGCAATGTTCAAGGGATCTTCTGCCGCACCTTCCTTTTCTGCTGCAAGGGTTCCTACAGCAGACCCATCCATATATCGATGATTCAACCCTTTCTGATGAACCAGTGCGATATCCCGGAAGAAACGAGTGTTCCCATCCGCCGGGTAAAACACAAATGCGGTGGCGCGACTGGCTCGATTATTGGCGGGGGTCATTGGAAATGTTTGGCGATCAATCGCCGAATCGTCGATATTTTCGATCCAGAACGATCCTTGTGGTTCAACCACCAGAGCCCCAACCGCAGCCTTTTGCCCCTGCTTAATTCGATCGGGCGGCGTGAGGTTCGTCCCTCCGAACTCCACCGGTGTATAACGACACGCTTTTCCGGACAATTGGACCACGCGAATGGTTTCCGGAGAAAGGTTGAGATCGATCTTTGAAAAGATCTGGTCCCACCACTGATAACTGGTCTTGGTTGGATACTCGAACGATTCGAAGAACAGACTTTGAGCCAGTCTCTTGGTTACCTCTGGGCTCACATTGAGCTTGAACTCATCATTGGCACCAGCGAAAAGCCTACTCAGCTCATCAATTCGTTTCCTAACGAGCTCCGCTGGGTCCACACCGTTGGGCGAGACCAGGGCTTCAAAGTTCGCCAATGTATCAATATAGGCTTCCCGCCCTTGTACCGGTACGTGATCTGCCAAGGCTTGTCGTTCTTTATCAGTTACGTTGGGCTGTTCGAGTATCTTCGCGAGCGCCGTGAAGCGCTCCAAGTCCCCTGCGGTTGCCGCTCGTACGGCCATGACTTGGCGTTTCAAAAGCGCGCTGAGTGGCGGATTGATACTGAGGACTTGCTGCGGTTTGACAGTTGTCTGCTCCGCAGTAAATAGTTTGGCACGCTCCCCTACGGTGGTGAGCGCTTTGACCACTTCAGTTGAATTATTAATTGTGAGCTCGCCCGTTTCGAAATACTGAGGATCTAGTGCCGCGAGTACCCGCTCAGCAAACGCGGCCTTGGTCAAAACCTGCGCCGGTGATCGAGTCGGTTGCTCACCGTGCTTCGCCAGTGCGGGGAACAGGCTCAGCAGGGCATGTGCTCGTGAAAGTGCCTCAGGAGCTGCCGGGTTCGGGCATGGATTCGATAACGTTGGTGGTTCCAGCACACCGGCATACCATTGATAGACATGTTGCTCATTCGGACGGATCGTGCTGATCTTATTCACTCCGACATTGTTACCATCTGACGTATGGACATTGTAATGGAGCAATTGAGGGTGGAGGCCAATTCGATTCGAGGGTCGTATCAGATTATTATTAAAGGTCGTGACCGATCCACTTGCATCCTTATCATCCCGGTGAATGACGCCGGACAGGGACGTCAACCCGTCTAAATCCGGCATATTGCGACGGCCCTTTGGCAACCGGTTGTGCAAGACGACTTGCACGCACTCTCCCGCCGCTGCACGCAACACAAGCGGTTCAAGCGGCATCCCCGGCTTGAGCGTCCCATTGGTGTCCAGATCCGATTCACGTACGAACAAGATCGCCGTTGGATCATGCAAGGGACCAGTCCCGAATGATTCCGTGCGGATGACTTTTCCTTCCTCATTTTTCACTTCGATCGCGATCGAGGTCGACCGTGGGTTATAAACCAGCGTTCCCCCTCCTGAATTTAAACGCGATGAGCCATTGGGATAACCTGAATTCCTCGCGGAGGGAACCGTCACTCCCAATGAGTTGGTCAACGCACGGTTCGCTAAGACAGCGGCGATCTGATACTGCCGAATCTTGGCGTCCTTCGGACAAACGTTATCTTTCCCCAGCCCTTCTTCAGGTCTCAAGATGGTTGGGACTGGATTACTTGGCAGTTTGACCAGCATATCGTTGCGGTCCAATTTGGATTTGCTTCGGAGAATGCCCCAAACCCCATTCCACAAACCATCCTGACTGGTATCGATTGCATACATTCGGTCATTGAGAAATGTATCGCTCCAGTAGTCAGTAATGCGCGCTGCGAAGGTGAACTGTTCTGACAGCCCCGTATTTTGAGCATTACGCCAACCGGAATGCGGGGCTTGTCCGAATCCAGACCCGCCTTGTATCCATCCAAGTGCATTGATTGATCCATTATGCTCGTGCTCGTGTGAACCAGCTTGCACCTTCACACGGATGAGATCGCCTGAATAGGCGCGCATGATCGGTGTGTATGGATCACCTAAGAGTCGATGGCGATTCACATCATTTGGATAGTGCGGGGTCGTGGATGGTATGCTGGGGTCTTCTCCGCCGATCCCGTTCAGAACTCCGAGTGCCCGATCTGTTCTGGTGGTCAGGGCAAGATCAAGATCACCAGCCCTCCCCGCGGTTTGGGTGCCGTTCTTTCCGTCCGGTCCGATCGCCTTCGAGTCATATACCCTGGCGCCGATCGGTTCGTTTCGATAATTCACCACCATCATGCCGACATCATCCACCGAAATCGCCTCTGGACACGGACGATTGGGCGCGGCCTTTTTGTCGTAGGCCACGTGCGGATCTTTCCGCACGTCTTCTGTCGTCACGCCGCCCGGACACGTCGGCGGATACTTGAAGATATCGATGGCGACTTCTTTGGTATCTGCTGGGTTCCTGCGATCAGCTGGTTTTCTGTAGGACGGATTGATCGCATGGCGGAACGCCTCGGTCAATTCAACGCGTGATGTGGTGCCTGTCGAGTCTACTCTGACGAATTTCAGATCCTTTTCCTCTGTCCCCGTTTCGTTGATCGGTTTTCCATTGTCGTCCACGCCGACGAAGGCCCCCTTTTCATACGCATGCTGAAAATCGCCGAACTGCAAAAAGAATTCACGGTGGGAATCATCCCGTTTGTCCTGATCGACATCAATGGTTTTCCCATTCTTTCCCGTAATGACGGCCTGCCACGACGTTGGGCCCCCATCCTGCCGTGCAGCCTGGTTATAGAGTACGTCGCCGGTTTCATTGTGCCGCCAGAGTGACCCTGGTGGTTCTGTCAACATCGTCGCATAGAGACCAAGCTGCTGATGGGTCGACGGCCCGAGATGGTCGTGGGTAAACGTGATCCCAAGCCCACGATGGATCAACCCCCGATTCACGACTGGGTCTGAGAACCACCGCTGAATGGTTGTGCGTGCCCCAAGCCAATCACATTTTCCAGGAATAGCGATGGTCTTCTCAAAATTCTCAAAGGATAGACTGTTCCATTCTGCAACGCATTCTTTTTCAGACAGCTGCAGCACGGTCGGGCCACTTTGAAAGAGGGGATCTTTCCCAAAATAGGGATGGGCTGTAGGAATGAGCGGGGATTTGGTCCCACCGGGCTGAGGAACCGGCGTCCTCGGCGTCCCGTCGTGGTTAACCGGTTTTTTGTTCCATGCATTGATGGCATGGATACGCTCGCGCACTGCTCCCGGCGAGAACGTGCCATCCTCATAGTTAAAGCCGTTCGCCCCCCCGTCGGCGGAGGTGAGGTCCCACTTGGGTAAATGAATATGCTGGCCGATCACATCGGTGGGCGTTGTGATCTGGTAGTCATCCAGATAAAATTCTTTTGGCACAAGATTCGTATGTTCATATTTCGCACAGTCGTAGGTATTCATCCGCAAAACAAGCGGCTCAGGTGGACGCTGTCTTCTTAATAACCCCGGCACATCTTCCCAGAGCGTAAGAATCCGCTGCTGTGGATAGTGATACCCCTGCTTATTGAAGACGACATCCAGCTGGAGATTCGCTCCCTTGTAGACACGGGGATTGTTGCCACCGAATTCAAGCCCGCCTGGAAGGTCCTGCTGAGAGGAGAAAAATGACCCGTACTTTCCTCCGAAGAAAAACCCAGGCTGCCCACTCTGCAAACGGGTTCCTTGATCGTCGATACAGGGATCGTTGAAGGGAGCGCCGGCAGTGGGAGGAGCGCCGTTTGTCACAAACTGAGCAGGTCCTGTATTCAGATGCATATCGATCTTGCTCGTCGGGTGTAGGCGTTGCGCGTGAAACTTCATCGCGACCTGTTCAAGCGGGGTTCCTCCCTCATCGTAATAGACCGGCTTGGCCTCTTCGATGTGCTTGACGGCCGTGAGTCGGGTGATCTCAGAATGGTCATGCCCCTCTGCTGAATACCCAGCTAAGGCATGCCGTGGAAGACCTCCATCGTGTCCTCCGGCGAGTGAATCCATATCTAATGGTGGTGTGGTTGGGCGAGAACCCATGGACACTGGATCTGCCTGTCCCGCTCGCTGAGAGACCCCGGCTACCCAGAACGGAAAGCCAGGGTTGTCGTGTTCACTTACTTTTCCTGGAAGCGAGACCTCTGCAACCGACCCATGAGTCTGGCCATCATCTCCAAGACGCGGTTTGACCCGTACAGGCACTGGCATCGGAGCCATACCTTTGCCAGGCAGAGGCACGATCGCTGGGATGGGAGTACCCGCTACAATTTCCCCATCTGGTAAGGCTCTCGCCTTTTCAGCGGGTTTCCCATGTGTCAGTCCGAACGGGCGCTCATGAAAGCCACTGGCCGTGTCGCTTACCGCCAGGCGAGTCCCTCCCTCGAAGACATCGTGGTTACGCCACATGTACCACATGCCCTGTGCGAAGTGCGGATAGAAGTGACAGTGAAAAATCGCATCGCCCACCGTTTTATTCCGATTACCCGACCCGCCAAAGGCAATTTCGTAGGTATAGCCAGAGCCTGGACCGATCCCCTGTGCATCGATGTAGTTCGAATTGTCGTCATTGGGATTGAACAGCCATTGATGATTGTGCAGGTGATAGATGTGCTGTTCTTTCCCGGAGTGGACGTTTCGAAATTTGACAAAGTCGCCGATATAGCTGTGATGCACATTCGCAGGATCATGCGGGTAATAGGCTTCCGTTGCCCAGGCTCTCTGCACACAGAACTTGTCAAACTTTTCTTTGTTGGACCATACGCCAGCTTTCTTTTCCTCTGGCGTCGGGAGGAATTCCGGCTGACATTGATACGTCTCCATATTCCCCGGGTGGTCGACGATCATGGCTGAGTCGCCCACCACAAACGAACTCAGAAAGAATTCCTCATAGGCACAATCCAAGCAATCGTGCATGGGACCTGAATGGAGACGATTGGCAATGATCTCAGCTCCAATACCCCCCGAACCGTAATTGATCATGAACGCGTCGCGCACGCCGTGGAGCGTATGCCCTAACTCTGGGTGATCAAAGAAATACGGATACGATTGAGTCGCCGCATTCTCATCATGAAACACCGAGACAAACTCACGGAATGGCTCTAATCGATTAGGGAGCGTCGGATTACGGGCCACCTCAGGGCTCAGCGCCACGGTTCGTTCAATCGGATAGGTCGTATGCGGAAACGATCCATCCTTATTAGGCCCGACGATGATGGCATTAATGTCTCCGTGGATAATCTGACCCCCTTGAACCATATTCACAATTAGGCGACCGGACTTACCTTCACGACACCACGGCCCGTTTGGACAATCATTCGGATATTTCGCCTCATAGTCGATAATGGGTTGTCCGGTTGAGGTATGGCCATGTGTGGCAAGCCTCATTTCCTCCTCGGTCAGTTGCGCGCGATACGCTCGACCACCTTGAGGCTCCACCGCTACTACTCCAAAAAGCCCCACGCCACTATCACCAGCTGTTCCCTCTCCGCCAAACACAGCACCCGAGTTACTCACAAGGTAGGCCCCTTCCTCCGGAGCAAAAAAGCAGTACTCGGTCGAGTGCCCAGGAGCAACCATACTGTCAGCGTTCTGTCCGACATAAGAGGAATCGCTGTGAATTCCATCGTGGCTTCCAGATGCGTCCTTGATAGGTACCAGCTCCAATCCCTGGGGGTGGAAGCCGACGACCCGACTCGCCACCTGGTCATCAATTCTTAGTGGAGGTCTTTTCGCCATGGGATGATCTTGAGGAAACCCTGTCAGATCTTTGTCGAAGGGATTCCCCGGATGTTTGTGGGGTGGCACAGCAAGCTGTTCCAGCAGATTGGTAAAATGAACTCGCAAATATCCGCCAGCTGGCACACGCAACACCAATGGGCGAGGTCTCAAGTCTGGTCGAAGTACCAACTGTGCGCTGTCCCAGCGATGCGAGTTATCAAGAAAACCTGATCGGTCGAGCCCCAGATCATTCAGGAGCGATTTCCACTTGGGATCAGCGTCCGATGTTCCTAACGACTCGTAGATCTCCTCTCCTTGGTTGTTTTTCGAAGCCCGTCTCACGTCGTGCCGAAGGGCATACATCATCCAGTTGACGTTCTGCGCCCCAAGTCGATTGAACACCATTGGATGGTCGATCGTCACGACATCCGCACGAAGCGCATTAGTCGGGCAAGACCTCGCTGGTAAAACGATTCCAGGCTTGCCCCCTGTTACACCGAGCTTATTCGGAACGGAGGCTGCCGGGCGAGCGATACGGTTCGGTTTGATCTGCTCTTTTGTGACCGCCGGAGTTTTCGCCGGCGGTTGCGCAACAGCCAGCTCAGTGATGGTGAGTGCTGCAAGGAGTGCGCTTCCCACGATCATTCGACCATACCCAGCCATCATTCATCCTCCTCGATCTCGAAATCACGACACGCCCCAACGCGACATCGCATCACATGTTGTCCGCTTTCACTCCGATTTACCCGAGTGAGAACGCCGCGCTCGTTCAATTCACGAACATTCGTTAAGGGTTCCTCACGGTAGCCCACTACTTAGGTTACCTTTGCTTGAATTGTCAACTCGATGGAAATCGCCATCATCCAATTTGCTCTTTGAGCTACGCGCGAGCCCACTCACTTGCGGACCCGGAAGCTTGGCCACGCAACTATGATGCCTACTGCTGCTCGCATTGCTGTGTGTGATATACGGGCGGTTCGCTCCAGTCGGAGATCCAGCGCCTTTGCTCGGGTGAATCGGATTGGATACACCATGTATCTCTTTGGATTCTTCTCGGTACCTTCGATCACGACCAGTCCGAAGGGGATGACCACTCGTCGACCGGAACGATTTAGCAGGTTGACCGATGTGGACATGGGCGCTCGAGAAGGAAAATGGATGGTGTTGATGAACTTCCGTCTACGATTCCGAGCCCAAATCACGAACATCACTAAATCTGCGTAATCCTCCCCTCCGCCCCTTCCAGCATCTGCTGCGCCTCCCGCACATAGTGTTCCGTCGTCCCATAATGCTTATGCCGCATCATCCGTTGCACCTGACTAGGCGGTGCCCCATTCAAGGTCGCATACGTCGCCGCCGAATGCCGCAAACTATGCACCACAATGCCGGGATGCTTCGCCTCCGCCAAGAGCAACCCTTCTGTAATGATCCGTTGAATACTGCGCGTTCCCAGCGGCCGTCCGGCGCTCAATCGTGCAGTGCCATCGGCTTTCGGAGGCGCCGTCGTGGCAAAGAGCGGGGCTGACGGGAGGAGCGGCCCGCCGCGACAAGCCAGATACGCCTGAATCTTCTGGTGTACCTCTGGCAACACCTTCACCCATTCATCGGCCATCAGATGGCCCTTGCCATGGACATACAACCGCCAATACTGCCCCGGCTCCCCCGGCTGCAAATCCCCAATCGTGGCCCGACTCACTTCAATTTCTCGCAGGCCGGTCTTTAACATCAGGTAGGCGAGCGCTTCATTCCGTAACCGTTGGAACGTGGTATGTCGTGGATCGCTTGCGAGCTGTGAAAGCAAGCGCTTCGCATCCGCCACCGGGAGCGGCCGCCGTTGCGGCGCGCGATTCGTTTTCCACCCTTTCACGAACTCCGCCGGATCCATCGGTCGTTGGTACAGGGTTTTCAACGAACTCCCGAACTGCCGGAGTGCCACCACATAGCCATTCATGGCTCTGGGTGACCGCAATGTCTGTTCAAGATGGGCCCGGTAGGCATACATCAATTCGAGCGACCAGGCCCAGGGGGTCTCAGATGGCAGGGTCCGAAGCCAGGCCAGAAAAAACCGGAGGCGCTTTTGATAGGTTCGGACCGTGCTGGGCTGCACCCGCCCCGCTCGCGTCAGGTCCTGGCAAAACCGGTCGATTTCGAGCTCGACCCGAATGAGACCATGGTGATCAATCTGGGCAATGGGATGGGACCCGCCACCCGGGACCTCTCTTATCGTGGTGTCGCCTCGGATCGTGAGGGCGGTCGGCTTTCCGTTCTCCATGTCCATGCGTTCCTTCCCCTCTCTCTATAATGGTCATGCTCTGCCTGAAAGGGTCCTGCGGTTCTAGGTGGACCGTGCCGATCCGGATTGCCGAAGACGATGAGGCAGGACGTCACGACACGTCCCCTCCCCGCTTTGTGGTCCCAAACCCAGGCTCCCTCCTTCTACGCCGTCCCAGTGACTCCGTCAAGTGACTTTGGGGATTGAGTGAATCCCCGACTCTTGTAATCACCTTATTAGTAATCGCTTGACTC
>CAZJOQ010000077.1:0-16058 GCA_964547625.1 uncultured Nitrospira sp.
TTTCAAGGCCATTTCCCTGGTCGTCCGGTGATGCCTGGTGTGCTGATTATTGAAGCGATGGCGCAGGTGGCCGGGGTGCTGGCTTTCAAGTCTGGAGGACCGGTTGGAAGAACCGTTATGTATTTGACGGGGATTGATGAAGCCAAATTTCGGAAACCGGTGGTCCCCGGTGATCAGCTGCGGTTTGAGATCGAAGTGCTCAAGAAGCGCCCACCGTTCTGGAAAATGCAAGGAAAAGCCTTTGTCGAGAATGAAGTGGTGTGTGAGGCCATGGTGACGGCAATGGTCATGGAAGAGAAAACGGAGCAAAGCAAAAAATAGCCGTCATGCGTCAGCTGCGGCAACACGAGATCGCATAGTCCGCCAGGCACTAACCCAGCGGCCGACGAATCACCAGTGACGTCAAATGCATGTAAAAGGGGGCATGTGTGAAGATACATCCAACAGCGATTGTGGATCCCAAGGCAAAGCTCGACGGTGACGTGGAGATCGGGCCGTTCTGTGTCATCGGGGAACACGTAACGATCGGCAAGGGAACCAGACTGCTTTCCCATGTCATAATTGATGGATGGACAGAGATCGGGGAGCGGAACGAAGTGCACCCATTTGCATCGATCGGGGGGCCGCCTCAGCACCTTGGATATAAGGGAGAGCCGACCAAAGTTCTTATCGGCGATGACAACATTATCCGTGAGTATGTGACGATCAACCGAGGGACGGTTCAGGGGGGAGGAGTGACGTCCCTTGCGTCAAAGAGCATTCTCATGGCGTATGTGCATGTGGCACATGATTGTCGGCTCGGCAACCACATTATTATGGCCAATGCGGCAAGCCTTGCCGGGCACATCACGATCGGAGATCATTCTGTCATCGGAGGGTTAACTGGTGTGCTTCAGTTCGTGCGCATCGGAGAGTATGTGATGGTCGGCGGTTGTTGCGCTATTGGTCAGGATATTCCGCCATTTGCGTTCGCTGCTGGTGGGTATCGAGCACATCTGTATGGTCTGAACACCGTGGGCTTACAGCGGCACGGCTTTTCGGTAGACCGCATTGCCTTACTCAGAAAGGCGTTTGATCTCCTCTTTCGATCGGGCCATCGCACGGCGGAAGCGATACGGCTGGCCAAAAAGGAATTCAAGGGACAGGCTGACGTGGCGAAGATGCTTGCGTTTATGGAGGGCACCAAACGAGGCATCTCACGGGCGGTCAACCTCGATACGGAACGCGAGTTTGATCAACAAGTGTGATGTCAGCCACGATGCCCCTACCTATAGCGGACGGTCGAATCGGAGTGATCGCAGGGAATGGCCGATTCCCGATCATCTTTGCGGATAATGCACGCAAGATGGGCCTGCAAGTCTCTGCGGTCGCGCACGAGGGGGAAACAGATCCGGAGCTTGAGCAGCATGTCGATCGGATTCATTGGGTCAAGATCGGCCAGCTCAACAAGCTCATCAATGCGTTCAAAGCCGACGGTGTTCGAAACGTGGTGATGCTGGGAGGGATCAAGAAAACCCATGTCTATAGCCATGCTCGTCCCGACTTTCGTGTGTTGGCGCTCGCCACGAAATTGGTGCTTTGGAAGGATGATGATATCCTCCGGGCACTTGCCGCGGAACTTGAGCGGGATGGAATCACGATCTGTGAGTCGACGTTCGGTCTTGAAGGGATCTTAGTCACGGAAGGAAGCTTAACCTCTCGCCAACCAACCAAGAAGGAGTGGATCGATATCCGGTACGGCTGGGATGTGGCGAGAGAGACTGGGCGTTTGGATATCGGCCAATGTGTGATCATCAAAGACCGTGTGGTTGTGGCAGTTGAAGCAGTCGAAGGAACCGATGAAGCGATCAAGCGGGGAGGCGCGCTCGCCAAAGATGGAGCGGTCGTCGTCAAACGGAGTAAACCACAACAGGATCTCCGATTTGATTTGCCCGCCGTCGGTCCTCGGACGATCGAGGTGATGCGATCGGTCAAAGCGTCGGTTCTCGCGGTCGAAGCTGGTCGCTCCGTGATGTTGGATCGAGAACTATTGATCAGCCAAGCGGAGGAGGCAGGCATCTCCGTGATCGGGCTGACGCGTGAAGAGGAGTCGAACTCCACGAGTTCAGTGAACGAATAATCCGCCCGTACCTGAGGACTTGTCGATCTATCGATGTCGGGACGTTCAACGATGACGTGGTTGTGAGACTCGTCATACTCTAGCCAAACAGGAATATGGCCAAACTGCGTGCTGGTGTTATTGGAGTCGGGCATCTCGGACAACACCATGCGCGTCTCTGCGCTGCGTCTCCGGACTCGATGTTGGTTGGTGTGGTTGACCACGACCACAGTCGAGCATCTGTCATAGCCGAGAAATACGGCGGACGGCTCTTCAATGACCTATTGGATCTCCTGAAACAGGTCGATATGGTGACCATCGCCGTCCCTACATCCGGCCACTATCCCCTCGCCAAAACATGTCTCCAAGCTGGGAAACATGTCTTGATCGAGAAACCGATTGCCGTATTGCCGATGGAGGCACAGGAACTTGTGGAGTTAGGAAAACGCAATGGATGCACACTGCAAGTTGGGCATAGCGAGCGTTTCAACCCTATCATGCCGTTGATGCGGCCTCACATTCGGGAGACGGTGCTGTTCGAGTGCCATCGATTGGGGAGCTATAGTGAGCGTGGCGTCGATGTCGATGTCGTCTTGGATTTGATGATTCACGATCTTGACCTGCTGTTGTCGTGCAATCCTGGTCCCGTAGAGGATGTGAGGGCGGTTGGGGTCTCGGTGCTTTCTTCGACGAACGATGTCGCCAACGTCCAGATCCAGTTTGAGAGTGGGTGTGTTGCTAGCCTCACCGCAAGTCGAATCTCACCGAAGGCGATGCGACAATGGCGTCTATTCCAACCTGATGGGTGTGTGTCAATCGATTTCCAATCGCGTCAGGGGATCATCGGGCGTCGATCACCTGATCATGACCTCAAGCCGATGGTTGCGATAGAAGAGATTCAAGCTGGCGAGGGGGAACCGTTGAAATTGCAGCTTGAGTCGTTCCTCCATGCGATTCGTGCCAAATCTCGCCCCGTCGTATCCGGTGAGGATGGAGTCGCCGCTCTAGAGCTGGCCCATCGCGTGCTCTCTGCGATGAAGGTGTTCGAGCAGCAAAAGATATAACAACATCGCATACTCCTTGATGGTTGTGAGCCTTCGCAGCTCCATGAATCGAAATCGCAGCTAGGACATGTATTTCTAAAGATCATCATGGCACGCATCCTGATCATTACCGGTGAAGCATCAGGCGATCTCCATGGAGCCAATCTCGCCAAGGCACTAAAAGCATGTGATCCCCAGGTTTCATTGGCTGGGATTGGCGGGCGTGCAATGGAGGCGGCCGGTGTGCAATTGGTCTGCAAGATGGGACAGTTCGACGTGATGGGTATGGTCGGGCCTTTGGTGTTGGTGGCAATCATTCGACGGTTTTGTTTCATGCGGCGATTGTTTAGATCCGAACCATGGGATGGGGTCATCTTTGTCGATAACCCCGGATTAAATCTGCGATACGCCTATTTTGCCAAGGGCGCTGGGTTGCGCGTGTTTTATTATATTGCGCCGCAGATCTGGGCTTGGGGGCCCTGGCGGATGTACTGGATAAAAAAACGAGTTGATCAGGTTTTAGTGGTACTACCCTTTGAGAAACCCCTCTATGACAGCGCGGAGATGCCCTGCACGTTTGTCGGGCATCCCATCCTGGATGCAGTTGAAAAATCCTACGATCGGACGGCGCTTCGCGCCAAGTTCGGCTTTTCGCATGATGAGCGTGTGATTGCGTTGTTGCCGGGGAGCCGGACGCATGAAGTGCTGGGTCTGCTGCCGATCCTCATCGAGGCCGCTGAGAAATTAGCCCAACGGGAGCCAAAAACGAAGTTTGTCTTGGCGCAGGCCTCTACTATTGAGGATAATCTGCTGCAACCACTCTTGCGGAAGGGTTCGCTTCCTGTCACCTTGGTCAAAGAACAAGCCAGTGAAGTCATGGCCGTGTCGGACTTGGTACTGGTGGCGTCGGGTACTGCCACACTGCAAGCGGCCGTCGTGGGCATTCCCATGGTGTTGTTCTATCGAACGACGGCATGGGAATTTTGGATCGCGAGTTTCTTTCTTCGCGTCAAATGGATTGGGCTCGTGAATTTAGTGGCAGGGCGATCGATCGTACCGGAGTTGTTACAGGACGAGGCAACCGGTCAGCGTTTGTACGAAGAGGCGATCAGGATCTTGGAAGATCAATCCGCCTATGATGAGATGAAACGAGATTTGGCAAAGGTGCGAGCTGTTTTGGGACAACCAGGCGCTTCGACTCGGGCAGCGGAGGCAGTGTTGGCAGGATGTCGGGGCTAGAACGATTCACGCGACTCATGCGGTATGTCCGTCCCTACCGGACGAGATTTGTGGCGGCATTCGCCTGTTCCGGATTTGTCGCCATTCTAACAGGGGTGTACGCCTGGCTTGCGCGTCCAGTCCTTGACGGGATCTTCATTGAAAAAAACGAGCGGCTGTTATTCGTCTTGCCGCTTGTGATCCTTGCGGTGGCCACGTTGAAGGCGGTATTCAGCTATGGAGTAGGATATTTGATGGCCTACGTGGGCAATCGGGTTGTGGCGGACATTCGGCAAGAATTATTTCAACGACTCATGCGGCTCTCAGTCGGATTTCATGATGCGAATACGTCGGGGCGCCTCGTCTCGCGGGTTGTGAATGATGTCGGAATCATGGCGAATGCCGCATCGAGCGTCGTCAAGGATATTTTTCAGAACGGCTTGACGTTTGTGGCGATGATCGGTGTCATCATCTATCAGAATTGGAAATTGGCCGGGCTTTCGCTTATTGTGATTCCGCTCTCCGCGCTCACTATGGTGCGGGTCGGGCAGAGATTAAAACGATTGGCCACAAGTACGCAGGAGCAACTGGGCGATATGTCGTCGACGCTTCAGGAAACGTTTTCCGGTATCAGAATAGTGAAAGCGTTTGGCCGGGAGGAGGCTGAGGCGGAGCGATTTGGGGAGCGGAACCGCAAGGTTCTCTCCACCACCCTCAAGAGCAATCAAGTCTGGTCGCTCGGCCACTCGCAGATGGAAGTGATCGGCGTGATCGGGGTCGCGACCATTATCTGGTATGGCGGCTATTTGGTCATTCAGGAGATGATGACCCCCGGCGCATTTTTCTCGTTTATGGCGGCGATGTTTATGGCGTATACCCCGATTCGTAAGCTCTCGGGGTCGAATAACCTCATTCAGCAAGCACTCGCGGCGGCCGAACGAGTGTTCGACGCCTTGGATCTGAAAACCGAGCAATCTCAAGATCACGGAACCGCTCCCTTGATGGGGATCAACCACGCCATCGAATTCCAGGGGGTCTCCTTGAGGTATGAGAATCATACGATCCCGGCGCTGACCGATATTGATCTGGTAATTCGTCCGGGTGAGGTGATTGCGCTCGTTGGGAGCAGCGGCAGTGGGAAGACCACGTTAGTCAGTCTCCTGCCGCGGTTCTATGAGCCGACGGCGGGACGCATTCTGGTGGACGGGATTCCTTTGGGTACCTATGAGTTGGGATCGCTGCGGGCACATATCGGAATTGTCTCGCAAGAAATTTTCCTCTTCGATGATAGCGTCAGAAACAACATCGCATTCGGAAGGTCCGGTGCCTCCCCTGGCGATGTGGAGCAGGCGGCGAAGCTGGCCTATGCCCATGACTTTATTCTGAGGCTCCCGGAAGGGTACGATACGGTCATCGGAGAGCGTGGAGTCAAACTGTCGGGCGGCGAACGGCAACGCGTGGCTATAGCACGGGCAATTCTCCGCGATCCGCCGCTCCTGATCCTGGATGAAGCGACGTCGGCGCTGGATACCGAATCCGAGCGCATTGTGCAGCTGGCGTTGGCCAATTTGATGAAGAACCGAACGACGTTGGTGATTGCCCATCGGCTCTCCACCATACAGAATGCCGATCGAATCATCGTCTTAGATCGAGGATCCATTGTCGAAGCGGGGTCGCATGAGGAACTGCTTCGGCAAGGAGGCATCTACCACAAGCTGCACGCTATGCAATTTCAGGACGTCACCAGTGTCTGATCTCATCAAGTCCTGCGAACGGTGGGTGAAATGGTCGCTCCTCCCTCCAGTGGGAGCCGCAGCCATTCGCGGTATTGCACGGTCGATGCGCTTTAAGACTCGTGGCCACGAAGGGGTTGATGCACTGTATCGGGATGGGCGACACATTATCCTCGCGTTCTGGCATTCTCAGCAGTTAATGATTCCGATCGGGTACCGAGGAACCGGCTCCCATGTGTTGATCAGTCGGCATGGCGATGGTGAGATCATCGCGCGAATTATTGCGCGATTTGGACATGAGGCGATTCGTGGGTCGAGCACACGCGGAGGCGCAGGGGCGCTTCGTGCCTTGATCAAGTTGGGACGATCCGGTCGGGACGTGGTGGTGACGCCCGATGGTCCTAAGGGGCCACGGCACGTTGTCAAGCTGGGAATCATTCAGTTAGCGAAAGCGACGGGTCTCTCAATCGTGCCGCTGGCCTTCGCCTGCTCAAAAAAAAACTCTTTGCGAGCTGGGATCGCTACATGGTCCCATTCCCGTTTTCGACAGGCTTGTTTCTTTACGGAAATCCGCTTTCGGTCCCACGCGAAGCCGATGCGGCCTCACTGGAGGAGGCGCGCTTGCAGCTCGAGATGACCCTCAATCGATTGACGGATGAGGCCGAGCAAGCCGTCACTCGCCAGCCACCAGCCATCAGGCGTGACTCTGAGACAGGTCGTTCGAGCGATTCAACGGCTAAGGTCTAATGATTGGCGGTTGACGAGTCATTCATGTGGCGATTCCTCTATAATTGCCTTCTCCTTCTTGCCACTCCGATTGTGATCGGCGTCCTGTTAGCCAAACCACGTTGTCGACCTGGATTTTCCCAGCGGATGGGCTGGCGAGCTCACCCGTCCGACGCTGTTGGATCCTCTCCGCCGCTGATCTGGATTCATGCCGTCTCGCTGGGCGAGGTGGTGGCGATATCGCCACTCGTGAAGGCATTACACACACGCCATCCAGAGTTTCGCTATATCGTGACGACTGTCACTGAAACCGGACGGGAGGCTGTCCAGCAGCGTTTATCGGGCATTGCCGAACATCGATATGCCCCGCTTGATTTTTGTTGGGCTGTCACCGCGATGCTCCGCCGTGTGCGGCCTACGCTCTACATCTTTGTCGAAACCGAACTGTGGCCTAACCTTCTGTGGTCGTTGCGAGACGGGGGTGTGCCGTCGATATTGGTGAATGGACGGTTGTCCTCGCGCTCGTTTCGCCGTCAGGACCTTCCTCTGATACGTTCATTTTATCGGTCAGTATTGCAAACGCTGACCACTTGTTTGATGCAATCTGAGCGTGACAAACAGCGTATTATTGCGCTGGGGGCCGAGCCGGAGCGTGTTCACGTCACAGGTAATCTCAAGTTCGATCAACCTCCACCGGTCGTTCGCTCTGATGAGACCCTCCGACGGAGCTTCGGGCTCAATGAACATGAACAACTCATTCTCGCTGGCAGTACTCATCCCGGAGAAGAGGAAATGCTGGTCTCCGCATATGGTCAGATCGCAAAGGCCTATCCTTCAACGGTGTTGATGCTGGCACCTCGCCACATTGAGCGAACAGACCGAGTAGCGGCGATGCTTCGAGAGGCTGGGTTCGTGGTACAACGGAAGAGCGAGATGCTAGAGAAGCAAGCTGGCCCACGCGTGGTCATTTTAGACACGCGAGGAGAGCTGGCTCTCGCGTACCGCGAAGCCGTTGTGGCGTTTGTTGGTGGGACGCTCGTTCCGGTGGGTGGACATAATTTGCTGGAGCCGGCGGTATGGGGCACACCAGTCATCTTTGGACCCTATACGGACCATTGCGCTGAAGTTGCCACGCTGTTACAGGAGGCTGGCGGAGGGTGCCGTGTGATGGGAGGGGAAGAGTTGGTCACTGTGTTGGGCGGGTGGTTGGCGCAACCGGAAACTCGAGCTCGAGTAGGGCAGGCTGCGAAACGCGTAGTGTTGGACAACCAAGGTGCCCTCACTCGGAGTATGGAGTTCATAGAATCCTGCCTCCACGCTGATCCAACTCACTCCAATCGGTATGCCGCGGCAGAGCCAAGACCGCTCATGGCCAAACGCTAATATGGCATTTTTGCAACCTGGACAGCCGGTCCGCCATGGACTTCAGTGGATTGCTGGGCTATATGGACTTGTCACTCGATTGCGACAGTGGGGCTACCGTCAGGGGTGGTTTCCAATTACTCGCTTACCCTGTCGGGTCGTGAGTGTGGGAAATCTTACAGTCGGGGGAACGGGGAAAACCCCTATCGTCATTCTCCTTTCGCAGTGGCTGTTGGCCAAGGGGCAGCGCGTGGCGATCTTGAGCCGAGGGTATAAACGAACGAGCACGGGGCCGCATCTCCTCGTGTCCAACGGGTCGCGACTTCTAGCCGGTCCATCGCAAGCGGGGGATGAGCCGTTCCTGATCGCACAGCGATGTCCTCAAGCCATCGTCGCGGTGGGTGCTGATCGGGTCGGCCTAGGTCGATGGGTGTTGCAACAACATCCCGTTGATTGCATGGTTCTTGACGATGGCTTTCAACATCGGGCGCTTCATCGTGATGTTGATCTGGTGTTAGTGGATGCGACCGATGGAGCCGGACTGGATGCGCTGCTTCCTGCCGGGAGGTTACGGGAGCCGCTGACAGGTGTGGGTCGAGCGAGCGCGATCATCATTACTCGAGCCGAGGTTCGTCAGGATGTTGACGCCATTCGGAGCCGATTGCGAGAGATTGCTTGTTCACCATCGGCTATTATGGAAGTTGTGTTCAGACCTGCGTCCCTTGCCGCGGTCGTTTCCGGAGAGCAACAACCGGTAGGGTGGGGTCTGAGGAAAAAGGCTTGGTTGGTAAGTGGGATCGGCAATAGCCGATCATTTCGCCGATCAGCGGAGTCTATCGGGATCGAAATCATGGGCGAATCCGCCTTCGAAGACCATCATCGCTATGCGCACCATGAGATCGAGCAGATTCGGAGCACTGTGCAGGTTACCGGAAGCGAGTTCGTTCTGACGACGGAAAAAGACGGGGGGAAACTCATTCCATTTCTGACGCCCAGCGATCCTTGGTGGATGCTTCAGCTTGGAACGGAAGTGGCGCACGGAGAAGATCAGCTGCGCAAGCTGATCGATGTGCCGTCATCAGAGAGGAATCAACAATCGGAGGCTCATGCATAAGGCTCTCCCGCGAAAAATCCTCGTGCGAGCGCCGAATTGGATCGGCGATGCCGTGATGTGTGAGCCGGCGCTTCGTGGGCTTCGGTCGCTGTTTCCGGAAGCAGAGTTGACGATGCTTGCCAGACCCACCATTGCGGAACTGTTCACCGCTTACTCAGGACTGGATCGGGTGCTTGTCTATGATGACAAGGTCGCTCACGCCGGGATTACAGGAAAATGGTCGCTCGCAGGGTCGTTACGACGGCACGGCTTCGATCTAGCCATACTATTTCAGAACGCCTTCGAGGCCGCATTCATCGCGTGGCTCGCCGGCATTCCACGACGATATGGCTATGCCACCGATGGAAGAGTCCTCTTTCTTACTGAGCCGGTCGCTGTTCCTCATCGTGATCCGCCGGTGCATCAAGTCGAGTATTATTGGAGCATGTTGAAGCCGCTCGGGATTTCTGGAGCAGTTCCGCTGCCCACACTCCACGTTTCGGCCGATGAAGACCGCATGGCCGATGCAAGGCTCGCATCGGCCGGGATTGACTCGTTGGACCTCATCATCGGCGTCAATCCCGGTTCGACATACGGCAGAGCCAAGCGCTGGTTACCCGATCGATTTGCCGACGTCGCACGGCGATTAGCTGAACGTTTGGAGAAGGAGGAGCGCGCACATGTGGCTGTGGCGCTTCTTGGAGCGAAAGGGGAAGAGTCCCTAGGGAAGGACATTGCATCTCGGATCGACTGTCGATCAATTGTCCTATCCGGAGCGACGAGCATTCGTGAACTTATGGCGGTGGTCAAGCGTTGTCGGCTGCTCATTACGAACGATACGGGGCCGATGCATATTGCTGCTGCCTTTGGCGTTCCGATTGTTGCGGTCTTCGGTCCAACAGACTCGCGCACAACGGCTCCCTATAGACAAGAACGATCGGTGGTACGAGAGGCTGTCGACTGTGCACCCTGTCTTCTCCGGGAATGTCCGATCGACCACCGGTGTATGATTCAGGTTTCGGTCGACCGGGTGTATGGGACGGCGTTGGAACAGCTTGACGGTCTGTCTGGTCGAAGAAGTCCATCTGGTCTATCTGGCGAGGATCGGCTTGGCCCGATAGACCGGACCGACAACAGAGACCAGACCGACATTCTCTCCGGCTACACCATCTTTCTCGATCGCGATGGGACCCTGAATGCAGATCCCGGTTATATCAAATCTCCTGATCAGCTCGAGTTATTTCCAGGGGTTCCGGAGGCTCTCGCCAGGTTAAAGCGGGCTGGTGCCCGATTAATCCTCGTGACGAATCAATCCGGGGTCGCTCGGGGCTTGCTGTCACAAGACGACCTTGCGGCGGTTCATGCGAAACTCACACATATCCTTGATGGCGCAGGCGCATCGCTGGACGCCATCTATTTCTGTCCTCATCATCCCGACGATGGTTGTGACTGCCGTAAGCCGAACCCAGGGATGATAGACCAAGCGGTACGCGAACGACGCGTAGATCTTGATCGCACCTATCTAATCGGCGATCATGTCCGAGATATCGAACTCGCAAAACGGATTGGAGCACGGAGTGTCTTGGTGACGACCGGAGTGGTTCGCCCGCAAGAGAGTGAGAGACTCAAGGAGACGGCGCTGACTCCAGATTGGATCGCATCCTCGATGACCGAGGCTGCGGACTGGCTCTTGTGCGATGCAGGCAGGTTACCGGACCAGACGAACGACGGGCGAGCCATTCATTGGTGATGCATGTGAGTAGAATTTCGGGGACCGTCACGGCAGCAAGGCTTCTGTGAATCGGACCGTGAGTGGCGGTTGCGGTGAAAGAGCCGCAATGAATATGCGAGCGGCTGATATGTCTTACGTGCGAGGAAGCGAGCGATGAACCAACAGGTCAGTTCGTGTTCGATCCCATGTAACCTCTGCGGTGGGAAAGAGGTTGCGATTCTGTCGAACAGAAGTCGAAGCGGGAAGCCGTTGCAGACCGTCATTTGTCGCGCGTGTGGACTCGTATGGTCGGATCCTCGGCCACATGAAGCCAGGCAGTTTTACGAGGAGGAATATCGCCTTGCTTATAAACAGACCTACAGCCCGAGACCGAAGCATGTGTTGCGTGCCGGCAAGGTCGCGTTGTCACGATTCGAGAAAGTTGCGCAATTGCTGTCGTGTCGCAAGACTGTGCTCGATGTCGGGACCGGCGGAGGGGAGTTTGCCTACCTGCTTCACGCGTTGGGACATTCCGTCAGTGGGGTTGAGCCGAATAGAGGCTATGCCGATCATTCAATACGAGACTATGGGCTTACAATACAGGTTGGATTCGTGCAGGATGCGGTATTCTCGCCTGAATCATTCGATGTGGTCACGATTTGGCATGTGCTTGAGCACACCGAAGATCCAGGTCGCGTCTTAGCGTTGTTGCGATCATGGCTGAAAGTGGATGGCATGCTTATCGTGGAGGTTCCCAACATTGAATCGACCTGCCAGGCCCCGAAGAGCACATTTCATGAGGCACATCTCTACAATTTTAACGTCGTGTCATTGCGTAGGTTAGCCAGAAAGCACGGGCTGCATGAAGCCTGGCATTTGATCTCGCGTGACGGAGGCAATATCACGATGTTCCTCACGCCGAGCCAATCTTCACTCGAAGGACCATACGAAGTCGTGATTCCAGGGAACTATGAGTGGGTGTCTAGGATTGTGCGTGGGCACAGCGACTTGCGCCGCCACCTAACCCCACTGCCCTATTTGAGGCTGTGGCAACGCCTTTACCGGTCATTGATGGAACGGCGCGAAACGGCAGGCGCAACAAGTGGCAAGGCGCTACTTGACCAGCTCTATTCCCCTCAGCTGAGGAGTTATTCTGTGCATCAGACCTGAGTGAACTTAGGTAGTGGAAGGATGTGCTGGAGGTCGTGTTGGTCGTTGGATTGTTCTTGAATGGATGGGTGCTGTGGAAGACTCTCCCGTGTCATCTGTAAATCCGATCAAATGTGATTCCTCTTCAACGTCAAGCGACAAACGTATTCTTCTGATCAAACCCAGTTCTCTTGGAGATATCGTTCACACCCTTCCAGTCGTGTCGGCTATCAAGGCACAATGGCCGGGATCACATATGACATGGTTGGTCAAGCGGCAATGGGCCGGGCTTGTTGAGCGAGTCGAAGGTATCGATCGTGTGTGGTCGGTTGATCCGACGGTGAGGAGTTGGATCACGCAAGGCCTGGCGTTGCGTGCGGAACGATTTGATCTTGCGATCGATCTACAAGGACTGTTTCGCAGTGGCATTCTCGCCCGCCTGAGTGGGGCGCCGATGCGAATCGGATTTGCCAACGGACGAGAAGGGAGTCCATGGTTCTATACGCATCGGGTGTCGGTGCCCGATTCGGACATCCATGCTGTGGACCGATATCTTCTGCTTGCGGGGGCATTGGGTGCATCCCTCCCTAGACAACCACGGTTTGCATTCAGGCTGCTGGATGAAGATTTGATGGTTGTTCGAGCGCTGTTTCAGCGCCATGACCGCTCCATCGACAAGCCTTGGGTTGCCATGAATGTTGGGGCGCGGTGGTTGACAAAACGCTGGCCACTCGCGTCTTTTGCCGCTGTTGCGGATCAGCTGTATGAGTCACATCGTGCTCCAGTCGTTATCATAGGCAGCGCAGATGATCGGCTCAACGCGGATAGATTGCAATCTTTGATGAAGTGTCCCTGTATTAATTTGAGCGGAGAAGTCCCATTAAGATGCTTGGCGGCACTCCTATCAAAGGCGACTGTCATGATCACCAATGATTCCGGACCAATGCACATCGCCGCAGCATGCGGGGTTCCGGTGGTCGCGATGTTTGGGCCGACCAGCGCGACTCGGACTGGTCCGTATGGGGCCGGACATCATGTCCTAACCAGCCAGGTCTCCTGCAGCCCATGCTTCAGTCGTGTCTGCCGGCACGATCCGGAGATGGAATGTCTCAAGCGTATTACTCCAGCCCGCGTGGCGGATGTGGTGCAACCAGTATTGGCGGCGCATGGAACAAGCCGATGAACGTGCTGATCGTTCGCCCCGATGGCCTCGGCGATGTTCTCTTGTCTCTTCCCGTGGCGACACAGCTCAGAAGCCTTTTGCCGAATGTTACGATAGGGTTCCTCACTAGCCAGACAGCCGCGCCTCTGCTTGAGTCCCATCCCGATGTCGACTACGTCCGAACGATTTGTTTCACCGATCCGTTGAGTGAATTGCGTCGCGCTTTTTCGCGGGAGGTTGAGGCAGCGGTCTTTTTGAAACCCTTCCGTCGCCTGATGTGGGCAGCCTGGCTGGCTCGAGTTCCAGTTCGTGTGGCCACCGGATATCGATGGTATAGCCTACTGGCCAATCGGCGCGTCTGCGAACACCGCAGTGAATTTTTCAAGCATGAATCGGAGTACAACGTGGAGATGCTCAGCGGACTGAAGTTGCGTCCCGGGAAAGTCCATCCTCCCACTCTGGTGGTAACGGATCAGGAGCGAAGCGCGGGGGCGTTCAGTTGGGCGACTGTGTCGAGCCCGCGCATCGTTGTGCATCCAGGAGGCCTCTCCGCGCGCCGCTGGAGGCCGGAGCACTATCGGGATCTCGCCGTCGAACTGGCACGAATCGGTTACGGTGTGATGTTGATCGGCAGCCAAACGGAAAGGAGTCGGTTTGAGCAGGATGCGTGCTTTCCGATACCACTCCCCGCCGGGATCATCAATCGCATGGGCCAACTTTCAATCCGTGAACTCATGGCCGTCATTGCCAATGCTCATGTGGTGGTGTCTGGCGCCACAGGGCCGGCGCACATGGCGGCAGCGCTCAATGTTCCCACCGTCAGCCTATTTGATCCTCGACGAAATAATTTATCGGTAAGATGGAAACCGTTGGGGACGGGATTCTTGCTGCGACCAGATGTTCCCACCTGTGAAAAATGCATTGGGAAGGTGTGTCCATACTGGGATTGTCTTGATCGGATTACTAGAGACAAGGTGGTAGCAGTTATCGATCAGGCCATAAAGGCTTCCTCACTCACCATGCTCCACATTTAAGAAGGATAGCTAACAAAAGTAAAGTCAGGCTGTATCGATTTTCGAGCTTGACTCCGTTTCTGTTCTATGTTCGTATTCTGAACGAACGAGAATTTGGTTGTAACCGTATGAATCTTCAGGGCCAACGCAATCTTCTTTTGCTCACCGAGGTCGAGCGAGACGGGGCCGTTACCCAGCGATCCCTCGCGACAAAACTCGGAGTTGCGCTAGGCCTGACCAATCTCTATCTCAAGCGACTTGCCCGGAAAGGGTACATCAAAATCACCACAATTCCGTCCCAACGGATTCGATATTTGCTGACGCCGCAAGGGTTTGCCGAAAAATCTCGACTGACCTATCTGTACATGCAGTACTCCTTATCCCACTATCGAGAGATGCGAGCACGGCTCCGGGCAACGCTTTCACTCGCTGCGCAACGAGGGATGAAGCGGGTGGTGATTTATGGAACTGGTGAGCTAGCCGAGATGGCGTATCTGACTCTTCGCGAAATGCAGTTGACGTTGGTCGGGTTCGTCGATGACGGCCGTCAGGAGTCATTTCTATCCTATCCTGTCTGGCGATCGCAGGTCTTGGATCAGTGGGAATTCGATGCCGTGTTGTTGGCAGACCTAGAACAAAATTCACGGTACCGGGAAGAGCTTGGGCGTCGACGCGTTCCAGATGAGAAAATTCTCGCGCTGAGTGCGTCGGTCTAAGCGCTCGAGAGATCCGCTGTTTTTCCCTGTATGTAAGTGAGAGGGCGAAGCTGCATCTAAAATGGTCGGTCTGGTTGAGGAGGTCAATCTTGTCCATCTGGTAACAGGCAAGTGAAACAGACTATAGAGACCAGATAGACGAGAAAGACCACTATCATGAAATTCAGCCGTTTCGAAGATCTTGATTGCTGGAAAGAAGCTCGGAAACTCACGCGGCAGGTCTATGAAGCGATAGGTCGAAATCCAATCTGACAACGTGATGTCAGATTGTGCGGACAGATACAAGCAGCATCGGTATCAGTGATGTCAAATATTGCCGAAGGATTAGTCCGACATCCTGACAAGGAATTTGTACAATTCCTATTCATCGCTATGTCTTCTGCAGCGGAAGTCCAAAGTCATCTTTATGTTGCGATTGACCAACAGTATCTCTCCCAAGAGAGTTTCGACGAGGTTAATGCACACGCGGAGAAGACCGGTAAGATCATCTCCGGACTCATCAAATACCTCCGAACCAAGACGAAACAGATCGGACAAACGAGATAGACCAGGTGGACCAGACAGACAATCTCCATTGGTACGCGTTGCGTACCAGATCCCGTCACGAAAAACTCGTGCGAGATCAACTTGACAAACAGGGCATTGAGCCGTTGCTCCCGACCATAAAGCGATTGAGCCAATGGAAGGATCGAAAGAAGGAGGTCGAGGTTCCGCTATTTTCTGGGTATTGTTTCGTTCGATTTTCCCAACAGGAAAAGATGCCGGTACAAAGGATCGTGGGCGTAGTGGAAGTCGTTGGCAGTGGAAGTCGGCCCGAACCGATCCCCGAGGACGAAATCAACGCGTTGCGCCGCCTCATGACCAGCGTTCTTCCTTATGATCCCCATCCGTATCTCCATGAGGGCATGCAAGTGGAAGTAGTGCGTGGTCCGTTGCAGGGCGTTCATGGGATTCTTCTACGGAAAGAAAAGCGACATCGACTGGTATTGGGAGTGCGACTCATTCAACAAGCCGCGGCGGTGGAGATCGATGTG
>CAZJOQ010000078.1:0-15988 GCA_964547625.1 uncultured Nitrospira sp.
CATACGCGCAGGGAGGAATCAGGACGCACATCGCGTCTGCAGGTGTCGATACTTCACGAGAACCCTGGCTGAGGTACGACACGGGAATTTCCAGGTCCACTGTGCGGCAGCTGGTCACTCGCTATTCGCGTAAGAGATGAAACCAACGACCAGGAGCATGAGTGCCATGAACGCAAACGTTATGAGGATGCTAACCATGTCTATGCCTTTCGATCGAGCCAAGAACGCTTATGGGAAGATACAAATGCGTATCAGTCCTCTCACCATCTCAAACGAGCCCGTCCTCCCGATCCTGTTTCGCGTTGACCGTCATCGCCTCTTCATTCCCACGTGCGGTGCACTTCGCGTATCTGCTCGTGGCCGTCTGTCTTGGTAATCACCCCCTGCACGTCGTCAGGGATTGAGACGATCTTGAGTTCGGCGGCATGCCCATTGGCTGTTTCCCGAAGCTCTTCAACCACACGAACCAGCTTCTCATCGTCTCGTGGAATGAGCTTCCCGCACTGATTCAGACTCGGTTCCCCCGTCGTGGCTGACGCAGGCCAATACGCACCCCGATCGGTCTCCTGCAGAGCCTCCTGCTGCCCCAACTCACGCAATCGAACAAACGCCTTATGACTCACGCTAAATGCATCATAGCTCTTGTTGATGATCATTTTTTCCATGTCCGTCCCTCCCTTAGGTTCGATTCGCGGCATGATCGCCTGAATTGGACCTGATTTATCGTGGACTCCTTGGTGCGAAGGTGAGAGCCTCCCGCCCCTCTCGACGACACAACGAATCCCGCGTTTTCAGGTGAGAGGGCAGCGACGGTAACTGTGGTGTAACAACGGCGGAGACTGGGGAATCGGTCACGCTGGGAAGGACGAGGAAGCGTAAGAGAATAGACAGTCAGCGGAGTTTCACACCGAACATCCTCACTTTGGGCGCAATGAGTACAGGAGTCAAGCTACATAATGATGATACCGCACGTCTGAATAGTTCCACGATATTGGCACGCTACGATACGTGAGAGTGGTTATGACGTAGTGACCCGACTCCGTGTGACTAGACCGACCGAACAAGTATTCTGAATCGTAGTCTATGCTTTCCGTCCTTTCAATAGTCGGTCGCTAGGCCATGCCAGCCGGTTCTGGAGATCGCACAGACATAGACTTCGCTGTTTCCTCCAGGTGCTTCCGCGAGGATCTCGAGGAAGAGGTCGAAGGATGCGATAAACCTGTTGGTACATGAAGCGCGGAATATCGCTCCTCGGGTCATTCGGTTCATCGTGCAGGAAGGTCCAATTGGATCTACTGAGCAGGGGCATCTTGACGGATTGCGTATTCGAGGAAAACAAGTAGAGTCGCCATAATTTTACTCACTATCCCCGCTAGGGCCACATACAGATGGAGGTGTTGATAGCTGTCATAGGCAGATGAGGAAGGAGGGGAGCACTCTGCCTCATAGTCGAGCTTGTTTAAGCACCGAACATGTTTGATGAGGTGAAGATGAAAAATCTCAGCTATTCGCTGATGACGGTCGGGATTCTGCTCGTTCTCGGGGGAGTCGTGGCCGTGTTCAACTTCGACCAGCCAGCAGACTTATTTTCAGTGGTTTGGTGGATGATTGTCGGGGGGTGGTGCCTTGCTTTGGTCGGTATAGGTATAGACATCATACATTTGTTTAGGATGGCCGGAGGCGAAGGGGCGCAGATGTTCCAAGCAGAGGCTGACACCGCTGAAGGAGTCGAGGAAGAAGCGACTCGAATTTGATCAGCTGCGAAGGAGCAATTGCCCCGTTCCTCAAGCTGGAGCACGACATCACAATAGATCGTTCTGGCACCGGTAGTCCGGAAGGCCCGCCTCCCCAGGCGGGCCTTTTTATTAGTCCACACCTCGGTCCTGCATCAGCAATTCCCAGACTCCTTCGTTTAGATCGTTTCTTAATCCATGCGGAGCACTCTTGTGAAAATCAGTAGGCTGCGTTTATCATGACGCCCGCAAGGAGTTGGAATCACTTACCCATGGAGCCCCACGCATGAAAACGAATCAAGGTCAGTCGTCAGGATCGACTCGAGTCGAGCGAGATACGATGGGTGAACTGGCGGTCCCCGCCGAGGCCTATTACGGCGTGCAGACAGCCCGCGCCATTGAGAACTTTCCGATCAGTCCGCTGCGTATGCCACGGTCGGTGATTCGAGCCATGGGCATGATCAAGCGGGCAGCAGCAGCTGTGAACCACTCCCTGGGTCTATTGGATAAGAAGCCAGCCGAAGCCATCAAGCTGGCGGCGACGGAAGTGGTGGAGGGGAAACTGGATGCCGAGTTTCCCGTGGACATTTTCCAGACCGGTTCCGGCACCTCGACCAATATGAACACGAATGAGGTCATTTCCAATCGCGCCACTGAGCTGCTTGGCGGCGCGCGTGGGAGCAAGCTTGTTCATCCGAACGACCATGTGAATCTCGGTCAATCGAGCAACGATGTGATTCCCACGGCCATTCACATTGCCGCGTCGGAATTGATGAAGCAGCAGCTCGTGCCGGCGCTCACCCGGTTGCACAAGGCACTGAAAGGGAAGGCGAAGGAATTCAATCCGATCGTGAAAATTGGGCGGACGCATTTGCAAGATGCCACGCCGGTTCGGCTCGGCCAGGAATTCGGCGGCTATGCCCGTCAGATCGAGCTCGGTATCCAGCGCGTCAAGCGGGCGCAAGAGGCACTGAGTGAGGTCGCTTTGGGTGGAACGGCGGTGGGCACAGGGTTGAACTGCCATCCAAAGTTTTCGGCCAAAGTGATGGCCATCATTTCGAAAGAGACCGGCTGTTCATTCAAAGAGGCCAAGAACCATTTTGAGGCACAGTCAGCACAGGACTCATTAGTTCAAGCAAGCGGCCATCTCCGGACTCTGGCCGTGAGCTTGATGAAGATTGCCAACGACATTCGCTGGCTCGGCTCCGGGCCGCGGTGCGGGCTTGGGGAGATCAATTTGCCGGAAACGCAGCCTGGTTCATCCATCATGCCGGGAAAGGTGAATCCTGTGATTGCCGAATCCGTCACGATGGTGTGTGCCCAGGTGATAGGGAACGATGTCACGGTGACCGTCGGTGGCCAGGCGGCGAATTTTGAGCTCATCGTCATGATGCCGGTCATGGCCTATAACCTGCTCCAGTCTATTGAGCTTCTGGCATCGGCTTCCACCAATTTTGCGGCAAAGTGTATTGACGGTATCAAGGCGAACGAGGAACGCTGTAAGAGCTTGATCGAGGAGAGCTTGGCGATGTGTACGGCGCTGGCTCCCGAGATCGGCTACGAAGCGGCGGCCAAGTTGGCCAAGGAGGCCTATAAGTCTGGAAAGACTGTCAGGCAGGTGGCAAAAGAGCAGAAAGTGTTGCCTGATAAGCGCCTCACTCAACTCCTTGATCCCTGGCGCATGACTGAGCCGGGCGGACCAGTCGGGAGTGCGGGGGGATGACCGAGCGGCAAGTAGGTCTTGCCTTACAGCGGCTGGCCTGTATACTCAAGCTTTATGAGTTCAGATAACTGTAGGTATTCCTTCACGATCGGTTGTGTGGCCTTGTTGGCCTCAGCTGTGTTCCCTGGCTGTGCCACGACGGGACGTCAGTCGGCATCCGATGGACCTCTCGTGATTCCCACCATGGGGGCTCGCGGATCGCTGTGCTGCGCCATGGCCAAGGGAATCCAGAAACAGAAGGCATTGGCGAAGACGGCTGTGAGATTTGTGGGAAAGTCCCAGGTTGAAGTTGATGGGCGGCGTTACAATCCGGACTGTTCCGGTTTTGTCCGAGGCGTGTACGCGTCACAGCGTGTGGACTTATACGGTGGACTGGGGAAACTAGACGGAGGGAATGGCGTGGGGCGCATCTATACCCATGTCGTCGAGCACGGACGGATTCACTACGGACCGACCGTCCATCCGGGAGACCTGGTCTTTTTCCATAACACGTGGGATTTTAATAGGGACGGCCTGCCCAATGATCCGCTGACACACGTCGGTGTTGTGGAGAAGGTCGAACCGGATGGAACTGTGCTGTTCGTCAGTTCGCTTTCAAGGGGCATTGAACGCTATCGAATGAACCTTCAGCATCCGGACATCCACAAGGCTTCCGATGGGCGAGTACTGAACCACTTTCTACGTCGTAAACGTTCGGGTGATGTTCAGGGAACCCGCTATCTGTCGGGGCAATTGTTTGCAGCATTTGGCACTCTGGCTCGTTGAGGTTTTGACTAATTGTTTGCTATAGCTTCCTGAATATACGTCACTCCATCCATCAGCGGATAGTATTCTCACCACATGGTCAGAGCGCGCGTATTGCTCACGCGTTCAGAAAGGTCGGTTATCAGGACATATGACGGCTGCCACAACTCAGACTTCATCAGAAGTAGAGAAACGCAAGATTCCGCTCATGATTGCCAATGAGCTGGGCGTCGGATTTCATCAGATTTCGGCAGCGGTCTCGCTGCTCGACGAAGGCGCGACGGTTCCCTTTATTGCCCGCTATCGAAAAGAGGTAACAGGCAATCTGGATGATACGCAGCTACGGACGCTGGAAGACCGACTGCTCTACCTACGTGAACTTGAGGCACGGCGCGCTGTCATTCTGGCTTCGATCGAAGAACAAGGGAAGCTTACGGATGCATTGCGCACGAATATCGAGGCGGCGACGACGAAGCAAGCTCTTGAAGACTTGTACCTCCCGTTTAAGCCCAAACGCCGCACTCGCGCAATGGTGGCGCGCGAGGCAGGCTTGGAGCCGTTAGCCGATAGCCTTTGGGCCGATCCGAAGTTAAATCCCGATCAAGAAGCGCTCAAGTACATTCGTGTGGTACCTGCCGCAGACGGCGTGGAGGCGATCAATGTACCTGATGCGAAAACGGCATTGGAAGGGGCGCGGGATATTCTCACAGAGCGATTTGCTGAAACTGCTGAACTGTTGGCCGTGCTGCGAACGCGACTGTGGGATGAGGGAGTGCTCACCTCAGCCGTGATGAAAGACAAGGAAACAGCCGAGGCCGAGAAGTTTCGTGATTACTATGCGTATGCCGAGCCGATCAAGACCATTCCATCGCATCGGACGCTCGCGCTGTTTCGTGGTCGCGCCCTTGGGGTATTAAAGCTAGAGTTGGGCTTAGGGGAGGTGCTTGATGCGGTCGTCCCTCACCCCTGCGTATCGATGGTCGCAGCTCATGCGCACATTGAGGATCGCGGCCGGCCTGCCGACGCATGGTTGATTGGTGTCTGTGATTGGGCCTGGCGCGTGAAGTTGCATCTGCAACTGAGCACTGAATTGTTGGTGCAGTTGCGCCAAGCAGCCGAAGCCGAGGCAATTAAGATCTTTGCCCGTAACCTGCACGAACTGTTGTTGGCGGCGCCGGCTGGACCGAAAGCTATCCTTGGTCTAGATCCTGGCATTCGGACTGGTTGCAAGGTGGCGGTGGTAGATGCAACGGGAAAATTATTGGAAACGGCGACAATTTATCCCCATCAACCTCACAACGACTGGCAGGGGTCGTTGGCGATGCTCGTGCGTCTCATCACCCAGCATGGTGTGCAATTGATTTCCATCGGCAACGGGACGGCGAGCCGAGAGACAGACAAGCTGGCGGGTGAGGTGATTAAGTTGGTCGCAGCTCAGAAGCCTGAACGGCCGGTGGCAAAAATAGTGGTGAGTGAGGCAGGCGCATCGGTCTATTCAGCGTCGGCATTTGCTGCGGCAGAGTTCCCCGAGTTGGATGTCAGTGTGCGGGGCGCCGTGTCTATCGCTCGCCGCCTGCAGGATCCGCTGGCCGAACTGGTCAAGATTGAGCCGAAGGCGATCGGAGTCGGCCAATATCAGCATGACGTCGATCAGCGAGCTTTGGCGCGGTCGCTCGATGCGACGCTGGAAGATTGCGTGAATGCCGTCGGTGTCAACGTCAATACAGCGTCGGCGCCCTTGTTGGAACGGGTGTCTGGTCTCAACAAGACGCTGGCCAAGAATATCGTGGACTATCGGGATGCGAACGGCCCGTTCCCAAATCGGACGACGATCCGCAAGGTCCCTCGCCTCGGCGAGAAGACGTTCGAGCTGGCTGCCGGTTTTCTACGAATTCCTGATGGTGACAATCCCTTGGATCGATCTGCCGTGCACCCGGAGGCTTATCCGGTCGTTGAACGTATTCTGACGCAGTTGAGAACTGAGATTGCCGAAGTGATGCGTCAACCAGCTGTTCTAAAAGGACTGTCACCCAGTGACTTTATCGATGAGAAATTCGGACTGCCGACGGTGCAGGATATTTTTGTCGAGTTGGAAAAACCAGGGCGCGACCCGCGTCCTGAATTCAAGACGGCGACCTTCCGGGAGGGGGTCGAGACTCTGAATGATTTACACCCTGGCATGGTGCTGGAGGGAGTGGTCACGAATGTGGCGGCGTTCGGCGCGTTTGTCGATATCGGGGTGCATCAGGACGGACTTGTGCACATATCGGCATTGGCCAATAGGTTTGTCAAAGATCCGCACGAGGTGGTCAAGCCGGGTCAGGTGGTGAAGGTGAAGGTCATCGACGTTGATCTGAAGCGCCAGCGTATCGCGCTGACCATGCGCCTGGAAGATACGGCGAGTCGTCCTTCTGTATCGGCACAGGCTAGTAGTCAGATAGCGCGTGACTCGCGGGGTCGTGGGGTGGTCGCAGTAGCTCAAGCTCAGGCACGAATACCACAGCCAGTCGGTGCCATGGCATTGGCGTGGGCCAAGGCGAGGCAGAAGCTATAGCGAATATTCTGTTGTTCGAAGCTGGTGTCGTTGAAATCTCTCTGGACGATAGGGCTGTTTCTCTCTCCGCACTCTTGATGGGTGGCATTGAGCAACCATCCGCTCGCGCGCAACGGAAGGGACCCACTGGGGGATGGGTAGAGTGAGCACGAGCGGGTTGCTCAATGATAGGACCCGTCGAACTACACCGGCCACTGCTCTTCGTTCCACGCCATCTCCCAGAACATCCACTCGTACCGTGAGCTGATAATGAACGATTCTTCCATCCGGCGCAGTTCTTCTTTTCCGGCGGTTTTGGCCCACTGATCGACCTTCTTCCGCATCCACACTTGCACCTCGGCAAATTCCGGCGAGGCATAGAGCATCAGCCAGTCGCGATAGGGATGATTCTTGGGCGGTGGGCCTTTTCGCAACAGGTGCCGTCCCACAACGCAGTAGACCCACGCGCAGGGGAGGGCCACCACTGTCACCTCTGCGGCTGTTCCCGCAGCAGCGACAGCCAGCATGTGCCTTGTGTATGCATAATTGGTTGGCGCCATGGGTACCGAGGTCATCTGCTTCGGTGTCAGATTCCAGCGTTTGCCATAGTTCTCATGCAGACCGCGTTCAACCGTAATGGTTTCCTCGGCGAGTTTGGCGAAGCGAAGCGCACTCTCGGAGTCCGGAGCTCTCAGCGCACCGGCGGCAAAGACACGAGCGAGATCTCCCAGGAATCGCGCATCTTGCAGAATGTAGTACTGGAATTTCTGTTCAGGCAGTGTTCCGTCGCCAAGCGCGACAACAAAGGGATGGCTTAACTGAGCGTCCCAGATTGAAACAGTGAGTTTTCTAAGATGGTTTGAAAACGACATGAAGCACTCCTTATCGTCAGATCTTGTGAAACGTCAAGTCTATCACCTGCGAGCGTTTCAAGTTTCTCGTTTCAAGTTTGTCTTCAAAATTGTAGTGGACCGAAATGATCAACGTGAAATCTGGAACTAGAAACCTCGAGTCCGGATGAGAGACGTCTCACGAACGATGGATCGCGAACGTCATAGGTACGGAATCCAGGGTCTCGGTAGCCGATTTATGCCGTCCAGTGCCGCCACCTTGTAACATTCGGCCAGGGTTGGATAGTTGAAGACCGTATCGATGAAATAATCGATCTTTCCGTGAAAGGCCATGACTGCCTGGCCGATGTGGATCAACTCCGTCGCCCCTTCACCGATTGCATGAACTCCCAGAAGATGTTTGGTGTCTCGATGAAACAGGAGTTTGAGCATGCCGGTTTCGTCGCCGATTAGTTGCCCTCGGGCGATCTCCTTGTACCGGGCGATGCCGACGGCATAGGGAATTTCAGCTTGCTTCAGTTCCTCCTCGTTTCGTCCCACCATGGAAATTTCTGGAATCGCATAGATTCCATATGGCAACAGCGAGGTATCGATACGATCGAAATGACCGAAAGCATGGTTGGCTGCATGGCGTCCCTGCTGCATCGAGGTTGAAGCCAACGCCGGAAATCCAATGATATCACCGGCCGCATAGATGTGGGGGATTGCGGTTTGGAGGTGTTCATTAACGGTCAACCGTCCTCGGTTATCCGGTTTCAGTCCAATCGCATCGAGATTAAGTGTGCGGGTGGCCCCGACACGCCCGATCGCATACATGAGTGTCGATGTTCGAAGCGGCCGGTTGTTTCGCAAGGAGACGTGGATGGAATTGTCCCAATTCCGCTTGATCGCAAGGACTTCTTCATCATGATACAGCGTGACGCCTAACTCCTTCATTTGTCGCTGCAGCGCATCGATGATCTCCGCATCGACGAACTCCAGTAACCGCGGTCGTTTGTCGATGAGGGTGACGGGTGCTCCCAAGGCAGCGAGCATGGAGGCATATTCGGTCCCGATGACACCGCCTCCGACGATGACCAGGGACTTGGGAATCCGTTTAAGCGTCAGCAGTCCGTCGGTATCGATGATGGTGTGGTTGTCGAAAGGAATATGGGCCGGTCGAGCCGGCTCCGTGCCGACGGCGATCACAATGAAGTCGGCCGTAAGTTCGAGCGCACCACGGGATGTGTGAATGCGGAGACGATGGGGATCGAGAAAACTGGCCGTTCCAAAAAACATGTCGATTCGATTGCGCGCCATTTGATCTTGGACGATCTGGATCTCGTGTTTGATGACGTGGTTGGCTCTGAAGGCCAGGTCTTCTATGGTGATCGTCTTTTTCAGTCGGTAGGCGTCGCCATAGATGCTGCGCTGGCGGAATCCGGAGAGGTACAGCACCGCTTCACGGAGGGACTTGCTGGGAATGGTGCCGGTGTTGATGCAGACGCCACCAAGGACCATCTTCCGCTCGATGATGCCGACCTTCTTACCGAGCTTTGCCGCCTGAACGGCGGCCTTTTGGCCGGCTGGTCCTGTACCGATGACGAGTAGATCGTAACGAGCCATCAGCGCTTCAAGCATGCTGAGGTGACGGGTGCGCCTGGCATATGATGAGCGGCGCTCCCGTCACCTCGGCTCCAAGATCGTATCAGTTTAACTCTCCGTCACCAAACGGCGGGCGATCTGGAAAGCCTTTTCCATATCCGGCAGTTGGGTGAGCTCAGGGGTGATTTGAAGATGGCGAATGGTATTCATCTTATCGACGACCATGACGGCTCTGGTCAAAATGTGCGGACCTTCCAAAAAGAGACCATGGGTTTTCCCGAAGTCGCCGCCGCGATAGTCGGACAAGAATGTCACATTGGCAATCTTGGCTTCCTGAGCAAAACGTTTCTGCGCAAATGGGGTATCGACGCTGACTGTGATGAGTTCGACCATTTTATCAAGGCCTTTATTTTTCTCGCTGAGAAGGTGTGTCTGTTGCTCACAGACCGGTGTATCAAGGGAGGGAACAATATTGATGATGCGCACTTTTCCCGCGCCTTGCGTTTCCACGATATTGACGAGCGTCAAATCGTTCTGTGTAACCTTGACGTCCCGTAGGATATCCCCAACCTTTACTCCATTGCCGCTCAACGGTAGTGGATTGCCTTTGAACAGGATCTTGTTCCCTTCTCCAGCGGTCGCGCTTCCGTCGGCCACCGGCATGTTCTTGTAGGAGAAGGCCTGTCCGGATGATCCTGCCGTTGTCTGGCATCCCATGAGGCCAAGGGAAAGGCACAGTGCTGTGCCGATAAATCCATAGTATCGTGTCCGCATCGTATGCTCCTTTCTGAAGATCATGAGTGCTCGGTCATCGCTTATGGTAGTGCCGCTCGAAGTTACGATTGAATATACGCGATCAGCGATCGGTTCACCAGCTCTGGACGTTCCCATTGCGGCATATGACCGGCATCGGAGATGCTGACAAACTGTGATCCACGGATCCTATGGTGAAGTTCCTCTCCCACGGGCATGGGGAACACCCGGTCGTACTCACCCCAGATGATCATGGTTGGGTGTGCGATGGTGCGAAGCTGTGGGGCAAAATCGGTTTCCCAGGAGGGGAGCGCATTTCGCACGGCCATGATGGGTTTGATGATGCCGGGGCGTCGACGATTGCGGTTTGACCGGTCGATAACGGCCGGTGTGAGCAAGGTATGGTCGTGAACGATTTCCTTGAGCACGGATTCTGTCGCCATTCCACCGAACAACCAATTCCCCAGGGAAATCAGCCAGACTGGGGCTCGCGTTTCCAGGGCTTGCCTGAATGACCGGCTACTGAGCTTGGCCATGACCTGCGACGGCAATCCGCTGATGAGCACCAGTTTGTCGACGCGCATGGGATGGGCGATTGCCATGCCAATGGCTAATCCCGCGCCCATGGAATTCCCGACTAGTGTTGCCTTTTCAATCTGAAGGGCATTCATGAATCCGATAGCAAAGTCCAACATCTGGTCTGTACGGTAGTCGATGTCGGGTTTGTCGGAAAGCCCAGAACCGGGCAGATCCAGCGTGAGCACACGGAACTGTTCGGATAAAGCGTGCTGCTGATGCTCCCATTGCCACATGGAACCACCTAAGCCATGGATCAGGATGACGGGTGGGCCGGCGCCGACATCAAGGTACGCGATCCGTTGATCATGGACGAGAACGGTCTTGATCGGGATGGGTTCTCCCGGGAGGCGGTCTAACGTTTCAAAATAGGGCGGGATTTGTGAGGGCGGGGCACAGCCGGTCATCAGGTACGATACGAGGCACAGGATGAGCGGCGCAAGTTGCAAGAGTCCGCATGGGTGGAGGGTCGAGTCGGGAATGAGATTACTCAAGTTGGATGACCGTTTCATCCGTCTTCACATTGTCTCCCTCGCTCGCTAGGATCGTCGCGACCTTCCCATTGATGGGTGCTGGGACCTGGCTTTCCATCTTCATCGCTTCGATGATCAACAGGGGGTCGCCGGCTTGTACCTGATCACCGATTGCAGCGAGGATCTTCACGACACGGCCTGGCATGGGTGGGGCGACGTCACCCGGTTTTGAAGGTTTGGGTCGTTTGGGTTTTCCTCCGGAATTGGTCTCCTGGGATTCAGGGACACCGGCCAAAACTTCCTGGATCGGTTCGAGCGAGACTTCCTCCAACTTATCGTTGACCCGGATATAGTAGGGTTTGCGGCCGTCGATCTTTCGACCGGAACCTGAGACTTTTACGTGGTACGTCTCGCCATGCACCGTCACATTAAATTCCACGGGGGCCAGATGCAGTTCATGAGCGGTCGTGGGCCCTTTTGCCGAGCCAAATTCAAGCGGTTCCGGGGTCAGATCGCCTTTTTCACGAGCCTCAAAAAAGTCACGCGCGATGGTGGGGAAGAGCACGAACGACAGCTGGTCCTCGATGCTTTGGGCCGACTCGGGTAGTTCCTTTTTGGCATCGTCCAATTCAGGCTCCAGGCGATCGGCGGGTCTGGTCTTGATCGGGGTTTCGTCGCCGGTCGCGCGCGCCATCACATCGAGATCGACTTGCCCCGGTGCACGGCCGTAGAGTCCCAAGAAATAGTTCTTCGTTTCAGTTGTGATGACTTTGTACCGTTCTCCGGTCAACACGTTGAGGGTGGCCTGGGTTCCGACGATCTGGCTGGTCGGGGTGACGAGCGGAGGATACCCCATCTCTTTTCGTACACGCGGCACTTCGTCAAGGACCTCCTTCATCCGGTCCAGGGCGTTCTGTTCGGCTAATTGAGCCGCCAGGTTCGACAACATACCACCAGGAATCTGCGACATAAGGATTTCGGCATCGACACCAGTAAAATCGCTTTCGAACTGACGGTACTTGCGACGAACAGTTCGAAAGTGTTCGGTTATCGGCTGGAAGGATGCGAGTTCCAGTCCCGTGTCATAGGGCGTGTTATGGAGTGCGGCGACCAACGTTTCGGTCGCCGGGTGGGATGTTCCCCCAGCCAGCGGCGAAATCGAGGTATCCAGCATGTCGAGTCCTCCAAGAATCGCCATCAACGAAGACATGGAGGCCATTCCCGAGGTGTAGTGAGTGTGAAGATGGAGCGGAACTTTGACCGCCACTTTCAGTCGACGCACCAGGCGATACGCATCGAGCGGAGCCAAGAGGCCAGCCATATCTTTGATGCAAATGGTATCCGTCCCCAGATCTTCCAACTTCCTGGCGAGATCCACGAAACGGTCGATGCTATGCACCGGGCTCACTGTATAGGAAATGGCCGCTTCCGCGTGTTTGCCGCAGGCCTTAACTTCGCTCACGGCCCGATCGAGGTTTCGCACGTCGTTCAGGGCGTCGAAGATGCGGAAGACATCGATACCGTTCGTAGCCGAACGTTCGATGAAGCGTTCCACCACATCGTCGGCGTAATGTCGATAACCGACAAGATTTTGTCCCCGCAACAACATCTGGAGTTTGGTGTTGGGCATCGCGGCTCGCAACGCCCGGAGCCGTTCCCAAGGATCTTCCTTCAAGAATCGTAGGCAGGTATCGAAAGTCGCTCCACCCCACACTTCCAGAGACCAATAACCGACAGCATCGAGCTTCTGCGCGATCGGGAGCATATCCTCGGTGCGCATGCGGGTAGCCAGCAAGGATTGATGTCCGTCTCGCAGCGCGACATCGGTAATCAGAATCGGCTTGCCGACGGCCGGCTGGATCGTGAACTCACTGGGGCGCAATGTGGTTGTTTTTGACGCCTTGACCGTCGGAAAATAGGATGCGGTCTTTTTCGCCTGTTTTCTTGCTGGTGGTCGTCTTTTTGCCATGACGTCTCGTGTATGGTGTTAGGTCTCGGCGGCGTTGTCTGGATTTCTAGAGTCCTTCGTATGCAGCGATTGCGGCAGATAGCGCGAGAACAAGATCTTCTGGTTGCTCAAACTCATGGTACGCATACAATTCAGGGTGGGTATCCAGATACGATGTGTCGAAGTGCCCTGCGATAAAATCCGGCTCCTGCATGATCGCCTCCATGAAAGGAATCGTCGTTTTCACTCCACGGAGCACGTACTCTTCAAGGGAGCGTCTCATCCGGCTGACAGTTTCTTCCCAGGTGCGTCCCCGGACCGTCAACTTGGCTAGGAGGGCGTCATAATAGGGTGGCACGGTGTAATCCTTGTACACCGCTCCGTCGATGCGGACGCCGATTCCACCGGGAGAGAGGTACGCCGTGACAGTGCCCGTGCAGGGCAGGAAATTGTTTTTCGGGTCTTCCGCATTGATCCGGCACTGGATTGCGTGGCCTTGTAGGATGACGTCTTTCTGCTGGATGCTGAGCGGCAGGCCTGCTGCGATCTTGATTTGATTCCGCACGATATCGATGGCGGTAATCTGCTCCGTCACCGTGTGCTCGACTTGGAGACGCGGATTCATTTCGATGAAGTAGAACTTGCCTTCTTGATCGAGGAGAAACTCCACGGTTCCCGCGTTGTCGTAATTCACTGCTCGGGCGATGGTGATTGCGGCGTTCCCCATCTCTTCCCGGAGCTCCTGCGTGAGCACCAACGATGGAGCAATCTCAATGAGCTTCTGGTGTCGTCGCTGGATTGAACAGTCTCGTTCTCCGAGATGAATGATATTGCCGTGACGATCTCCAAGAATTTGGAACTCAATGTGATGCGGGCGCTCGACATATTTTTCGATGAAGACGCTGCCGTCGCCGAAAGACGCCTGCGCTTCTCGCGCCGCCACCTCCATGTTCTCGCGCAGTTCCTCATGGGACCGGACTACTCGAAGGCCACGACCGCCGCCTCCGGCGCTTGCTTTGATCATGACGGGGTAGCCTGTTTTTTTTGCGAAGGCCAGGGCGTCCTTGACGTTGGTAATGGCCCCATCGGTGCCGGGCACAACCGGAACGCCGGCCGACTCGGCAAGCTTCCGCGCCCTCACCTTGCTACCCATGAGGGTAATGGCATGGGTCGAAGGGCCGATGAATGTGATATCTGAGGCCTGACAGAGCTCGGCGAACTCCGCATTTTCAGAAAGGAATCCGTATCCTGGATGGATGGCATCAGCGCCGATTCGTTTGGCGAGATCCACAATCTGCTTGCTATCAAGGAATCCCTTCACCGGTCCGGGCCCGACCATGTAGGATTCGTCTGCCTTTTTTACGTAGATCCCGGTTGAATCCGCTTCGGAATAGATCGCGGCGGTGGCGATATTCAACTCGCGGCAGGCGCGGATGATCCGCATGGCGATTTCACCACGATTGGCTACTAAGATTTTCTTGAACATATGCCGAGCCTGTGCGCTCTCGTGTGGATAGGGAGTGAACTCAGAAAACGAGGGCGTAAGCTAGCATAGGATCAGGAGGTCTGTCGAGGGAGAAGCGTTGCGCATTCGGTAAATTGATTGTGGAATCGGAGGGTTACTCTCGTTCCGTTGTCAAAGAATTGGGTCGCCACCTTCGTCTATGTTATGTAGAATGCCTCAGGTGTTTCGGTGCGATAGCGTCTCTCTTTCAAGCGAGGTCTCTTTCGATGGTCGGGATAATTCCCATCTCAGCTCGGCAAGCGCAAAGAGCTATCAAGTATGGTCATGTCTATAAATATGCACCGGTGGTTGATCGCAGAACAATGGCCAATCTCTGGGTTAGAAAAGGGTTGGCTCCTCTCCTGAGCACGTTGCTGGTTGTCGTGCTCTCCCCCAGTCCGGTATGGAGCGAATCTCCTGCTCCATCCGTCCATTGGGGCGCCATGGCATTTCCGGATCAGTATTCCACATTTACCGGTGGGTTGACCCTCAATCGCTTTACCCCCTTTGACGGGCTGGGGAATAGGTATGATTCCACGGTAGGGACCACGCTCGGCTTCAATCTGATCACGATGAGCTGGACTCAACATTGGAGTGGGGATTGGAAGGACTGGAGCACCAATCTTACCGTCGGGATCAGTCCCACGGGGGACGAAATCACTCAATATCTTCAAAATAAATTGGTCCATCAACTTCGTGGGCTTCCGAACGTTCCAAGTGTGAATCCTCGTATCGAGACCGACGCGATGATCGATGGGTCGGTGACTCGCTGGATTTCCCTGTTCGACCGAAAGGTATTTTTTGCGGGGGGAGGATTTTCCGTTGGGACCATTTATCAACAGGGATTTCTGCGAGCCGGTGTGCGACGATTGCAGATCACCCCGTCGGTGTGGCGTTCAGAAAAGTGGGGCGATATAAACGTCCGGGCCTCCGCTATGGGACGGATAAGTTATCAAAGCGACGGGTCTGCGCTCCATGCTGTCAGAAATACTGCGGGGCTGGTGCAACCGTCGATTGCCATCGGCCAGTATCAGACGACCGAGAAGGGCGAAACCCTCCCGACCTGGGAAATCGAATTTGCGCTCATGTGGGATACCGGAATCTTCGTCAATACATCGGGAGAGAGCCAGAAGCATTTTGCCTGGTCAATAGGGGCTTCCGCCGGTCCGCTACGGTTCGAAACGTGGAACGATAGTATGGGAAACATCGTGGAACGAGACTACGGTCCGACGTACGGCGCGACTCTGACTCTCGATGTTTTCCGTGTGTGGAACATGATACAGGACTTCCGATCGATACCGACTACGAACCAGTCAGTCTCGTCGTAAAATTCATCACGGCGAATTGTGCCAGCGTCATTCACGCACTCACACCCCTCGTACACGTGTATTGAATCTAATCAGATTCATTGAATCGAAAAAGATACGCCTTCCGGGGCTACTACTTCGAGAACCAACAGGGGAGATCTTTTGAAATTCGGACCCTTCTCGTGCGGAGGCTCCACGGCATGGTCCTTGCGGATGAACGCTCAGTACTGAAGAGACGGTGCCTAGTAGGATTCCTAGT
>CAZJOQ010000079.1:0-15890 GCA_964547625.1 uncultured Nitrospira sp.
CAGCATCCGCCCTTGACTGGATCGTTGACGTACCGATCTCGCTGAAACTTAACCAACGAAAGAGTTCGCCAAATCCTGGGATGGGTTTGGTATACAGAGACCGAACAGCATCCGGTGTCACATCGCGCTGCGTCACACCGGTTCCACCCGTCACGATGACGAACTCCACCTTGGCGTCGGCGACCCAGCCAGCGATGATGCCCCGAATGGTCTCGAAGTCGTCCTTGCATAATTTACGATCAGCCAACCGGTGGCCGGCCAGGAGGATCCGCTCGACGATCAGATCGCCACTGGTATCGGTTTCAGGCGTTCGACTATCGGAGACGGTCAACACCGCTACGGCCACCGAAACATCAGCCTTTGCCGTCATCGTTCGACCTCATGCTCCGACAATACGAGCACTCGTGTTTTGACCAATCCTCGCTCGCCGAACGAGACGCGCCGACGCCAGGGAAGCCACACGCCATTAATGTCCTTATATTCATTGACGTAGCTCTCCATTCCGATCACGGCTTGCCCATCAAGTGAGAAATAGGTCATCACATAGTGACTAGAATATTGTTTTCCATCAGGCGCGTGATCGCAGCGCTCGATGGTATTGACTCGCCGTTCCGTCATCGGCGTGATCCGCCCGATCTGGGTGTATTGGCCATCCTTGATCCGGTACCAAGAATCGAGTCGCCCCCCAGTCAGCAGTACACGGCGGCCTCGTGGGTGCGGCACAGCAGAACCATCTTGGGGATCGAAGGACAGCACATATTTGCCGTCGCCTTCCTCGAACGTAGAAAAAGCCAAGTGCATCCCCTGGGTCCAGAGCCGCTCTCGCACCCACTCTTGAAGAGCTGCGTCGGCTCCGTCCAACTCAACCGTCGTCTCCCTCCTCGGCACCAGACTGACTCGACCGGTGTAGACACGCCCCTCATCATTCAGCGAAAGTCTCGCTCGATACCCTCCGAAGCCCACCGGCCACCGATACATACGGCCATGGGCGTCTTGGACCAGCCGTCGCGCCACTGGATCATCGGCAGGCGTTGCCGTCTCGGCACCCATTGGCTTCACGGTCCCACTTCCTTGCATCATGACGTCCTCCTTGTGGCACCACTCCATGGCTTTGTTTGACGCTTCTTCCGGCGGACCGGCTTCACAAGACAGGTCTCCAAGCCTTCGAGAAATCGTTGCCAGGGTACGCGCCGTCCAATGACCACAACCATGGCCTGAGACGGCTTACTGCCGCTATGGGGGGTCAGAACCAGTGAACCCATCACCCATTGCAACTCGTGAAACCCTTCCTGTCCATGAACCTTTACAAAACCCTTCATGCGAATGACCGATCGTTGGAATCGCTTCAACCAGGCTTCCAGGCGAACGGGATCGAACGGCTTCAGAATTTTGAAACTCCCACTCTGATATCCAGCTGCGGAATTCTTGAGCTCTCCATCCATCTGCATAGCTGCAGAACCACCTCTCGGCCTACGGAGTATCCGATCGATCTGAACGTCCGCGTGCACCGCTCTCACGAGGGTAGCCTCGGGGTTGGCTGCCTTGATGCGCCGCTCGATCAGGTCAGCCTGTCGCTTGTCGATCTGGTCCAGCTTGTTCAACACCACGATGTCGGCTTGATCTAGATGGTCCTCTGCCCCAGTCCAGTAGGTGCCGAGCTTCACAAATCGTGGTGCATCGACCATCACGATGACGGAGCCCAACTTGCCTCTAATCGATCCCTTCTGCGTAGCGGCCAACGCCTTCTCCACCCCCCGAACGACCTGTCCGGTGTCCGCCAAACCAGTTGTTTCAATGAAGAGCGGAGCGCCTTTGGACTTTCGCACCAAGTGTCCGACTTTTTCGCTGAACTCACCCGACAAATCACAGCAAATACAGCCGCTCAGCAGGGCCTCCAACTCAACATCATTCGAGCGTGGATGCTCATGCAGCAACCACCCATCGACATCGACCTCCCCAAACTCATTCATTAACACCGCCGGTGTAATTCCCTGGTCTAACTGATTGGCCAATGCACGCTTGAGCAGGGTCGTCTTCCCGCTCCCCAAGAAACCGGCGATAATATAGACAGACGAAATCGACGACGTCCTCATCACGAGACTACTTCTCCGTGGTGATGCGGTTCACCTCCGTTGGCCAGACGTTCCACATCATGCCGGCTCACCTCGTCGGTGTTCTTATGGAGCTTGTACTGCTTCGTGACTCCCGGGCCTTCCAGCACTGCAATGACCGTTTCAATCGGCGGGCAACCGGGTTCCCGGCATTCCAGTTCGGTCACCATAATGGTGGTGTCGTCACTGAGGCTCCAGATTTCCCGAGTCCAAGACCTGATTCGATCGACCTGATCCTGTTGCAGCACGCGCTTTGGGCCGAACAAATTCATGCTCGATCCTCGACTCCATGAACGGAGAACAATGACACGCCCCCGTCACTTGCACCGGTCGCCAGCCACTGCCCGTTGGAACCCCAGGCCACGCACGATAGTCCACCGGCCTTGTTCACCTCTTGGCTCAACAGTGGTTTGGTCGTCTGCGGCTCCCAGAGACAGAGCAACCCGTCTTCCCCTACCGTTGCCACGATCGATCGACTAGGATGACATGCGATTTCTTGAATCCATCCCAGGTGTCCTTTAAAGAGGCGGCCGCCGGTGCCTTCGAATTTCTTCATGTTCCAAGCGACGAGGGACGGACCGGACGCGGTGAACAGATTGAGACCGTTATGGTCAAATCGCACCGAGGTCACCTTCACCGGGTAGCCGGACATATGCCAGTTCTGATCGCTGTCCGTGCGGAATAGATGGACCGACCCATCGAGGTTTCCCGAGGCAAGATATTCCCCGCTCGGACTCACCGCGATCGTCAGCAGGGCGCCGTCATAAGGAAATGGTCGCACCGGTTTCTCTTGGCCAATCTTCCAGAGCCAGGCTCCACCATAGGCAGAAGCCACGACGCCACCTCCCCGCGGCATCCAGGTTACAGCTGAAATCGTTGTCTTATACGCTGGGACTTCAGCGGCAAGCTGAGGGATGGACGCAGGGTCGACACTCCAGATACGAAGCATTTTCCCCGCCGAGGCAACCAGAAACTGGCCATCCGGCGACCAGGCAAGATGTTCCACCCACGACCCTTTTGCCCCAAGAGGCAACACCGCTCGCTCTTCTCCTGTGTCGATGTTCCAGATTCGGACGACGCCATCTTGCCCCCCTGTCACCAACTCCAGTCGCTTTGGATGCCAGGCCAGCGTCATAGCCGATTGCTGATGACCCTTCAGCTTGCAGACAGGGGTGAGTGAGGCTGCTTCCCAGACGGTAACCTGGCCCGACGCTGAACACGCAGCGAATCTCCCTCCACCAGGAGCAAACGACACGCGATGGACGTAATCGTCGAGCCACGTGTGACCGATCGGGCTCACCGTGACCACGGGCTGACGTTTCGCTAAACGAGGCATGACCGAAACCCCTTGGTCAGCGCATCACGATCCAATTCTTTCCCGATGAACACCAGCTGGTTGTTGCGAACCTCTCCGGATTTCCACGGACGATCGGCTTTGCCGTCAAACAACATATGTACGCCCTGAAAGACAAACCGATGGTCGCGGTCTTCGACATTGAGAATGCCCTTCATCCGATAGATGTTCGTCCCCATGGTCGTCAGCACTTCACGAAACCAGTTATTCACCTTTTCCTCGTCGACCACTCCATCTTCGACCAGAGCCACGGAAAACACGCTCGGATCATGCTGATGCGCCTCTTCTCCCAGAAAGTTCGGGTCAATTTCGAGCTTTCGGCTTAAGTCGAATGCCCCGATATTCAGCAAACGATTGATCTCAATCCCTGCATCCTTCGTCCGGTGAATCTTGGCCATCACGTTGATCGCCCGGATGCGTGCTTCCAACTTATCGACGTCTTCGGACGGGACGAGATCAATCTTGTTCAACAAAATGACATCGGCAAAGGCGATCTGCTCCTTGGCCTCCGGACTTTTGTCCAGGTGTTCCCAGATATGTTTGGAATCGACGACGGTCACGATGCCGTCCAACAACAGCCTCCGCTTCATCTCATCGTCGACAAAGAACGTCTGCGCCACCGGTGCCGGATCGGCCAGACCAGTCGTCTCGATCACCATATAGTCAAATCGGTCCTTTCGTTTGAGAAGATTCCCGATAATGCGGATCAAATCACCGCGCACGGTGCAGCAGATGCAGCCGTTGTTCATCTCAAAGATCTCTTCATCGGCGCCGATGACCAACTGATTATCGATGCCGACCTCCCCAAACTCGTTGACAATCACCGCCACTCGCTTCCCATGTTCCGTCGTCAGAATCCGATTAAGCAGGGTCGTCTTCCCCGCCCCCAGAAAGCCGGTTAACACCGTCACTGGCACTGGAGCCAACATCTCAGTCGTCGCCATCACACACCTCCTCCTGTCACAGAACGTGAACCACTTTTCGGACACCTTCTGCAGGAGAAGATCGGATACCGTTCTCCAGGACAAGTGAAGAACGCCCAACCCCTTGAGTGCTACCCTCCGGAAGGCGACGAGCAGCACCTACCCGATCTTCCCCGCACAAGGTGCAGGGGTACGCAATCGACTGAGGGATAATTTAGATTGAATGACTACAAGGAGGAAGCAGGAGGCCCGCGGACGGAATCACTCGAGCGGGTGAGCGATGCGAAGATGAGATCACGCGTATTTGGGATCGTTACAAGAACGGGAATGGGCACAGGTGGTAGCGTGACTGAATGCAATCCGGCGCTGGCGGCATGGTCCAGCCAAGCACAGACATCCTGATCGGAATGTTCGTGGGCCGTGCCTGACGAAAAGGCATGATCCAACAACAAGGGCTGAAGCGTCAGCACAAGCAACACATAGCCGACAAGAAGGGCCCATCGGCTAGTCTTGCGTATGATTCGCTTCATCGACATTCTGGGCACCAGCCAAAAAACTCCAAGGCATGACCATCTACGGAGAACCGAGTCTGTTCTTCAATGAGCTTCGTCAACTTCTTCAACGGGCACAGCATCAGATCGATGATTTTTCCACAGCCTCGGCATTGAATGTGGTGGTGATGCGCCCGTCCATGACGCACTTCATACCGCATCTGCCCTTCATGGAGCCCGACCTGGTTGACCAATCCAAGCTCCTGCAGCATCGCCACATTCCGGTAGACCGTAACCAGATCCACCGTTGCCCTTGCCTTCTTTAGCTGATCAGCGATTTCAGACACAGTGATAGGCAGCGAGCTCTGCTCAAGAATCGCCAGAATGGCCTTCCTGGGTTTCGTCAGCTTCTTCCCCCCGGCTCGTAGACTATCAAGTATTGATTCGGCCATCTGAACTTCCAAGTTGCAATTGAGTTGCATTTATCATTCTGGTCGGATCAATGTCAAGCGCCGTTTGTCAAAGTCCGCCAGTCTCGTCATCTTCTGGTCACCGTGGTAGGATACCCGCTATGTTAATCGACACACACACCCATCTCGACGACGCCCGTTACAACGACGACCGGGAGGCCATGATTGCCCGTGCGCGGGAAGCTGGGGTTGAAGCGTTCGTCTCCATCGGCTGTGATCTGACGACCAGTCAAGCGGCCGTCTCACTCGCTGATCAATACCCCTTTGTCTACGCATCAGTCGGTGTGCATCCGCATGAAGTCAAGCACATCCAGGACGACTGGTACGATGAATTCCGCCAACTGGCCAAGAACAAGAAAGTCGTGGCCTATGGAGAGATCGGGCTCGATTATCACTACAATCATTCCTCCCCTAAGGAACAGCGCGAACGCTTCCGAGAGCAAATTCAGCTCGCACGCGAACTCAAACTGCCTGTGATCATCCACACGAGGGAGGCGCAGGAGGACACGATTATGATTTTGCGGCAAGAGAAGGCGTCAGAAGTCGGCGGGGTGTTTCACTGCTTTTCCGGAGATGCCTCGTTGGCGAAAGATGCCCTGGATTTGGGGTTCTACCTGTCGTTTTCGGGAATCTTGACCTTTCAGAATGCTACCATGCTGCGTGACATCGCGAAAAATACGCCGCTAGACCGCGTGTTGATCGAAACCGATTGCCCGTATCTCACCCCGGTCCCCTATCGCGGGAAACGCAATGAACCGGCCTACGTGTCCCAGGTCGCGCAGCAATTGGCGTCTATTTATGGTCCGGCTCTGTCTTTGGAGCAGATCAGCAGACAGACCAGCGACAACGCAAAGAGACTCTTCAAAATCGTCTAAACTGGCGGTCGCGTTGCCGCTGAGACTTCGGCAGCTTTCTAGGGTTCCCCTTTTTCTCCAGTCCACGGCCGGAGCGAATGTCATCCCCTGGATCCAATTCCTTATATGGCAGCGCACGGGATGATGGAGATGATGATCCACGAAGCTTTCCTGCAAACTCCTGAGCTCCCATGACGAAGGCTCCATGAGATCTGGCAGCATTGATGATTTCATGGTCCGAACTGACAACGGCACAATCAGTCCCATGCTCCCGTGCCAACCGTTGGATGACCTGATCGGCACGCTCGCCTCGCTTGGAGTAGATGATCTGCACACCGCCTCGATGCTCCCGCTGTTCAGTGGATCGACCCTGTTGCCAACCATCAAACACGACCGTGATGGAGTGCCGCTTGCGATGTCGATAGGCTGCCAAATCATGCAGTAACATTTCGCGGGAAGATTCCGAATGTCCCGATCGGGCTCCGCTACCTCCCAATAGGTTATATCCGTCGATGATCAGATGCGTCGGCATCCCCAACGCTACCGCGGCGCGATCCGAACAGTCAATACGGGTGCCTGACTGCGCAACCGGCGTAATTCTTGACAAGCTGCCGGACATCTGAGAATAGTTTAAAATCATTCTTTTACGATGAAATCCATGAGGAATTGCGTTTCACGACTGATGTCGGCCCGACCCCTTCCGCTCTTCTTGTCTTGCGTCATCCTCGTCTTCTCGGCCGATGCGTTGCTGATTCAAGCCGCCTGGTCCGGCACTCACGATCATCGTCATTCTACGCTCTCACCCTCATCACAAAAGTCCCGCGTGAAGGGCAGGACGGCTTCCCTCGCTCCTATCACCGTCATAAATCTCCGTGCCATGAGCAGTTCCAGAGGAACCAGACTGGTGCTGGATTTAGATCGCCAGCCCGAGGTCACCGAGCAGCAAGCGGACAATCCACGTCGTGTAATCATCGCACTTCCAAATACCTCGCTGAGTCAAACTGCGCGATCACAGGTGGAAGATGGCACGGTCCCATTTCCATTTGTGATCACTCAGATCACTCCACATGCCGTTGCCGTATCCCTTCCCACTGCGGCTTTCCGGACCTATAAACAGTTCACGCTATCCGATCCACCTCGGTTGGTGATCGATGTGCTGCCTTCTCTGGAACAGAGCCCCTCCTCGGTCGAGGAGGCCCAGCCGACACCGCCAAGGGTAGACCCTACAGGTACCCAGCCGACTCAACCGCGCGCAAAGACTTATACAACGATTGTGATCGACCCCGGCCATGGGGGAAAGGACCCAGGCGCGATCGGTCTTCGACGGACTGCAGAAAAAGACATCACACTGAACATCGCACTCCGGCTCAAGGAACTTCTCCGCAAACAACCGGACGTGCGCGTGTTGATGACTCGGGATCGTGACATGTATCTTGAACTGGAAGAACGCGCCAGGTTTGCCAATAGTCATGGAGCGGATTTGTTCGTATCCATCCATGTGAATTCGCATCCCTCACGCTTAGTGAAGGGCCTTGAAGTCTATCACTTTGGAGAGGCAAAGGATCAGCGAGCCCTGGAGGTAGCGGCAAGAGAGAACGGCACGCCCATCAGCAGCACCGGAGTCGGGTGGCAATTTCTCGTCGCGGATCTCCTGACAACGAAAAAGATCGAGGCTTCACTGGAGCTTGCCTGGAACGCGAAAGAAGCGATGGTCACCAAGATGAATGGGCCATACGATGTCACCGACCACGGTGTCAAGACGGCCCCCTTTTACGTGTTGAGATTTACGAGCATGCCCAGCATCCTAGCGGAGGTTGCATTTATCTCCAACCCCGACGAAGAGGTGCTGCTCCGAAAACCGACGTTCCTCAATGAGGTTGCTCAATCGCTCTACCAAGGGATCCTCTCGTTCCTTGCCAATAACAAGTAAGGCCACCGATAATTCCCGTGATCGTCAGAATCCCCTCGCTTCATGTCTACCATCAAACTCATCCTTGAATATGACGGCACGGCCTACGCAGGCTGGCAACGTCAGCCCGACCAGCCGACGATTCAAGAAGCCGTCGAGGCGGCCATCGTGGGGGTCACGCAAACCCACGTCCCGGCCATTGGAGCGGGACGCACCGACGCGGGTGTTCACGCGCTAGGGCAAGTGGCGAGCTTCCGTATTGACCGAGACATGACGCCCCGTGAATGGACCAGAGCTCTGAATGCTCATCTCCCTGGCAACATCGTGGTGCGATCAGCCGCCCTTATGCCGGATACCTTTCACGCGAGACACGCGGCGCGAGGTAAATTGTATGAGTACCGAATCCTCAACCGCCCGGAGCGCCCGGCGGTCGAGCGTGCCTACTGCTGGCATATCCATCAGACACTGGACGATGCTGCGATGAATAAGGCAGCGAATAGCCTCATCGGCGCACAGGATTTTTCTTCGTTCCAAACTCAACCCACTGAGAATGACGATTCCATCTGTCACCTTCAGCGACTTGTCGTCTCCCGAGAGGGAGACCGATTGCGGCTCGAAGCCTATGCCGACCGGTTCCTGAAACAGATGGTGCGCTCGATCGTCGGAACGCTCGTGGAAGTTGGCCTGCAGAAGCGCCAGCCTGAGAGTCTGACGCCGATCCTCAATGCACGCAACCGATCGGCAGCCGGAAAAACGGCTCCGCCACAGGGCCTCTTTCTCATCCGGGTCGATTATGAGTAAGTAAGCACTAGGATGGGGAAACTCAGAACTCTCCCGCCTGGACCACATCGTCCAAGCTGTTGATATCAAGCCAGTGACCAACCGTATACAGCACCCGAATAGGGTGCTGACGGTTCAGTAGTGCTTGCAGCAAGTGGGGGATACCGGCTTTACGGTGAGTTGGATCGGCCATCATCGTCGCAAGGATCGTATGGAGCAGAGCACTTCCAGCGGGAGATACTTTTAGAAACCCCATCCAGACTCCATGAGTCTGTTCTTTGGGAACCATATCCCCGAGCTGTTTGAGATAGACCTTCGCATTAAAGGCTTTTTTGGAATTCGGCAGTGAGCATTCGGCAAAGCCACCAAGACGAGCATAACTGCTTTGGTTTTGCCAATCGCTATCGATGAAGATCACAAAATCTTCCTTTTCCTGACAGAGCGCTTGAGGGATATATTTGTTGAACAACACATCGCCGTACGAGATGATCAGATCCTTAGCCTGGCCTTTCCGTGCGCTTAGCGCTTTATTGAGCGAATCCAACTCCCCGGTCTCTGCAAACTCATCATTATCGAGATAGATGAGGTTGGGCAGGTTGACGGCCTCTTTCCTGTAGCCACGAACGACCGTGATGTCCTTGATCCCCACAGCATTGTACGCATCGACAATGTGGGCAAGGATCGGCGTGCCTTGAATTTTAATCATCGTTTTAGGTTGATGCTCTGTCAGCTCCCGAAGTTCTTCACCACGAGAGGCAGCCAGTACAATGGCGCTGGTATTCTCGGCACCGCGAGGAAGATAGCGCGCTTCGGCGTCCTGCAGTTCTGCAGCGTTTTGCAGACGGAAGATTTCTGACACGGGCGCGACTTTATCCTCGATTGAGAGGAGGTGTTCCTGTTCCCTTAAGGTACGGGCAGTTTTCTGCATGGCGGCTACGGCCGCCCTCAACATGTGATTCGCCCAAATGACCATTGAAATCCCATGCTGCCGAAACACTTCCGTGGGGGTAGCATAATATTTGGTCGGCACAATAATGACGGGGCAGCGATTTCCCCATTCCTGCTTGAAGGCGAGGATCTCGTCCGGTACCGAGAGGGCGCTATGGATGAGAATGCCATCCGCGCCGGCCTGACGATACGCTTCCGCCCGACGCAGAGCCTCAGCCAACCCCCATCCACAAATGAAGGCTTCCACTCTGGCGATAATGCAAAAGTCCGGATCTGTCAGCGCGTCTTTGCCTGCCTTGATCTTGCCACAAAACTCGTGCATGTCCGCCATTGGCTGAGCGTCCCCTTTAATAAAACTGTTCGTCTTGGGGAAGAGTTTATCTTCAATGCAGACCGCGGCAATGCGGCGCTGCTCCAGTTTGCGGACGAGCCGTTGCATGTTATTAAAGTTGCCGTATCCGGTGTCACCGTCGAGAAGAATCGGGATCGTGGCCGCGTCGGACATAAATTCCAGATCCTCCAGGACTTGTGTCCAGCTGGCTTCGTTATTGTCGCGAACTCCGAATTGCGCAGAGATGGAAAGGCCACTGGCCCAAATGCCTTTGAACCCCGCCTCTTGAACAATTTTTGCGCTGAGGCCGTTGTGCGCTTCGCAGATAAATTCTAGCTGCTCGGACAAGAGAAGGCTTCGAAATTGGCGCGCTGGCGTGACCATTGGCGTTGAACTCATACCCCACCTTCCTTCTTCTAGACGAACCGCTCCACGACCTACGACACGGTCATGCGTTGATCAGGTGTAGAGAATATCCTTTTCCCCTCGAGAAATCATCCTGTCTTCTCACGTACCAGAACCCACAACTCTATCCTACTGACAAGTACGTATTTATTTGCTATGATACGGTCCGGACTTGCACTTCACTCTCACCCAAAAGGAGATCTGGCATGCAGACAGTTGTACGCACCTTAACGCTTGCGTTCTTTGCGCTCAGTCTCGGAGTCGCACCGTTGGCCATTGCTGTGCCCGCACAGCAGAACAAGATGAAGGCGTGTAACGAACAGGCGAATGCGAAGGGGTTTGGGGAGGGGAAAGGCGATCAGCGGAAGGCGTTTATGAAGGAATGCCTCTCCGCCAAGTCGGTGAAAAGTGGAGAGGGGAAAGGCGATCAGCAGCAGAAGATGAAGATGTGCAATAAAGAGGCGGGCGAGAAGCAGCTGAAGGGCAATGACCGAAAGAAGTTCATGAGTGACTGTCTATCTGCGTAGTTGTCTATCCGGCGCGGCCCTGCCGCGCCGGAGATCCGAGTCTCTATAAGCAGTCCGCGCGCTACCCTGAATGGAACATCGCTCTTTTAGAAGAGACTGGATGTGCAGGAAAGGTGACATCACAGAACGGAGTACTTTTTCTGTCATGATTTTCGGTCGTCGACTTTCTTGCGGAGTTCGATCAATTCCTGTTCGAGCGCCAAAAAGCGATCGCTGATGGGGTCCGGTAGGTCAACTTGGTCCATCGTCGCATCCGGCAGGCGTTCGCCCTGTGTCTTGATCACACGGCCCGGCACACCGATCACGGTTGAATTGGCTGCGACATTCTTGAGCACGACGGAATTCGCCCCGATCTTCACGTTGTCCCCGATCGTGATCCCGCCGAGAATCTTGGCTCCAGCGCCCACCACCACGTGACTCCCGAGCGTCGGATGCCGCTTGCCACGCTCTTTGCCGGTCCCCCCTAACGTCACGCCTTGAAAGAGCGTCACATAATCGCCGATCTCCGCCGTTTCCCCGATCACAACACCCATCCCATGGTCGATGAAAAATCCGGTACCAATTTTTGCGGAAGGATGGATCTCTACACCAGTCAACCAACGGGCGAGCTGTGAGAGCACACGTGGCAGAATAGGAACACCGTTCGCCTTCAACCAGTGAGAAATGCGGTAAGCCAACAACGCATGGAAACCAGCATACGTGAGGATCACTTCCAACTTGCTGGTGGCGGCTGGATCTCGATCAAAGACGGCTTGGAGATCTTGTTTGATCTGAGCAAACATTTACCGGGTATCTTACGACGTCAGATCGACTCAATTAAACACACGGCATGGGCGATCATTCCCTCTTCATGCCCGACCGCATCCAATCCCTCCCCGCTCTTCACCTTCACATTAACTAAATTTCGGTCGATATTAGCCGTTTCAGCTATTTTCTTCTGCATCGCTATGAGATGCGGGCCGAGACGAGGCGCTTGAGCCACAATCACCGTGTCGATGTTTCCCACCTGATACCCCTTGGCCGTCAGTTTCGCCATGACGTCTTCCAACAGTTTCAAACTGGAGATCCCTTTATACTTAGGATCCGAACTGGGATAGTGCCGACCGAGATCGCCCTCTCCCATGGCACCCAAGAGTGCGTCGCAGATCGCGTGAACAAGGACATCAGAATCGGAATGTCCCAGCAACCCTTTGGTGTGTGGGATTTCAATTCCGCCCAGTGTCAGTTTACGATCTGGTCCGAGCGGATGGACGTCGTAGCCATAGCCAATGCGAGATCCATTCTTCATCCTGATCCTTTCATGCTGTCTAATCGACGTGATGCCAGAATCGCTTCGCCGACCACCATATCTTCCGGCCTGGTGACTTTGATATTTTCTCCGCTCCCCTCGACCACCGACACCGGATACCCACACCATTCCATCAAGTAAGCGTCATCCGTGGCACGAACTCCCTCTCCATGCGCTTTTCGATGGGCCGTCAGCAACCAATCTCGACGGAAGGCTTGCGGAGTCTGCGCGAGCCACAATCCTGTGCGATCGACCGTCCGCTCAATGACAAGGTCCGGGCCAACCCGCTTCACAGTATCTTTCATCGGCAAGGCGATAATCGCCGCCCCCTTCACACGAGCCTTGGACACAACCTCTTCGATCATGCGCGCAGTAAGGAACGGCCGGACCGCATCGTGCACAAGCACTACCTCGACATCGTCATGCACTGCCTCGAGCGCATGCCGGACTGAATCTTGCCGTTCCGCACCTCCAGGTACCACTTTGGTCACCTTAGTAAAGTGATGTTTAGCGACGATTTCCTTGAGGCAATAGTCCATCTCGTTCTGAGGAACGGCTAGAATGATCTCATGAATGGCGGAAGACGCTTGTAGGACGCAAAGAGAATGAAGAATAAGGGGCTGGCCACCAAGCGAGAGGAACTGTTTGGGCACCTGGCCGCCCATACGAAGCCCTCGTCCAGCGGCGGGAACGAGGGCCACGGCTAACGGACTCTGAGGAGGAAGAGCGTCTGCCTGGTCCATCTGGTTCGTCGTTTCATCCAGCTCGCTTCATTCGACCAAACACACGGGACAGACCAGATAGACCACCAGAACTCGATCCGATCATGGGCGGAGTGTGAGATAGATCGTCCGACCTTGCCGTTTTAGTAAGAGCAACACCGCTTGATCCTTCGGCAACTTCCCGGCAATCCGCTCGAAGACCTTCACCGATGTCACGGCCTGCCGGTTCACCTCGATCACGATATCGCCCTCGCGGACACCCAGTTCTTCCGCCGTGCTACCGGGCTTGACTCGGACAATTACCACACCTCGTTCGCTCGACTTGAGCCCGTACCGATTCGCCAGCTCTTCGTTCAGATCTCGAACATCAAGACTGGAGAGCACGCCCGTCGCAGTGGCGGATTCGCCTCCATCGTCCTCACCGCTTTGGGACATCGACCTGGGCTGCTCAGCGATGGTGAGGTCGACCGTCCTCGTCTTTTTGTCACGAATAAACTTGATCGCCACCTTCTTCCCCACGGGCGTCTGGGCGACGGCGTTACGGAGATGGGTCGGTGAGTCCATTGATTTTCCGTCATACTCGAGGATGACATCGGCCCGTTCAAACCCAGCCTTTTTGGCCGGACTATCATCCATCACATCACTGACCAGCACACCTTTTGTATCCCCGACACCAAATTGAGACGCCAATTCTGGTGTTAGCTCTTGAATCGAGACGCCAAGCCAGCCGCGGACAACTTTTCCTGTCTGCACGAGCTGTCCCATGATCGACTGAGCCATGTTGCTCGGTACCGCAAACCCAATCCCCATGTTGCCACCGCTCTGACTGAATATCGCCGTATTGATCCCCACCAACTCGCCTCGTACATTCACGAGTGCGCCGCCGGAGTTGCCGGGATTGATGGCCGCATCCGTCTGGATGAAATCTTCATACTCGGCGATACCGGCCGCGCGCCCCAATGCACTGACGATCCCCAAGGTGACGGTCTGTGTCAGCCCAAATGGGTTACCGACGGCAAGGACAAACTCGCCGACCTCCAGCTTGTCGGAATCCGCCCAGGAGACGGTGGGAAGTCCCGTCGCATCGATCTTCACGACTGCCACATCGGTTTTTGGATCTGTGCCGATGAGTTTCGCTTTGAACTCACGCTTATCCGACAGTGTGACCCGGATTTCATCTGCCTTGCCGACGACATGATTGTTGGTGATGATCAAGCCATTCGACTCGACGATCACGCCGGATCCAAGGCCACGCTCTTTTCGTTCCTTCTGGTGGTCGAACCTCCTGAAAAACTCGTCGCCAAAAAACTTCCGAAACAACGGATCATCGAACGGCGTCGTGCCTGATCCACCACTGTGCCCGCTCTTGGTCGCATAGATATTGACGACCGCCGGCTTCACCGACTTTGCAATGTCCACAAATGTTTGACTGCCACCGGCGAGCGTAGGCTGGGGAGCAGTTGAAACAGGCCTGGCAACCGGAGGAGATGGAGCAATGGACGATGAATCGGGTACTGCATGTCCCGTAGGAAGCCAGCCAAGATCTGAAGCAACCACCAAGCCAATAATAACCCCCGCCGTCAACAAGGTGGCGGCAACCATCCATCTTCTGATCCCCTGCACCGGTTTTCTGTCGAAATCCACCTGATTCATAGCCTCACTTCGCTATTGTGAAGACACGAGAATGCTCACTGAATCTCGCCGCCGTAAATTCCCATGATCGTGTGGAGGAACTTGACCGCTTCCGGCTTCGGACGTTGGAACGAATTTCGCCCAATGATGCTCCCGAATCCTCCTCCATCCCTGATGGCTCGCGCTTCGTCGAACACGTTCTTATCTTCACTTTTCGCACCGCCTGAAAAGATCACAATTCGGCGGCCATCGAACGCGCTCTGAACCACGTGTTTGACACGTTCAGCCAGCGTCTTGATAGGAACCTTCTCGGCTTCGTAGACCTTTTTGGCCGCAGCCTGTTCGAGATGGGCGCTTGGGAGCTTGACCTTGATCACATGAGCTCCGAGTTGCGCGGCGATTTGGGCTGCATAGGCCACCACGTCAATCGCCGTTTCACCTTCTTTGCTCAAGACCGACCCACGCGGATAGGACCAGACTACCACGGCAAGACCGCTCTCCTTCGCTTCTTCACTGATTGCGCGCAACTGCTCATACATCGCGTTGCAGTGGGACGAACCAGGATAGATCGTGAATCCAACGGCGGAACACCCCAAACGAAGCGCATCGTTGACACTGCCAGTCACCGACGGGAGCGGATCCTTCTCATCATGCAGTACATCGTGATTGTTCAATTTTAGGATAAGAGGAATCTGCCCGGCGAAGTGGCTTGCGCCAGCCTCCAAGAATCCCAGGGGAGCCGCATAGGCATTACATCCCGCATCAATGGCAAGCTGAAAATGGTAGTGCGGATTATAGCCAGGTGCGTTTGGCGCGAAACTCCTTGCCGGACCATGCTCAAAACCTTGATCAACCGGCAGGATGACCAACCTTCCGGTCCCTGCCAATTTTCCAGAGCGCAACAAGCGCGCAATGTTGGTCTTCGTACCGGCATTATCACTGCCGTACCAGCTTAGAATTTCCTGTACCCGGTCTCCCATAATTTCCTCCCGACCACATTAGATTACCACATAAATGAGCACTTAGGCTCTGCCCTGAATATACATCTCCGCCTGCTCAACATCGTAGCGGCTTCCAATCAATAGGGGCACACGTTGGTGAAGTTTCTTGGCCTCGACCTCCAAAATTCTTGAGGTCCCCGTCGA
>CAZJOQ010000080.1:0-15889 GCA_964547625.1 uncultured Nitrospira sp.
CACTAGCTCGGGCGCGCCGGACTCCGGTGGCGTCACGGTCTTGAGGGACAGTTTGCTCATCAGGGCCGTCATTTTGAGAGCGGTGTCTTTGACGGTTCGCATGGCGGACTCTTGAAACGCGGGATCGCGGCCGTGCTGTTCGGCGTTTTGTGCGACCAACGACAGACGTGCCGCCAGATTTTTCAGATCGTGCAAGCAGAATACCGAGAAGCGATGCAGCGCTTCCAATTCGACCGACGCCCGCCGCTCTTCCGTTAAGCTTGCCTGCGCCAGCAACATCCCCACGTGATGGGCGATGCCGCGCAGCAAATCTTCATCGTCCGTGCCATACGGCTCGCCGCGCAGTTGCGGGCCCAACGCAATGAAGGCGATGACGCGCCCCTGCGCGCGAATCGGAAAACAGAGCACCGCGCCGGACGACCCGAGAGGATCCATGGCGGATAAGGGGCCGTCCAGCGTTCCAGTCGCGGGTGGATCGATCAAGACCGCGTCGTCCCGCTTCTCGAGCGCCACGATGATCGGATGGAATCGTTCGATCGGCTCCGGCTGTGGGGCCGATGATAAGTACACTGTAGTGTGATCCCGCAAGTAAATGCCCGGTGCGGTACTTAATCAGATCCGGTCGTTCGGCCTTGTTATCAGCAGCACAAGCGGTCAACCCTCTTCAAGGCGCTCCTAAACACCAACATTGCCTATTCTTGATCCACACAAAGAAAGTTTCATGACCAAACCCGTAGTGTGTGATCTCACCATAGCGGTTATCAGCAGTCACCATATCGTGTGCCTTGGCTTGGAGAACATTTTCGAGAGCAGGGAGAATCCTCGGGTCATCGTGCGCCCGCACCAGCACGTGACGCCTGACCTGCTGCTCCCGGAGAATCTCCCCGACGTGTTTATCCTGGATGCGGAGACTGAACGAGACATGACCGGCTCCATCAAACAGATGAGAGAGGCGGCCCCGAAAAGTAAAATCCTGCTGCTCAGCGGGTTCGAGGACAGGAACAGGACGCGTGAGGCTGTGGAATGCGGTGTCGATGGCGTGATCCTGAAAATTCAACCGCCCAGTGTTGTGCTCGCGGTGATCGACGCGCTGTATTCCCCTTTTCGGAACCATGCCCGTCCCGAACAGAATGAAACGATATCCTCGGGTCCACGAGATGTCTTCAAGATCCCCACTCCTGAAATGCGATCTGCCGTGTGGCCTGACGCCTTGGCCGAGCGTGAGCGGGAAGTGATCGGGTTGGTGCGCCAAGGACTTTCAAACAAAGATATCGCATACCGGCTGTCTATTTCTGACAGTACGGTACGGCATCATCTCACCAGCATTTTCGACAAGGTGGGCGTTCCGAATCGACAGAAACTCCTGGTTCACGCGCATCAGATTCGCTCCACGTCAGGTTAAGCGAAACTCCATACGCTCTGATTCCACAACAGCCGATGGATCAGTACCAGCGGCGCATTGGGACTTGATCAGGCAGCTCACCGTTTCCAAGTCCTAACGTCAAGGCATCCAAGAATAGGCAAGTGGTCTAGGGCATCTGTGCCAACAACTGCTCGGTGAGTTTAGCGGCCCGATCCGCTTTGACCTGGGAAAGAATTGCCCCGGCGGTCTTTGATTTTACCAGGCGGAGGATTTCAAGCGCTCTCCGATCCGGCATACGTTCCAGACGCGCAGCTGCGTCTTCCGACGGCATGGATTCGTACATCTTGGCAAGCCGTGTCCGCTCTTCTTGTGCCACACGTTCTTTTTCAGCGTGAGCCTTGGTTTGCTGTACCGACTCGCGGGCTTCCTTCTTTGCTTGGGCACTTTGAATCTTTTTCTCCAATGCTTCGTTTTGCTCAAGCAGCTCCTCAATCTGGTTTCGAACAATCATGAGTCGTTGTTCATTTTGACGGATCGTCTCTTCCCGCTGATCCAGATCACGCTTACGCTGCTCCAGCATTTCCAGCACTTCGCGCGGAACATCGATCGCAGGTCCCTGACTTGCCGGAGGGGCTAGCAATTTGGCATCATCCCGTGCCTCCGATTCGTTCTTCTGTATCGGCGGAACAGCAGCTACCGCGTCCAGGCTCAAGGATGCCTGTGGCACCAATAAAACCTTGGATTTAGGTTCGGACGAGGCTTGCCCCAATTGCACCATGACCCACAACAGAATAGTCGACCCAAAGGCTCCACCAATCAGTGTCCAGAGAGAAGAGTATCGATTCGATCTCGACGTCGAGTCAGGAGTCCTCTGACTGGCAAAACGGAATTGCCCTTTCATAGGATTGGGGGGAGATGAATTCATATACCCCGCTCTCATCGCAACAAATAGCGACGGCTTGCGGCCTCATCCGTCGCTCGCTGTTCCTGACGGGCCAAATCAACGCATTGTATTGCCTCGCGTTGATCGAGAATACGATCGAGCAACTTGCACTCCTGATTTGCTTCGACCAGGAGATTGTTGGTGCGCTGCCATGACAAGGTGGCCTGCTCAATCACCAGATGCGCCTGGCCTAAAGCCGCCTGCTGCGAATGCATGCGCACCTGCCACTCCAACATGGCCTCTATGGTCATGCCTTGCTTCGCTTGTTGACTATATGTATCGGCATCCTTCAATATCTCGCTGTCGATCCTGCGATATCGTTCTTCGCTGCGAGAAAGAGATTGGGCGATCTGGCCCAATTCCATCATGAGAGCCTCTACCGCCTGTCCGCGCAGCTTCCGTAGCGAATCAAGGCTCATGTCGCTTTCTTGGCCAGCATCTCAAGCTGCTGCGCAGACGATGTAAAGCCGGCAGCTTGATCAATGTCTTGGCGCAAATACTCGTTGATCGCGTCCTGAGCGTCAACGGCACGATCAAGGACAGCATTCATCCCTGGTTTGTAGGCGCCGAGTAGAACCAAGTCCTCAGATTGTCGGTATCGAGCAACCAATTCAAGAAGCCGCCTGGCCGCGTCGTAGTGTGAACGATCGACGATATCCCGCATGACACGGCTGGTGCTTTGGAGCAGATCAATCGCGGGAAAATGATTGTGTGCCGCCAATGTCCGAGAGAGAACGATATGGCCATCTAAGATCGACCGAACCGTATCGGCAATGGGATCGTTCAGATCATCTCCATCGACAAGCACGGTGTACAATCCAGTTATGGTGCCGGGGCCGGGTCCCGTTCCCACACGTTCCAGAAGCTTCGGCAAGAATGCGAATACCGAGGGAGTGTATCCTTTTGTCGTCGGAGGTTCTCCGATCGCGAGCCCAACTTCTCGCTGACTGTAGGCTAATCGCGTCAATGAATCCATGAACAACAAGACTTGCTTTCCTGCATCACGAAAGTACTCGGCAATGGTCGTCGCCACCAGGGCAGCGCGGAGCCGGATGAGCGGAGCCTGATCGGAGGTTGCCACGACCACGACGGAGCGCGAGAGCGCCTCAGGACCGAGATCGCGCTCTAAAAATTCGTTGACCTCTCGACCTCGTTCTCCAATCAGAGCAATGACATTCACATCCGCTTTTGTGTAGCGGCTGATCATTCCCAGCAGCACACTCTTGCCGACACCCGAGCCGGAGAAAATTCCCATCTTTTGGCCACGACCACACGTAAGAAAGCCGTTGATCGCACGAACACCAAGATCAAGTGGAGCTCGGACCCGGGATCGTTGCAACGGGTTCGGAGCCTCGGCCTGAAGCGGGTACCTGGCAACCGTCGCTGGCGTGCCCTTGCCATCTAGCGGACTTCCACATCCATCGAGAACACGTCCCAGTAGGCCTAGCCCGACGGCCAGGTTGGCGACCTGGCCTGTCATTGTGATTCGACTCCCCGGCCCAATCCCTTGCATCTCTCCCAACGGCATCAACAACACGCGATCCCCACGGAACCCCACTACTTCCGCCGTGATCGGTCCATCACCGATCTCCCGAGTAATCCGGCACAGCTCGCCAACCGTCGTCATGGGCCCGTACCCTTCCACGACCATTCCCACCGCTTGCGCCACTCTTCCCGAAACTTCGATCGGGTCGATGTGTTCAAGGAGCTGACTAAGGCTCACGATGAGTCCTGTTCCTCAAGGCATCGCCCAACCGGAACAACTGCGTATCAAGGGACGCATCCACCATTCTGGTGCTGGTATGCACAAGGCAACTTCCACGTGGGAGCGAGGCCACCGGTTCGATAGTGAGCATCAGTGCGGTGTCCCGTTTCCTTTCCAGTTCTTCTCGAACCGTCTCAAGGACAGCTGCATCCAGCGGATGCGCCTGTATCATTAACGCACCCGACTCTCGAACAGCCCCTAATGCGTCCTTCACCTGTCTGATAATTTGTTCCCGGTTCGACTCGGCTGACTCGTGAAGAATTTTTGAGACGATCTGAAGTGACAAGGCAATCACCTCATCCTCGACTGTCTGCTGTAATTTGGATCGAGCCGCATCGAATTTCCTCGCGGCATCGATCAACACGGCTAGATCGTGTCGCCGCTCTTCTTCCATCCGCCGCTGTGCATCCGCTACGCCGCGCTCGTATTCTGACGGGCCGTCGTCCTGCGCCGCCGCACCGTCTTCCCCAAACGTCTGAAACGGAGAACTGTGGAGCCGTACCATACCGGACCGAACCGCCGCATGCTTTAAGACGGTATTTTCGGCGCGCAACTGATGGAGTTCCAACAATCGCCGCACGGCGCTCAACACGAATTCTGACTGGAATGGCTTGACCAAGAAGTCAATGGCGCCTGCCTTCATCGCACGGACTGCCAGTTCAACCGTTCCAGCTCCTGTCATCACCACACCGATGATCCGACTATCAATCTTCTGGGCTTCCTCAAGAACCGTAATCCCATCTTGATCTGGCAGTAGAACATCGGCGATTAAGAGAGCTGGAGCCTGCTGCTTGACCATTGCAATCGCCTCTTGCCCGGAACTGGCGACTCGAACAGATACTCGTTCCGGTCGGAACAGTTCAAGAAATAGGTTGCGAATCCCCTCTTCATCATCGACGATGAGGATCGTCCCCTGCACTCGAGCGAGTTCATGTTCGCGAAATGTCTCCGCTGATACCGCCGAACCCTTCACTACAACATCTCCTCTCCGACGCCAGCGATCACGATACGGCCCTCCTCTTCGAGTTTTCGACAGACCTTGAGGATATTCTGTTGCGCTCGTTCGACATCCGAAATCTTGACCGGCCCTCGTGTCTCCATATCATCTTTCAACATTTCGGCGGCACGGCTGGACATGTTTTTGAAGAATTTCTCTTTCACGTCGGGATTGGCGCCACGCAGCGCAACCGGAAGGTCGTCTTTGCTGATCTCTTTCATCAACTCTTGCATCCCTCGGTCATCGACTTTCACGATGTCGTCAAACACAAACATAAGCGCACGAATATTATCGGCAAGGGCTGGGCTTTTTTCGGAAATTCTGGTCATGATCCCGCCTTCATTCGTCTTATCCATCCGCATCAAGATATTGGCGATGACCTCGGCCCCTCCGACGCTATGAGCTCCCATTTCTTTGCTTAACAAGAGTGTTTCTTGTAACGTTTCACTCAGTTCCTCAAGGACGTCTGGCTGCACTTCCTCCATCGTGGCAAGCCGAAGCGCCACATCTCCTCGCATGTCCTCCGGCAGAGCAGATAGCACTTGCCCGGCTTGGTCGCTCTCCAAATGGGCGAGAATCACCGCGACCGTTTGTGCATGCTCGACCTTCAACATTTGAGTCAGGGTTTTCACATCCACCCATTTCAACGCTTCCAGACCCGGATAGCTTTTCTGCGTCATTGATTCGATGATCCGCGCCGCCTTGTCCGGTCCCAGTGCCTTGGTCAACACCGTCTTGATGAATTCTTTTCCTTGAAACTGAACTCCCCCCGTTGCACTCGCCGTTTGAAAATCTGAAATGACCGCCTCTTCCTCGTCTCGTGAAATCTGCGCCGTCCCGCTCATGAAGCTTCCCAATTTCTTAATTTCCTTCGGGTCAAGTTGCTTCATAACTTGGGCGGCGGCCTCTTCACCGATCGCGCGAAGGAGAATGGCTGCTTTCTGTTCGCCCGTCAGATTCTTTGCCATCTCTACGTTAGGTCGGATTCTTGAGCCACTGTTTTACGACCACGGCGGTCGTATCAGGATTCTTTCGGGCCATGTCGATGATCTGTGCCCGGTCCGGGGCATGTGTTAATGACGCCTCTGTCATCCCAGCCCGACCAGGGAGTGCAGAGACCGATGCTTCGGCCTGCATTTGCTCAGTCGTCGATCCCAACATCGCCATGAGCGGACGGACGACAAACAGGAGAATCACGGTGAACAGAAGGATTCCTACGCCATAACGAAGATAAGGCAACCACGCTTTGGGACCTTCCGCTGTCGCTTCTGCCACCATACCTTGTGGCTCATCTGGTCCCGTCCCAAATTGAACATTGACCACTTGCACCTGGTCCTGCCGCTCAGCTGAAAATCCCATGGCCTTTTTGACGATGTCTTCGATTCGTTTTAAGTCCTCTTCCGAACGCGGAATATATTTGCGCGCCGCGGCTGGCGCGTCTGTTGCGTCTCCTTCACCGGCTTTACTAGGCTCATACATGCCGTCGACCAGAACGGCCACGGAAAGTTGTTTGATCACACCAACAGGCTCCACAATTTTTGAGACGGTTCGACTGATCTCGTAATTCACGGTCTCATTTTTCGTTTGACTGTTGTTTGAACTAGTTTGCGCAGGATCCTGGTCTGTCCCTGGCGGCACGTTCGACTCGACACCCGGTACTCCGCCACCAACCCCGTTGGTGCCGCTGGCCTTTTCTTGCCCGCGCTGTTCACTTCTCACCACTTGACTGTTCGGGTCGTAGCGCTCTTCCGTTGTCTCTACCTTACGGAAATCTACAAGACTGGATACGCGCACCACCGCCTTATTCGGCCCCACAATCCGCTCAACCATCGTTTGGATACGTGTCTCCACATCCTTTTCGACACTGCGTTGATAATCTAGCTGCGCGTTGGTCAAGCCGGACGTCTCATCCATCACCGTCGTCGATAACATGCGGCCATGCCCATCCACTATGGTCACATCCCGAGCCTGTAACCCCTCCACGCTACTCGACACGAGGTGAATCACCCCCTGCACTTGCGCTTGACTCAGTTGTTGTCCATTACGAAGCGTCAGGATGACGGACCCACGCGCCTTTTCCTGCTCACTCGCGAACAGTCGCCGCTCTGGGATGGCGAGATGGACCCGAGCCCGCTCTACCTCCGGCATCTGTGCAATGGTCCTCGCCAACTCACCCTGTAGCGCTCGACGATAGTTGAGTTTTTGGACAAATTCCGACATGCCGATCGAAGTTCGGTCAAAAATCTCAAATCCAACCCCACCTCCTTGCGGAAGCCCTTGCGTCGCGAGTTGGAGCCGTAAATCGTGGACCTGTTCGCTCGGCACTAGGACGGTCGCCCCGCCACCGGTGGTTTCATACGGCACCTTGGTCTCTTTGAGCTTGTCGATGATAGCCGCAGCATCTTCACTCCCGAGGTTAGTGAACAGCACTTGCATGTCTGGTTGCTGAGTCCATAGCGTAAGCGCAATGAGCCCAGCAACAGACCCCGCCAAGGCAACGAGGATGATCATCCGTTGATTAATAGTGAACTTAGACAGCATACCGGCCTCGCACCCTCATTGTGCCCGTTGAATCAAACCTGCATCCGTTGAATTTCTTCATATGCCGCCACCAGCTTGTTTCTGATCTGCATCATTAATTGAAACGAAACATCTGCCTGTTGCAATGCGACCATCGTGCGGTGAATGTCCTGCGTTTCACCGGTCATGAGGGAATCGATGGCTCGACCAGCCTCCATCTCCGCATCATTAACTTTCCCAATCGCCGACTTGAGAGAGTCCAAAAACCCAGATGTTCCTGAGCTGCCGACCGCTCCTGCCGACCCTATTTGCCCCACATCTGCAATGGGAGCGATACCGGATGTCACGCCATACAGCTGAGTCATCTCTACCTCCCGATCTCAAGCGCCTTGTTCCACATGGCGCGCGTTGCGTTGATCGCTTGCACATTGGCCTCATAGGCCCGCGATGCCCCGATCATATTCACCATCTCTTCCATGACGTTGACGTTTGGAAGACGGACGAACCCTTTGGGATTCGCATCCGGATGATGCGGATCATAAATCAGTTGTCCTGGTTTGGGGTCTTCCACTACTCTCGCCACAGAGACTCCTTCCAGTGCATGAGAGGAAGACCCGGCAGCGACCTGACGGAAGGCCCGCTGAAACGAGCTAGGAACTGCAGTTGAACGGAAGACGACATCTCGACGCTTATACGGCCCACCCGTAGGGGTCTTCGTCGACTGCGCGTTCGCCAGATTGCTGGCGATGACATTGAGTCGTCGCCGTTGAGCATCCAAACCGGACACCGACACTGCAAGACTGTCGGACATCTCCATCATCGTCCTCCGTGAAAATAGGTTACTCGACTACACGTTCCGTTCGTCGTATCTCGTGAAGCGTATCTCGCCTCTCGCAAACAAAGATGAACTGAGCCCCTTTCCATTCTTGCGCTTCATGAGATACGTGTCACACTTCACAATGAGCCGCATCTCTAGCGTGCATCTCGTATGGCGCTCAATAACCCTCGAAACTTGGCAGCCAATATCGTGGCGGCAGCGTTGTACTGCATCGCGTTCTCGGAGAGCTTGGCCATCTCCAGCTCAAGATTGACGGAGTTGGCGTCAAGAGGAAGATCTCCGGCCGGCACTTCGCTGAGTTTGCCCGTCACTGCTTGGATCCCCTGAGAGCCACGCACCCCGAAATGCCGGGATTGAGTCGCCGCTAACACAATGGGCAGGCGGCCCTTCTGTGCAGACTGCATTTGGTCCATGAATGTTAATTCTGAGGCGCGATAGCCTGGAGTTTCTTCGTTGGCTAAGTTCGAAGCGATGACCCGTTGTCGCGCACTGCGGAGATCAAGCGTCCGCTGCAACAGCCCCATGGTTCGGTCAAAGATCGTCATAACCCAGTGTCCCTTCTCCCGCACAACGACGGGTCATCTGCGAATCTGTGCAACCCTAATGCCTGACTCCACACTTCGACTCAGGCCAAGATCAGCTTCCGACACCGGCCTTAGGCTCTGTTCCCTGCCCTCATTGAGTTCCCCGTTGATCTGAAACACTGCCTGGCACAAACTTGCCGATCGGCACTTTTTGCCTCGCTCATGACATCGGAATGGACAATGGCCTTTCGCACTCACGATATTCTCGCAACTTGTTTCGCAACGTACGGATGCTGATCCCCAGTTCTTTCGCCGCATGCGTGCGATTGTCTTTCACGCGAGCGAGTGTCTTAAAAATCAACTCCCGTTCCATCTCCCACAAGGAACCGTTGGCGGGTTGTTGAGGACGAACTGGCTGTCCCACCGTTTGGTCACACGTTTCCGCGGGACAATGTTCGGGAAGGATTGCTCCATCTCCCGCCAACAGGACCGCTCGTTCCATCACATTCTCTAATTCGCGTACATTTCCCTTCCACGCCAACCGTTGTAGATGGGCCAGTGCGTCTTCCGACAGAGTCGGCGGCGTGAGCCCATTCCTGAGTGCCGATTGAGCCGAAAAATTCCGGGCGAGCAGGGGAATATCGATTGCGCGCTCACGAAGCGGTGGAACGGTGATAGGAAACACATTGAGACGATAATAGAGATCTTCTCGAAAGCGGCCAGCCTCGACCTCACGATACAACGCCCTATTTGTTGTGGCGATCACGCGAATATTGACTGGGACCGGATCGCGCCCACCGATCCGATCCACCTCGCGCTCTTGAAGTACCCGCAGCAACTTCGCTTGAAGAGGCAGATTCATCTCACTGATTTCATCGAGAAGCAGTGTGCCCGTGTGGGCCATTTCGAACTTCCCAATTTTTCGGATTAAGGCACCGGTGAAGGCTCCTCGTTCGTGCCCGAACAGTTCACTTTCCAGCAGGCCATCCGGCAGTGCGGCACAATTGACCGCGATAAACGGCCGATGAGCCCGCGGGCTTCTGGCATGGATAAACCGAGCCAGAAGCTCTTTACCCGTGCCGCTTTCCCCATGAATCAACACCGTGGCCTGGCTTGCGGCTACTCCCTCAATCGTACTCAAGAGTCTGACCATTCCTGGGTCCTGGGTTAAAATGGCGCGGCTTTCTGTCGATTGAACAGGCGGACCGGCAGGGATACCTTCTTCTCGTCCCGCCTTGAGACTCACCATCATGCGCTCCAGGACGTCCATTGAAAACGGTTTGAGCAAGTACTCACTCGCGCCAAGCTTCATGGCCTCTACGGCCGTTTCGATCGTCCCATACGCCGTCATGAGAACAATCGTGCTCTGCGGCGCGCGCGACCTGATCTCCTTGATCAGGTCAAGACCACTCAGTCGCGGCATCCTGAGGTCGGTCAGCACCAACCATGGACGAAAGCGAACGAGGCGCTCCATGGCATCACTCCCATCGACCGCTCCTTGGACCACATACCCCAATCTCTTGACCGTCTCCATCAACGCGGTTCGCATCGATGGGTCATCGTCGACGATCAGAACGCGTTCGCTTTCGTCGTTTTGGTCTGCCAGTGGGCCGTTCTTCTCACGTTCATTCATGGAGCCACTCCTCTGCTAACGCCAACTCGCAGTTACTGTGCTCGTCTTCGTCTGATTCGCCTTCTTGCCCCTCCGAGACCTGAATCTCGCCTGAGGCTGACACCATCGGAGGATGTGGCAGAAGAATCGTGAACGTCGTGCCCTGCCCGATCGCGCTGTGGACATCGATCCGTCCTTGGTGCGCATCGACGATTGAATAGACGATTGCAAGGCCAAGGCCTGTTCCCTCATCCTTTGTCGTAAAGAATGGGTCAAACACACGTGACCGATGATCCGGGTCAATACCTACACCGGAATCTCGCACAGTCAGCCGAACGGCGGGTATTCCAAGCGTCTGCGGCAGTTCTTTTTGTAGACTGATCGTCAAAACACCCCCGTTGGGCATGGCCTGAACGGCATTGACAACTAGGTTCAAGATAACTTGCTTCAATTGCCCATCGTGACACCAGAGCGACGAAATATCTGGATCGATGTCCACGCGAATCTCTATCGGCACTTTCGTGATCGCATGAGCCCCCAACGTAATGGAATCGTGAATTAACGGCGCGGATAAGTGCCATCCACGAGCCATACGCGCCGGTCTCGTGTACAGCAGGAGATTAGCGAGTAATCGATCCATCGATTGGACGGCCTGTGATATCTGCTCAGCATAGCGCTTGGCAGGCACGTTATGGGCAAGATCTCGCTGAAGCAGAGAGGCAAAAAGCTCGACACTACCCAATGGATTTCTGATTTCATGAGCGATCCGACCAATGAGCTCCCCCATTGCGGCGAGTCGATCCTTGCGCTGCAATTGCTCTTCAAGCTGATAGATACGAGTGACATCTTGGATCAAAATCAGCCGACTGGAACCGCCGCTCGAATCCTTGCGTAGCGGCACCTGACTGATTGAGACCACGGTCTGCCCAAGGCGTTGAGGCCGATCACATACGCTCAGACCCAGACCGATGAGCACCTCCGATGCTACGCGGTCGCACAGTTCCGCCTCAGTAGCACCGAACATTGTCTCCGCGGCCAGATTACTGCGGGTAATCACCTCGCGCTCATCCACCACCAACACTCCCGTGGATAATGATTCGAGAATGCCATTGAGATGCATCCGCATCGCCTCGTTTTCGCAAAGCTGTCGACGAAGCGCTTCATTGCTACGCGCCAGCTCGACATCCATCTGCTCCACACGTGCCGTCAACGCAGTATAGGACTGTTGCAGTGTCTGCGCGGCCTCATCAAAAGTCCTGAATGCTGCCTGGAGCAGGTCACGCTCCTCCGGTTGCCCTGTCGTCGCGGTCGTCATAGCCCCTCCCCATGACGAGATTGCCGAACTGTTTGCAGACTATTCTTGAGAGACGCGGCTATGCGATTGACCATCTGGTCAGCGGCGACGTCGAGTTCGGCCAGTGCAACCGTGGCGCGATCATATTGCTTCAGCGCCGCCCAATGCTTGGCCGTTTGCAGATACGCCCATTCGGACTGACGAGCGTTCGGTTTCTTTTCTAAGACTGATTGATACGCGGCGATCGCCCGATCGTGTCGATTCAACCGGGACAAGATATCCGCATAAGACAGCAGCGTCCCAGCGGACTGTGTCGCACCAGATTTGAACGCTTCGTCGAATGCAAGCGCAGACTCATCAAGCTTTTCCAGTTCCTCCAAAGTCTTGGCCAGCTGCAGATACATGACAGGGCGCTCAGGATGAACCGGATGTCGTAAGAGCCATGTTCGACAAAGGTGGAGAAGGCCTTGTAGATCACGCTGTTGCCGCATGGCGCTGATAAGAAGTTGTAGAACTTCTCCTTCGTATCTTCCGATGGGAAACTGGAACCGATATCGCTCGAGTACTTTCCGGGCGGCCTCTGCGTCCCGCTGATCTAAGTAGTTCTTCCCAAGGCCAACTAAAGCTGGCTCAACCAGCGCTGAGTCTTTCTGGACCTTGATCACCTGCTGAAGTAGTCCTACCGCTTCGGTAGTGAACCCCAGACGTCGATGGGATTCAGCGATCTCAAGCAGCATCGGGGTACGCGCGTACCATTGTTCAGCCATCGCTCCATGTCGGTGAAACAAACTCACGACCGTCCAATCATCCTGTGACGCGATCGCGGCCTCAATCCAGGGTGTCAAGATCGCCGATAGACGCTCCGACGCCTTCATGGCCCAGGATTCGCCTCCCTTCGCGACGCGATAGGTGACCTCCTTGTACGTACGGAGGGCGCGATGAAGATCGTTTGCCCTTTCGTACTCTTGCGCCAGATAAAACAGCGCCTCACTCCCTGTGGGATTATCACCTTCTCGAATCGCAATTTCCTCCATCAGTGTTCGATAAGAGGCATCGGTCCGAACTGGAATGGGCACGTTGCGGATCATAGCCCCAACCATTGGGCTCAGGATCTTACCTTCGGCTGCTAGGTTACCCTCAGTGAGTAGCGTCGCGAGTCGTAACTTGACCGTCGAGTCTAGCTCGCTTTGTGGGTACAGCAACGGAATGAGGGCATAGATGAACTCGGCGCGAGGCTGCTGACCGCCACTTCGTAAATTCTCGGCCACATGGAGCAACGCCCTCGGCGCGTATCCATGGCGTGGATACAAATTGTAGAAGAGCAGCATCAGCTCTCGCGCGGAGGCATCATGGTGCAGCTGGACCTGCGTAATTGCGTACCGTTGAAGTGCTATGGGATCACCCCGTAAGAACTCCGGCCATCGCCGATAGCTCAGATCGTAGAAGGTTTGCGCATCTGAAAATCGGTTCTGCCTGAACAGCGCGTGCGCCAATCCCAACGTAGCGCTCTGAAGCAACTGCTCGTTCACACCTCGCTTCCGCACATTCGCAAATGCATGCTCGGCATCTCTCCATTTCCCCGTGGCCATAAACGTATGTCCAAGCCCAAGTAAGGCTCGATTCCCGTCAAACGGAAGATGGAGGGAATGCGCCATAGCTTGTTCGTAAAACGCCTGTGCCTCTTGATACCATTCTTGCTCAAAGTATAAATCCGCAATCCGCCACTCTGCTCTCCTCGCGTTGGCTGACTGGGGATAGTCCCGCAGGAGTTTCTTGAATTCCTGAATAGCCTCGGGTCGATTGTGTCCGGAAGACTCATCACGAAGCGATACCTCCACCAAGAACGCTTTGGCCGATGGGACAAGCGGGCTTTCGGGATGATCCTTCACGATCTTCCCAAAGAATCGTTGCGCCTCCACCCACGCGTTCTTCTTGTAGGCAGATTGGCCCTCCTGCCATGCCAACGCATCAATCCCCGCGGAATGGCCCTCCGGTCTTGGCCCATCATCGGGCAGAGGCTGGAGAAGCCTTTCAAGCGACGCTGGATCTTGCACCGTAGGCTTGCGTTCAGGCAGTGGTACACTTGCGCGGTTGACAGAAGACTGAGGCGTAGACTCACCGATCGCCAGCGGAAGGAACGCCATCCAGACGACCATCGAAAGTATCACCTGACGATATCGCAAGTTAAATTTATGCACGGCGATAGGACACCAGCAAGGCTCATGCCCTGGATATCCACAAACAAACTCTAAGGAAATCAGGATGTTTTTCGGGAGGAATCGTGCCCGGGGAAGAATCGCGTCAGGATTGGCATCGACTACGTTGTGAGGTCGTCAATCTTTTGACTGGAGGTCCGTGGCCATAATGGAAGGGTTTCCACCTGTGATCGCGGATCAACACCTTTGCGCTTAAGCTTTTCAACTAATGTCGTTCGATTGAGGTGGAGTAACTGGGCTGCTCGAGCAGTGACGCCGTTGGCTTTCTTTAACGCCTCCATGATGAGATGTTTTTCGTACTGCTCAACCTCTCTCGAAAGATGAATGCCATCCTCGCTCAGCCGTATGAACTGTTCCTTCAGCTCGGGGATGATCGATTTCCGACTGATCTTCTGAGGAAGATCTTCGGAAGAGAGAATGCCTTGTTTCTTGAGAACAGCCAGCCGTTCCATCATATTTTCTAATTCCCGAATATTCCCCGGCCAATCGTATTCGGTCAGCAAGCGAAGCGCCTCGTCATCAAGGCCCACGACCTCAGTGTGCTTACTCTGATTAAACCGAGTGAGGAAGTGGTCAATCAGGAGCGGAATATCGGTACGGCGTTCTCGGAGTGGTGGAATGACAATGGGGATCACATTGAGCCGATAGAATAGATCCTGCCGAAATCGCCTCTCTTCAACCATTGTTTCCAGATCTTGATTGGTCGCAGCAATGATGCGCACATCGACATGAATGGTCCGGTTTCCACCTACTCGTTCGAATTCCCGCTCTTGCAGCACTCGAAGGAGCTTCACCTGTAAGGAGAGGCTCAGTTCGCCGATTTCATCCAGAAAAATCGTGCCTCCATGCGCCAGTTCAAAACGGCCCATGCGCGCATGCGTTGCGCCGGTGAAGGCACCCTTCTCGTGCCCAAAGAGTTCCGACTCAAGCAGGTTTTCTGGAATCGCGCCGCAGTTCACGGGGACCAATGGCCGATCTCTTCTTAGACTGTTGAAGTGCAGCATTCGGGCCACCAACTCTTTACCCGTGCCACTCTCACCTTGTATCATCACCGTGCTGTCGCTATCTGCCACCTTTTGAACAAACTCCAGCACTTGCTGCATCGGTTCACTGACACCCACCAACTGCTCCAATCGATACTGATCCCGCACCGCCCGTCGCAGGAGATGGTTTTCCTGCCGCAGCCGATGAAATTCCGCGGCCTTCCGCACAACGACTGCGACCGTTTCAAGATCAAACGGTTTGGTAATAAAATCAAACGCCCCGGACTTCATGGCACGGACGGCCGTTTCAATCGTGCCGAATCCGGTCATCACGATGGGAATGATCTTCGCGTCAAGCTTGGAAAGTCGGTCGATGACCTCAAGCCCATCAATATCGGGCAATTGGTAATCCGTAATGACAATGTGCACCACGCTCTCTTTCACTGCCTGAATGGCCTGCGTGCCATCCTCCGCAGTAGACACGGTATAGCTCTCCCGCATGAGCGCTTCTTGCAGAATCTCGCGCAAAGCGGGATCATCGTCGACAACCAGCACATGAACTTGGCTCATACTTAATCCATCTCGATCCATTTGGAATACGAAATTCTCAGCGGGCTTAGAATAATAATCTGCGGAAGGCAAAGCAAGTCATATCAACTATTGGGCAACAACCTGACACGGGGGAAGTTTTCTTGACAGGCTCTTGAGCCTATTGATACTGTGCGACACGATGTGGGGACATCCTGACACCAACGGGCTGGCGTAGCTCAATCGGCAGAGCAGCGGTTTTGTAAACCGCAGGTTGGAGGTTCGATTCCTCTCGCCAGCTCCACA
>CAZJOQ010000081.1:0-15525 GCA_964547625.1 uncultured Nitrospira sp.
CGTCAAGCGGAACGATCCATTGCGGGCAAGGATGCAGTTATAACGTGCAGATGTCCACCGGGGCGTTTACGCAGGGGAACGTGAATCTTGAAGGTAATTACAGCCGCTATGTGAACTGGGTACATCAGCGGGATTAGTCATTCAGAGCGGCAAGCCGGAGCCGCGAGTTGATGGAGGGCATCACGAACCGTACAAGCAACGTCCTGCAAATTGGGCTGCTGTTGGCGGGGATGGCGCTCGATGCCGCCTGCACCGGCAGTGAGGTGCCTCCCCCAACAGCTCGATCTTCAGGTAATCGACCGCCGGTTGTCACCACGGCCGTGATCATCAGTAGTCCCCTTTCTCAAGACGCTCCTGCTGCCGTGCAAATTCAGTCTGAGGATCCGGAACGAGAAGCGGTTTCGTTCCACTATCAGTGGTATGTGGACAATGTACCCATCGGGGGGCAAACGAATGCGACGCTGCCGCCGGAATTCTTCAGGCATGGCCAGACAGTGTTTGTGGAAATCGTTCCAACGGACGGGACGAACAAAGGTCAGCCGTATCGAACGGCGAGTGTTGTCGTCGGCAATGCCTCGCCAAGGGTGACAGCCGTTTCACTCACGCCTCAGACAGCGCGAGCGGGGGATAGGCTTGAGGCACAGGTTGAGGCGAGTGATCCTGACCATGACCGTGTCGACCTCACCTATAAGTGGTATCGCAATGACGCCATCATCAAGGAGGGGGAAGATTCGTTTCTCGATACAACCGGCTTCGCCGCTCCGGATAGAATCACGGTTGAAGTGAGCGCTAGTGATCCAGCTGGCTCAGGACATTCCTCGAAGTCCGAACCGCTGGTATTAGGCAATAGCGGCCCAAGGATTGTATCAACTCCTCCTGCCGCGGCTACTCAAGACCGTTTTGATTACTCCGTACAAGCGCTTGATCCAGACGGTGATCGGTTAACCTATCACTTGGAGATGGCTCCTCCCGGTATGGTCATCAGTTTGGAATCAGGTCATATTGGGTGGCAGATCCCGACAGATCAACAGGGAACATTTCATGTCAAAGTTGTCGCGAAGGACGAGCATGGAGGTGTAGCCACACAGGAGTTCAATTTGACTCTGACCCGGAATCCCCCATCTGCCCCGCCCAAAGCCTGAAAGTTTCACGAGGATCGTGCAACTCCTTGTCTAGACTTTTTCTTGTCTGCTACAATACGGAGCGTTGATGTAGGAGGGAGACCAACCATCGCTCGTGCGTAAGCTCAAACTACGAGAGGGTACCAACACCGCTGTCCTATTCGGTCACCATGACCGACATCTCAAGTTGATCGAAGACGAGCTGGGTGTCCGGCTATCTGCACGTGGTGAAGAGCTCACGTTGGACGGCCTCCCCGACGCTGTTCGTCAAGCCGAACGAATTCTCCTAGAGCTTGCTTCCCTCACGAACGAGGGAATTACCCTTCAGGCTGACGATGTGACGCACGCCCTAGGCGCCTTACGCCGAACCCCCGAAGCCTCACTCAGAGACGTGCTCGGTCAATCGGCTATGGTTGTCACCAAGAAGCGCTTCGTCGGCCCTAAATCCCCGACTCAAAAGTCCTACATCGAAGCGATTGAGCAACACGATATCGTCATCGCCATCGGGCCGGCTGGGACTGGCAAAACATATTTGGCTATGGCTATGGCGGTGAGTGCCTTGATAAATAAGGAGGTGAGCCGAATTATTCTTGCCAGACCTGCGGTCGAAGCAGGCGAGAAGCTAGGCTTCCTGCCAGGCGACATTTACGAAAAAGTAAATCCATACCTGCGGCCGCTCTATGACGCGCTCTTTGACATGATGGACATGGAACGGGCCAATCGATTGATTGAGAAAGGCGATATTGAGATCGCACCTCTCGCGTTTATGCGAGGGAGAACGTTGAACGATTCCTTTGTCATTCTCGATGAAGCGCAAAACGCGACGGCGGAACAGATGAAAATGTTCCTCACTCGGTTGGGATTCCATTCCAAGGTCATTGTCACCGGCGATATTACACAAGTGGACCTCCCGAATGACCGAGTGTCTGGCCTCATACAAGTCAAGGAGATTCTTCAGAATATTGAAGGCATTGCATTTATCTATTTCGATGAGAAAGATGTTGTGAGACATCGACTCGTTCAAGACATCATCAAAGCTTACGATCGCCATCAGGCAGTGAGTAGTAGTGATTCTCACCAAACTCGCGAGCCACTCTCATCACCACAGCGTCAGTCCTCGATTGTACGCAAGCCGACGACTGTCGGTTCACCGCCGATCGGGCCTGCAAGGCGTCCTCGGTAAATGGCCGTGTATCTCCGGGTGAGCCTTGTGCGATACCCCATCCAACGACGATCCCTTATCCGTTTGGCACAGCGTATCTTGATGGCTGTAGGAGAGACGAAGTCAGAATTGAGCTTGGAATTGATCGGAGATGCACGCATACGCCGCCTGAATCGCGAGTATCGCCAACAGGATCGAGTGACTGATGTGCTGGCATTCTCTATACGGGAGGCCGTTGTGCCTCAGGTCAGAACCCCTGCTACGGATATGCTGGGGGACGTGGTCATTTCGTTGCCGACTGCGATTCGCCAAGCTGAGGAAGCCAGACGTTCCATAGATGATGAACTGGCCACACTGCTGGTTCATGGCGTGCTTCATCTCTGTGGGTACGATCATGAACGTAGTCCACAAGAAGCGGTGCGAATGTCACGGCGCGAACAGCAAGTTCTCCATATGATTTCTCCAGTGCCTCGGGTGATTATGTGTTCTCACCGACGCAAGAGGAAGGTTTCTTGACGATGGGATGGTTTCAACGACTCAGTGAGGGGCTCGGCAAAACGCGTGGTGTCGTGCAGCAGTCCCTGGATCGATTTCTTGGACGCACACCGGACCAAGCGTTGCTCGAAGAGCTCGAATCTTCACTGCTCGCAGCTGATCTTGGTGCTCGGGTCGTTGATCGCTTAATCAAGCAGGTCAACGAAGAAACGCGAGGGGTTGATGCGCAAACTCCGGAAGGGCTTCGGAACGTTCTCAGTCGGTCGCTCTACGGTATACTCAAAACCGTATCCTGTCCGACTCTTGATCAGCTCGTAAACGAAGGTCCAAAGCCATTTGTTGTCTTGGTCATTGGAGTCAACGGTGTCGGGAAAACGACGACCATTGCCAAGATTGCCCAACGGATGACACAGGCAGGGCATCGATCGTTGCTTGTTGCTGGTGACACATTTCGCGCGGCCGCTATTGATCAACTCCAAGTGTGGGGAGATCGAATTGGTGCAGAAGTTATTCGTCAGCGCCACGGGGCCGATCCGGCTGCCGTTGCCTTTGACGGGATTGTTGCGGCCAAGGCTAGAAAAACGGATGTGGTTCTAATCGACACTGCCGGCCGATTGCACACCAAGTCAAATCTTATGGACGAACTACGGAAAGTGAGACGGGTGATCGGTCAGGAATTGCCCGGTGCGCCACATGAGGTGTTGTTGGTCTTGGATGCCACCCTCGGACAAAACGCATTAGGACAAGCCCGAGAGTTTCACGAAGCAATAGGGGTCACAGGACTCGCTCTGACGAAACTGGACGGGACCGCGCGTGGCGGTATCGTTGTTGCTATTGCAGATGAACTGAAACTTCCGCTCCGTTTAGTCGGTGTAGGAGAAGCAGCCGATGACTTGCAGGACTTTAATGCCGAGGCATTCATAGCGGCATTATTCGGGCAGCCGGCCTCCTCCCCGTAAACCACGCATTTTCTTCTCTTATCCCTCACCGCATGCTATCTTCTTCTCAAAGCAAGCCGTTGCTTCACAACCGAATAGGATATGTAGAGATGATCAAGCTCTTGATCGTAGATGACGACCAGATGAATTGCGATCTTTTGCAGAACGTGTTCACCAGACAGGGGTATCATGTCATTACGGCGACCAGTGGACGAGAAGGACTTGATCTATTTCGCGCCTCCAGTCCTCGAGTGACCCTGCTGGATCTGCGAATGCCGGAGATGAATGGACTCGCCGTCTTGAAGGAGATTCGAGCCATCGATCCCCATGCGCCCGTGATCATCTTGGGTGGGGGCGCGACTGAAATTCAGGAAAATCAAGCGCGAGCCCTACGCGCGACTGATTTCATCAGAAAAGGGCTGTCATTGGACGTCCTTGTTGAGGCTGTGAATCGGATCATGCAGCTGTCTGTGCAGCCCGCTACTGCTCAGCTTTCGCCAGGAAACGGGGAGCCGATTCCGCAGCTTGACGAGTCGGTTTTGGTGGTTGACGACGAGTCTCTGGTGTGTGATCTCCTTGTCAAATTCTTGAGTCTTCGAGGGTATCGTGCGCTCGGCGTCAACGATGGTCAGGATGCTCTTCGAATCATTGACGATCGGCCACCCGATGCAATTTTGCTCGATCTGATCATGCCAGGTATGGCGGGGATCGATATGCTTCGCGTTTTGCATGAGCAGGAATATCCTGGCGGTATCATTATCATGACCGGGAGTCAGAGCGAGGAATTACTCGATGAAGCCTGGGCATTAGGACCTCAAGAAATTCTGATGAAGCCGGTTGATCTGGAGCGCCTTTTGACGGCAATCCAGCTTGTACTCGTCTGTCGCGAATGTTAAAAGTTTCCTGATGTGTATCAGGAAGCGGATCTTCTGGCAGCACCTCCTCAGTCTTCTCCTGGTCATCCTCCCCAGTGCAGTGGGCTATTCAGCCCCGCTGCCGAATGACGATGTTATCTCGGTTCATCACAATATATCAGTCACGTTGATCCCGGCGACACACGCGCTGGCGGCGACGGACCAGATCGATCTGGAGGTTAGTGCCCAGGTCAAGTTCGTCAGGTTCACGCTTGCGCAGACGCTGCAGGTTGAATCGATCACGCTTGGGCAAGAGAGTTCAAACCAGGGTGCTTCCTTCACGACGGTCCAAATTCCTGATTCTTCCACACAGCGTATCGTCGTGATGCTCCCCGAGGAGCATGGCCGAAAGGTGACGTTGGTCTGGGTCTATCGCGGGCCGATCAATGATCCTCCGAAGGATCCCCGTCACTTGAGGTTTGTCACGCCCAGTGAGACGGCTGGGTATATCGGCTTGGAAGGTGTCTATTTGAGCGGAGAAAGCCAATGGTATCCAGATGTGGAAGGTTCCTTCAGTACCTATCGGGTGGCGACTCAAATTTCCGAAGGGTGGACGGTGGTTGGATCAGGGCAGAAGGTTGCGGAAAACCTTACCGCTGGAATGGTCTCCTCAACGTGGATCGTTCAGGAGCGGTCCGAAGCGTTCACGCTCGTGGCCAACAAGTTTGTGACCAAATCAAGAGAATGGGAAGCATCAACGACGGGGCAGCGAGTCAAGATTCAGACCTATTTTTTGTCGGACAATGCTGAGTTGGCGGATGAATATCTCGATGCAACCGCACAGTACCTCGATGCGTATGTGCAGATACTGGGAGCCTATCCCTTTGAGAAATTTGCGGTTGTGGAGAATTTTTTTGCGAGTGGTCTGGGCATGCCGTCGTTTACCCTCCTCGGCAGCGGCAGCATCAAACGGCACTATACACAACCGTATGCCTTAGGCCACGAGATCGTACATTCCTGGATCGGGAATTCGGTGTTCAATCGTGATGGTCACGGCAACTGGGTTGAAGGGTTGACGACCTACTTGGCCAATTATTACTGGCATGAATTGGTCCGGGATGACCGCCAAGCTTTGGAGCAGAGACGAATGATGCTGCAAGGATACAATCTCTATGTGAGGCCTGAAGACGACTATGCAGTGTCACAGTTTGTTAGGAAGCACGACGAGAAGGATAATGCCATCGGGTATCAAAAATCGGCCTTCGTCTTTCACCTGCTTCGCCGGGAGATTGGCGATGAGCCATTTTGGCGAGGCCTGAAAGCATTTGTCAGTCAATATCGCAATCAACCGGCGGATTGGGTATCGATCGAGGAGGTCTTTTCTCGTGAAAGTGGACAACATTTGCGGTGGTTTTTTCAGCAATGGGTCGAGCAGCCAGGCGCGCCCATGGTCTCTCTTGGAGACGCTAGCGCTCGCAGGGTGAAAAACGACGGAGGCCAAGATAGCTGGCACCTAACTATCCGAATCCAGCAGTCGGAGAAACCGTATCGGATCACAATTCCCATCAGGATCATGATGGAGGACACCAGCGAAGTCAGACCGGTGATGCTGAACCCTTCTTACGCGAGCATCGTTGAACTCGTACTGCCCAATGCGCCACTGTGGGTTGAACTTGACCCGGAGATGATGGCATTCCGTCAGTTAGCCAGACAACAACTGCCACCTGTCCTGAACAGTTACGTCACCGATTCACACAAAACGGTGATGCGGGCGTTTTCTGACCCTGCATCTCCGTTGGAACAGATCGTGTCTCGTATTGAGGAGCACGAACCGAGGGATTTACAAAGGACGAAGGTGGTTGCTCTTGAAGGCCATGCGCTTCCTCGTGAAGGCTCGGTCCTGATACTTGCTGATGCCGATCAGGGGCAAGCCGTTCAATCAGTCGTGCTAGAGTCATGCGGGGACCGTGCCGCCCTCAAGGATACTGGTTTTCGAATTGATGGCCAGAGCTATGAGGGGCCAAACATGGCTGTGCTGTTTTCTTGCCATCGGGCGAATGTGCCGGGTAGCGTCATGACGGTCCTGTATGGGGTGACCTCCGACGCGGTTGCGAAAGTGGCTCGACTCCTGTTTTATTACGGGTGGCACAGTTATGTAATTTTCCAGGACGGTACGGTAAAGAAGCGAGAGGTATGGCCAGGACAAGAGGACACCATGGAGGTACGGATTGATGGCATGTCGTAAGATCCTTGGGGCCTTGGGAGTGGGGCTTTGCATGTTGATGAGCACTCCTGAATTCGGAGTGACGGCCGATCGGGTGAATGAAGCGATTGCACCCACTGATTCTACAGAACGGCATTTGGCGAATATTCGTCAGCTGACCTTCGGCCGTAAGAACGCAGAAGCCTATTTTTCCTTCGACGGCACCAAGCTGATCTTTCAATCGACCAACGATTGGACCAAGGATGCCAAGGCAACACCGTTGAAACCAGCTGCAAGCGGGCTGGGTTGCTATCAAATGTATGTGATGGACTTGCAAAGCGAGACCCTGCGGTTGGTCAGCACCGGTGTGGGCGCGACGACGTGCGGCTACTTTTTCCCCGGTGACCGACGCGTGCTCTATTCCTCCACACACGCGGCTGGTCCGAATTGCCCCCCACAACCAAAGCGGGACGGGGCGTACCGATGGGCGCTCGACGACTATGACATCTACTCGGTCCGTATCGATGGCCAGCAAGTGCAGCGGTTGACCGCCACGCCAGGCTACGATGCAGAAGCAACGATCTCGCCGAATGGAAAAACCATCGTATGGACATCGGTGAAGGACGGGGATCTGGACTTGTATACGATGAATCTGGACGGCACGAACGTTCGACGCCTTACGGATGACTTGGGCTACGACGGGGGCGCATTCTTTTCACCGGACAGTACGCGCCTGGTCTATCGAGCGGCTCATCCGACCGACCCCGCAGAAATCACAAAGTACAAGGAATTGTTGGCGCAACAACTGGTAGAACCCGGTCAGCTGGAACTTTTCGTGATTAATGTCGATGGCTCAGGCAAAAAACAAGTCACCTCGAACCGCGCCTCAAACTTTTCTCCCTACTTTCATCCGGATGGCAAGCGCATCATCTTCTCCTCGAACCTAGAAACAAGAGGAGAAGGAGCTCGCCCCAGTTTTCACCTGTATCTGGTCCGTGACGACGGGACGGCCACGGAGCGCATCACCACCGAGGGGCATTTCAACAGTTTTCCCATGTTTTCCCCGGACGGCAAACGTCTCGTCTGGGTATCGGATCGAAATGCCAAGGCTCCGGGCGAGTTTAACGTCTTCCTAGCCGACTGGATTCCCTAAGATCGGGGGGCTGACGATGAGCACTTGGTGACGAGTTCCAGGCATTCAGGAGTCGTTGAGACACATCCCACCCACATGGGCGTATCCGCTCCGATACCGCTTAAAAAGATTTGGGCCCTCGCGGCATTCGGCTGTTCTTGTATAGCACTGGTTATCAGTTTTCTCGGCTGGGCCCAGTTTGATCTGCCGATTACCAAGTATGTGCGATCGGTCACGGTGCATCTGCCATGGGACCAACTCACCATTCCATGGATGGCATTCACAAGCAATACTGGAGATTGGATTGGCCAAGGGTGGCGTCTCGCCTTGTTGAGCATTCTGCTCCTTGCGCTCGCCTGGGTTTTTGAAAAGAGAGTCCTCAAACTCGCCGCAATTCAGTCATTAATCGCTCACGGAATTGCGGCAATCCTGGCCAACGTGCTGAAACACCTCATCGGTAGGCCTCGCCCCAAGTTCGTTCACTCGGGGGACTGGCAGATGGGGATATCCTGGATGTCAGGATTGGATTCGTTTCCCTCCGGGCACAGCACAGCCAGTTTTGCTGTTGCGACAGTAATGGCCAAACGATTCCCCGCCTGGGGCCCGCTGTGCATTAGTATCGCGTCTTTTGTGGCCCTTAGTCGTGTGCTTCGCGGATCGCATTTCCCGACGGATGTGGTTGGGGGCGCGGTCGTGGGCATTCTCAGCGGGTCGCTCGCTGCGGCTCCACTCAAAGCATGGCGCACTTCATTACAGGACGGATGTCGCCATGCGGCGGTCGGATCGTCACTGGTTCTAGCCGTCCTCTGGACATTGTCCCATGAGATGGCTGAGGGATTCGTGGGCATGCTGTTCATGGCATTGGGTGCAACAGCCGTCATGGCGGGTTTATGGATCCGACGGACCTATTGGATCGTCCGGGAAGGTTTCGGGGGAACCTGGCAGTCAAAGACGTCCCTGTATCTGATTGCGTATGGGCTCGCTGCCATGACGACATCGCCCCTCGTGCTCGCGGCAGTGGGATTTACATGTCTGGCGTGTTGGCTCAATGCTCTTGGGCAAGCGCACGGAAGTCCAGAAGAATCGCCGAGCTGGTCTGTCGTGAAAGAAAGCGCTCTACTTGGCAGTTTGGCTCTTGCTGCTCTGATTCTCGTTGATGCACGCGGAGTGCTGCCTTTTTAGAAACATTTCTGGGGGAGTGAATCAGGCTCGCCCCCCATGCCGACGATGTCGCAATCGCGGCAGTCGTCATGACGGACCGTACAAGCCACGATTCTGATCGGCCTAATGTCCCAGCGGTGTGGACGGGGTTGTTGAAGAGGTCGCGTCCGTACCCTGGGGGATGTCAACCATCGGCTCGTTAGCCAAGAGGACATAGCCATGTCGTTTGAGAATCGGGCGAAATTCAGCCGCTTCTTTCGGCAAAGCATCCTTCAGCAACTCCGGCAGCAGAATCATGGTGCGACCTTCCTTGCGCAAGGCTGCGCGCAGTCGGTCGAGTTCGTTGGACGGAATGAACAGCACCGTGCGTCTCGCATAGAAGGCTGTTGATGGTCTGGTTATACCGAAAGCGATCAACTGGTCCGTCGGCTTCAGATTCAGCCCGGCTGCGTAGGCCAATTCCTGCGGTGGCGCGATGGCATAGCGATTGAAATCAGGAACCACGGCAAGGATGGCCACGAGAAAGACGCTCGCGAGTGCTGCACCGGCTGTCCCAAAGGTCAGGTGGCGCTTCATGTCGTCCAGCCCCCAATAGCCAATGAATCCCATGGCCGCCACGACGATGATCGCACCAAGATAGGGACCGATCCCCAGGTCAAATTGGGTGGCAAGTGGAAACTCTTTCACCATCTTTCCTGAGAATGTGTGGAAGAGGAATGGCGCACTCGCGAACCCGATTGCCACCAGATAGCCGATTCCCATCATGAAGTGGATTGATCCGCGCAGTCCTTTGGTCGAAGGCTCTTTCAGACCTTGGGCCCAATAGGAAGTGGCGAGCAGGGCGCAAGCGGGAAACAACGGACCGATATAGTGAGGTAAGCGGGTGGACGACAAGCTGAAAAAGATGAATGTCCCGATCACCCACAAGCCTGCAAACCATTCCAATTCATGACCGGATCCCGACGGTTCTTTCGTTTCAGGCGAGCCATTCGGCACGTGTAACAAGCCGGGTGATTCTCGCCATGTTGCATAGGCTCGGTAGACTGCTGCAGGTAACAGGGCGCTCCAAGGATAAAAGCCCAGGAGTAAGACGGGAAAATAGAACCACCATCCCCCTCCGTGTCCTTCCATCGGAGCGAGGAATCGTCCGACTGTGTGAACCTTGGCCTGAGAAGAATAGGCATCTCCATGGATAACAAGCATGGCTATATACCAAGGGCCAGCCAGAATGAGAAATAGAAGAGTGCCTGCGATAGGCGCGCCTCTTTGCCAGAAAATGCGCCATTGCCGAGTGGCGAGAAGGTACAGAAGTGCAGTCATCAGCGGAACAGCGAATCCCACCGGTCCTTTCGTCAACGTGGCGAAGGCCATGCCGGCATAAAACCCCCAGATCCAATGTCGCCCAGCACCCTCTTCATGGAGTCCGAGCCAAAAACTATAGAGGGACAACGTGGTGAAGAAAATCAGCACACTATCAGTAATGGCCATTCGTCCGAGCGCCAGGATCTCGATATTCAAAAGCAACATCAGCGCGCCAACCAGACCTGCGGTCGGACCGCGAAGGCGGGACAGAAATAAGTAGTGCATCACGATCAATGCCACGCCGAAGAAGGCGGACGGAGCGCGCGCTGCAAGCTCATTCACCCCAAACGCATGGTAGGACAGCGTCATCAGCCAATAGACGAAGACCGGCTTCGCAACACGTAGTTCGCCATTGAAGGTCGGAGTAACGAGATCTCCGGATGCGAACATTTCACGACCGGCCTCCGCATTTCGGCCTTCGTCGCGATCGGTCAATCCCATACTGCCGAGCCCGATGAAGAACAGCAGACCAGCCAAGAGCGTCAGGGCCAGTAGCTGGATGGGTTGCGATGAGCTCCGGTCCATAGTGGGTGGTGATCGCTATCCGTGAAGGGTGGAACGGATCCGGTTGAGGTGAACGGCAGAATCTCTCATGCTTGTGGCCGCGGCGGGGTCTTCGTTTGATCCGTGCGGTGAATGAGGACCAGGTTGCGCAGATAGACCACCGCCCCGACGCTCTGCCCGGAAATAAATACAGGGTCCTTCCGGTAGATCGCGTAGGTGAGCGTAATCAGCCCTCCGATGAGACTCATATACCAGAAGGAAATCGGCACCCGGCTCTCCGAACTGCGCTCAGAGGCAATCCATTGGACCAGCCAACGACCAAAGAAGAGTCCTTGACCAAGGAAGCCGATGCCGAGCCATATGGTCTCAGTACTCATGGGATCTTGGAAAGAGGGACGTCATGGTACATGTGGGCGGTATTGAAACTGCTGAGCGCAATCCAATGTGAGTCATTTGTTACGGAATCTATAGAGCAACACACGATTCTGCATCCAACGTACGGCGATCAGATCATAAAGCGACTTGAACAAACGGTTCCCCATGCCGTATTTCGAGACGCCGTGGATGCGAGGATAATGACGCACCGGCACTTCAGTGACCGTGAAACCATGCATCAGCGCGAGCGCCGGAAAGAATCGATGCAGGCCCTCAAAGAGCCGGATGCGTTCCAGCACGGGACGTCGAAAGACCTTGAGCGGGCAGCCCGTATCATGGACACCGTCATGAGTAAAAAAGTTTCGCACAGGGTTCGCAATCCGGGAGGAGAGCATCTTCACGAAGCCGTCCTGTCGTTGTTGCCTCCATCCGCAAACGAGGTCGTGGGAGGCGGTATAAGGAAGCAGCCTTAAGATATCTTCGGTGTCCTGCTGGAGATCGCCGTCGATCTGGATGATGATCTCGCCAGACGATTGCCGAAAGCCCGCATCAAGCGCGCACGTTTTGCCGTAATTACGGTCGAAGTGGAAGACGCGCACGCAGGAATGTTCGCGTGCCAATCGGTCTAATTCGTCGCTGCTTCCGTCGCTGCTCCCGTCGTCCACAAACAGGATCTCATAAGGCCGTGAGCTGGACAACTCATGAGAATCCATGACTTTCAAGAGACTTGCGATGAGGGGAGATAGATTGTCTCGCTCATCCTTGATAGGGATGATCACGGAGGCCCAAGGGCTGGAAGGCGGTGTCATAGTGCGCAAAAGCTCCGGCAGCAGCCGGAGAGGACATTATTAAGGGGGGCATTCTAACGGAAGGTCGAGAGAGGGTCAAACGCGTAACTGCGATGGGCCGGCGACTAGCCTGGGAGAAACTTACTTGCGGGGCGCCACGATGCTGAAACGCCTGGTGCCCATGAGGCTCATCTCGTTGACTTGTTCGCCCGTATGAATCTCGACTTTGTACCGTCCCGGTTTCCAGCCAGTCTTGGGAGCGGATAATTTCAGATAGCCGCTCTCGTCTTCCAACGCGATGTGCATCGCGTCTTCGCTGATGATCGTCTCGGGCAGGCTACCGGCCACCTGTTCGGGCATGCAACGGCCGAAGATCGTGAAGGCCTGATAATGTTGATGCAGCGAAAACACGATGAAGATGGCGGCCACATCGGCGCGAAAGCGTTCGGTTGGTTTGATCGGCAGGATTTCATGAGTTCGAAGAGGTCCCAGGCGCTCCTCAAAATCTTCCGCCGTGGCGATTGAGCGAAACATGCCTTGTGGAGGAGCATCGAAATCGTAAACGTTGACGTCCTCTGTGCGGTTTTGAAACTCGGAGATCGGCACGTTTTCGGTGAGGGGAAGCTCTTCGCCAGGCGCGGCTGAGCACCACAGCAGAACGGCCACCATCACACCGCCAGCCAGATAAAATTCTCTGGTCATCATGCCTTTCTGCTACACCTGTCGGAATAGCACTGTCAAGAAACTGAGCGAGTAGCCCATTGCGGCGTTTTCCAACCATCTGTTAGGATTTCACCCACTGTACGGCCTCTTCATCAAACCAATTGGAAGTGATTGTGGAATATGTTGCAAGATGCTGACGCCCTTCCTCAGCTGATCGGAGAGTACAAGCCGCTTGATCAGTGGCAGACTCATCTCAACCAGCTCTTTTATAGGCTGCGGGGGGACAAACTCCGATCCTATTACCAGACGTTCGCATCGGCGGACTTCCGGCTGGCCCATGCGTTGGCGGCCGATTATTACGAGCGCGTGACGAAGCGAGAGAAGGCTGGCAGCCGTCCACGATCGTCCTCTGATCGGTTAACCATACTGGAACTGGGGCCCGGCAACGGCAATCTCGCCGCGTGTTTTCTCAGCCATCTCAAGGCGCTCGATAGACAAAGCGCCATTTATCCTCGTGTGCGGTACGTCATGGTCGATTGGGAACAGCCAGTGTTGGATAGTGCTCTGACTCATCCTGACCTGGCGGTACATCGAGATCGTGTGGATGCCGCGTGTGGCTCGATTGAACAGGTGGCTGGAATCGCCGATGGAAGCGTTGATCGAATCTTCTGCAATGAATTGTGGAACGATCTGCCAACGAAATTGCTGGCCAAACACGGCGGCGAAGTCGAGGAGGAGTATATCCGTCCTAACCTCAGCGAAACACTGCATGCGGTCATCCAGGATTGGTCGGCATTTGTCCGGGCGTTCCAAAGCAAGGACTTCGACATGCTCAAGACCTTTCCGCCGTTCCTTGACGAATTGGTATGGGAGAAGGAGTATCGCAAGGTCGAATGGAAAGACGTGTCTTATCGGAAAACCATCGTCGAGTTTCTCCAGCGCATCGATCAAGATGTGGTAGTGCCCGTCAATGTGGGCGCCTATGAGACACTGAAAGAGGCTAAGCGGCTCCTAGCCCCGGACGCCATTGGATTCAGCGCCTTCGATGCGGGGACCGCCGATATGAACGTGTTGAATGATCCAGAGAGGCCATGTTATGGCCAGTTCGGCGGCCAATACAGCTTCATGATCAACTTCGCGATGGTCGAATCTGTGGCGAAGCATTTGGGGATGAACGAGACGAGGCTGGAGCCTCAGCGGGAGTTCGTGGGACGGTCGCTGAATACGAACGCAATTACCCTCATGGAGCTGTTAGCCACCCATCCTAGTGCAGGCCCCAGGCTCCAATCCTGGGAACAGGATCGACTGGTCCTGAAGACAATCAAGGCGCTGAATGAAACCTTTGACAGTCCCTATCGTCGTCGGCTTGAATTTCCGATCGGGGCGAACATGCCACCGGAAGAGCGGGAGACCTTAGGCGCCATTCTGCGAGCGCTGAAAGAGAATGGTATTCCAGATACCGTGGCCTACCTGACCGAAGAAGAGCTTACCCACGCGCACAAGGATTTAGAAGATCTCGGCTACGAGCACGAGGCCATCAAGATGGCCTTGAGCGCCCCTCCTAGCGCAATCGAATATTGTCACTTCGCCTGTAGGTAACGTTACCGTACTCATCTGGTTAATCGACATCTTTCCTGGACCGTCTGGTGACGGAACGACCTGGAGAAAGTGAGATCATTGTCAGCCGGTCGGAGTCAACGGAGCGACCAGCAGGGAACTCAAGGGGCTGGCGAGCAGGGGAGCGAGGATCAATCCGAACTGCGGGAAGTGATCTTGTAACGATAGGAACAAGCCGTGATCCTTGAGCCATTGGTCAGGTTCTGGCTCAACTGACTCAGAAGGCTGTTCCAGCATCAGCGCCTCGGCTCGTCTTGCGAGAAGGAGGGCAGCGGGCAGGTAGGTAGCCACCAACATCAACGTAAAGGTGACGCCCCAGTAGAGGGTAATGGCAAGGGCTGTCCCCAGCACCGCCTCTTGACCAGCCTTGTCGGACACCAACGCCGCAGGCCACCGAAGCCAGGCTCCCATGTGCAGGATCCCGGAGACAAGAATGGCCGAGGCGGCGGTCAAGACCTCCTTGAGCCGTTTCATCTGTGACGCATAAAATTTTGGATCGGGCGCCTGGCCTGAAATCGTCGGCGCAAGAGTGCTGCAAGCCGCCAGCAGGGCCACCACGGGGACGATCATAAATTGCACATTCACGACGGACACCACCACCATAACGTAGCGCAAAAGATGCTCGCCGATCCGCTGAGTGCCGGCCTGGCGGAGGTTATCGTAGCTGAAGCCAAAAACGGCCCGGTAGAGCGTATGCGTCTCATCGAGTGCCCAGATAAAGGCCACACCACTGAGGGCGAAGGCCATTCCGATGGCGGTGACCACCAGTATCCGATGGCGCGGATGACATTGGTAAATGATTATCGTGCAGAGGATGAAAGCGTAAATACCAGCCACCAGCGCCAGCACCACGGTAGTGAGCCAGATATACCGCGACTTGACCTCCACCAGAAAATGGGTGGCGTTGAACGGCTGTTCCGAAGCCCCTGCGGTTGGGTGCATCAGTCGCTTGGTGAGGCCGTGAAAGTCATCGACCGTGATATTGGAACTGAACTCAAACAGTCCGATCGCAAGCAGCAGGATGAATACCGGGGGAATGATGAGGAGCAAGAATCGATAGTTGGAAGCGTGTGAGGGAGCCGGGGGTGTCATGGCATCCAGACGTAACGAACGCAGATCGCAGACCCAAGAACAGAGTGGCGTATCCTAG
>CAZJOQ010000082.1:0-15361 GCA_964547625.1 uncultured Nitrospira sp.
ATGTTCACGTGCGGCTTCTTCCGCTCGTATTTCGCCTTCGCCATACGTCACTCCTCCTGATTCACTAACTGCTATTTCTTAATGATGGCTTCCGAAATATTCTTCGGCACTTGGTCGTACCGCTCAAACTCCATACTGTAGGTAGCCCGACCTTGCGTCCGAGACCGAAGGTCGGTCGCATAGCCAAACATTTCCATCAAGGGCACGGCGGCATCAATTGCTTGAGCGCCAGCCCTGACCTTCATACCTTGGACCTTGCCCCTCCGTCCGTTCAAATTGCCGATGACGTCGCCCATAAATTCCTGCGGAACCAGGACTTCAACTTTCATGATGGGCTCAAGCAAGACGGGATCAGCCTTTTTGCAGGCATCAGCAAAGCCCATGGAACCGGCAATCTTGAACGCCATCTCATTAGAATCAACATCATGATAGGACCCATCAATAACGGTCACCTTCACGTCCCGGAGGGGGTAGCCCGCAACCACTCCCGTCTCCATTCGCTCCCGAACCCCCTTTTCAATAGCAGGGACATATTCTTTAGGAATCGCCCCTCCTACGACCTTATTAACAAATTCCAGTCCCTTGCCCGGCTCAGATGGTTCAACCGTCAGCACAACATGACCATACTGTCCGCGACCGCCAGTCTGCTTGATGTACTTGGATTCAGCCTCGGCCTTCCGTCGGATTGTTTCCCTGAACGCTACTTCTGGCTTTCCGACGTTGGCCTCGACTTTGAACTCACGCAACATTCGATCAACAATAATCTCAAGATGGAGCTCCCCCATCCCGGCAATGATCGTCTGCGCCGTTTCTTCATCCGTCCGCACACGGAATGATGGGTCCTCCTGCGCCAGCTTCTGGAGCGCAAAGCCCATCTTTTCTTGGTCCTGCTTCGTTTTTGGCTCAATTGCCATCGCAATGACCGGCTCTGGGAACTTCATGACCTCAAGCAACACTGGCTGCTTTTCATCCGCCAATGTATCACCAGTGGTCGCTCCCTTGAGCCCCACAGCCGCGACGATGTCCCCTGCATGAACCTCATCGATCTCTTCCCGCTTATTGGCGTGCATCTTCAGGAGACGGCCGATCCGATCCTTTGTCCCCTTCGTCACATTTAGAACCGCCGTCCCAGTCTTCAGAGTTCCAGAATAGACTCGAAAAAATGTCAGCTGGCCAGCAAATGGATCAGACATAATCTTGAACGCCAACGCCGCGAACGGCTCACCGTCGTCCGACCTCCGCTCCACTTCTTTATTGCCGTTAGGCTCTATTCCCTTCACGGGAGGAACATCCAACGGTGATGGCAGATAGTCGACCACACCATCCAATAACTGCTGCACCCCTTTATTCTTGAAGGCCGATCCGCAGAGCACTGGAGTAATTTTCATTGAAATGGTTCCAGCTCGGATCGCACGCATCACCTCTTCTTCCGTCAACGAATGACCACTCAAATACTTTTCCATCACCTGGTCATCAAATTCCGCGACTGCGTCGAGCAGCTTTTCGCGGTACTCTTTCGCCTGAACAAGGAGATCATCAGGAATTTCACCAATCTTATACTTCGCACCCAATGTCTCGTCGTCGTAGAAGTACCCCTTCATCTTGACCAGATCGACCGAACCTCGAAATTCAGCCTCACGGCCGATCGGAATTTGAATCGGAACCGGTGTTGCTCCAAGTCGATCAATAATGGACTGGACGCTGGCATAAAAATCGGCCCCAATCCGATCCATCTTATTCATAAAAGCGATGCGCGGAACATTATACTTATCCGCCTGACGCCAAACCGTCTCAGACTGAGGCTCAACCCCCTGCACAGAATCGAATGCTGCCACCGCCCCATCGAGGACCCGCAAGGAACGCTCCACCTCAATCGTAAAATCCACGTGCCCAGGAGTATCAATAATATTGATTCGATGCTCCCGCCAGAAACAGGTCGTAGCAGCGGCTGTAATGGTGATACCCCGCTCCCGCTCCTGCTCCATCCAATCCATCGTAGCGGCACCCTCATGAACCTCGCCCAATTTATGGGTCATACCGGTGTAGTAGAGAATTCTCTCGGTAGTCGTAGTCTTCCCCGCATCAATGTGAGCCATGATGCCGATGTTTCTCGTATGCTCTAATGATGTTTGACGAGCCACTTTAATCCTCTAAAAACACTTGTGCTGCAGTTCAAGCCGCATCACGCCGCTGCGATGTAGAAGCACCTTGGTCTGCGGATCGCAGCGCGGCTCAACTGCAGCACAGAATGACGCTACCAACGATAATGGGCGAATGCTTTATTCGCCTCTGCCATCCGATGTACGTCTTCCCGTTTCTTTACCGCAGCCCCGGTATTATTCGACGCATCCATCAACTCGGCTGCGAGCTTTTCACGCATGCTTTTACCACCGCGCGTACGCGCAAACTGCGACAACCAACGGAGCGCTAATGAGACTCGGCGTGCCGGCCTAATTTCAACAGGAACTTGATAAGACGCTCCGCCAACCCGACGAGATTTGACTTCAACAATCGGCTTGACGTTGTCCACCGCAGCCTTGAATACTTTCAGTGGGTCGCCGCCAGTTTTTTCCTGAATGACGTCGAATGCCCCATAGCATATCCGCTCGGTAGTACTCTTTTTCCCGCTACTCATCAGCGTATTAATGAACTTCCCGACAAGCTTGTCGCGATAACGCACGTCAGGAAGCACTTCTCGTTGGCCTAAAAATCTACTGCGTGGCATATTATCCTATTAAATGAATCCTTGTTAGAATCATACAAGCGGTTAGGATTACTTAGGCCGCTTCGCCCCGTATTTCGAGCGACTCTGCTTTCGGCCAGCTACGCCCACTGCATCCAGGGCGCCACGAACTAAGTGGTACCGTACACCAGGAAGGTCTTTGACTCGCCCTCCACGCACCAGGACAATCGAGTGCTCCTGAAGATTATGCCCCACTCCAGGAATATAGGTCGTCACTTCCATGCCATTCGTTAGACGCACACGCGCAACTTTTCGCAAAGCCGAATTTGGCTTTTTGGGCGTTGTGGTATAGACCCTCAGACAGACACCTCTCTTTTGTGGACAAGACTTCAGAGCAGGGCTCTTTGTTTTTGCCTTTATAAAGACTCGCCCTTTTCGAACCAGCTGATTAATCGTCGGCATCAGATTTAGACCCTCTTCAAAAACAAAAAACAACTTCAATCAAGCCCAAAGCCGCAGGATTATAGTGATGAAGCATCGCGCTGTCAAGTAAAGAAGATTCTCTTTTCGTCATGACCGTGAAGTTTCTCCAGGCACAGCTGGAACCGCGGCATCTGATGATATCGGAGTCACAGCAGAACCTGCACCTACTGGCACGGATTCCACCTTTTCACTAATTACGAAGGTGTCACGGTACTCTTCAAATCCAGACCCCGCTGGAATCAGTCGCCCCACAATAACATTTTCTTTCAATCCCAACAGGTTGTCCTCGCGCCCATTGATCGCTGCTTCTGTAAGAACTCTCGTCGTCTCCTGGAAGGACGCCGCTGAAATAAAGCTGTCGGTGGTCAAGGCAGCCTTGGTAATGCCTAGCAACACGGGTTTACCTAAAGCCGGCGTTCCATCTTTCTCCATGACTCGTTCATTCTCTTTTTCAAAAACACTCTTGCTAACTTGGCTACCCGGTAAAAACTGTGTGTCGCCAGGGTCTTCGATACGGACCTTGCGCAACATTTGCCTCACGATAATTTCAATGTGTTTGTCATTAATCGAAACGCCCTGCAATCGATATACGTCCTGCACTTCGTCCACCAGATACTTTTGCAATTCATTCGGTCCAAGTACATCGAGGATGTCATGTGGATTTGCCGATCCATCCATCAATGGTTCCCCAGCGCGAACCCAATCACCTTCATGCACATTGACGTGCTTACCTTTTGGAATAAAATATTCCTTCACGTCCCCCATCTTATTGTCGACAAGGACTTTGCGTTGACCTTTCACGAATCCGCCATATGAGACTTCTCCATCAATCTCGGTAATGACAGCCTGCTCTTTTGGTTTGCGAGCCTCAAAGAGTTCCACCACGCGCGGAAGACCACCAGTGATATCCTTAGTCTTCGTCGTTTCGCGAGGAATCTTCGCTAACACATCTCCGGGAAACACTGTGGCGCCCTTCTCAACGAAGATATGAGCCCCAACCGGCAGCAAGTATCTGGCGACCGCATTCGAGCCACCAGTAACCTTGGCCGTCTTCCCGCTTTCGTCTTTAACAGACACGCGAGGGCGAAGAGTCTGACCGGTGTGCTCAATGATGACCTTACGCGATAAACCGGTCACTTCATCGAACTCGTCCTTCATCGTGACACCTTCGACGATGTCACCATAAGCGACCTTACCGCCAACCTCAGTCAGAATTGTCAGAGAATAGGGATCCCATTCAACTAATTTCTGACCAACCACCACCGGATCGCCGTCCTTGATTTTAATTTTAGCCCCATACACTACGGGGTACTTCTCACGTTCACGCCCGCTATCGTCGACAATCGCAATCTTGGTATTGCGATTCATCACAACCCACTCGCCTTCTTTGTTTCGAACAGCGATTCCAGAGTTGTGAATATCGGCGTTTTTCTTCGCATCGAAGCTCATGAATTTGATTCGCCCGGCATGCTTCGCCTCAACCACCGTCTGCTCGACAACCTTGCTGGCCGTACCGCCGATGTGAAACGTGCGCATCGTTAACTGAGTACCCGGCTCACCGATAGATTGCGCGGCAATGACGCCGACCGGCTCCCCTTTTTCCACCAGACGCCCGCGCGCCAGATCACGGCCATAACAGGCACGGCACACACCACGCGGCGATTGACAGGTCAGTACGGACCGGATTTTGACACGGTCGACTCCAGCCTCTACAATCGACTTCGTCAACTCTTCATTGATCTCTTCGTTCCACGACACAATGATCTCACCGGTGACCGGGTCACGAATATCTTCTGCCGCCAAACGACCAAGAACCCGCTCCTCTAGCGGTTGAATAATTTCACCGCCTTCGACCAGTGCACTGACGAGAATGCCGTCACGCGTTCCGCAATCGATCTCATTAATAATGACGTCTTGAGCGATGTCGACTAACCGCCTGGTAAGGTATCCTGAGTTGGCGGTCTTCAACGCCGTATCGGCAAGTCCTTTACGGGCACCGTGAGTCGAAATGAAATACTGCAACACCGTCAACCCCTCACGGAAGTTGGCAGTGATCGGAGTTTCAATGATCTCACCGGATGGCTTGGCCATCAGTCCGCGCATTCCACCCAACTGCCGGATTTGCTGTGAGCTGCCTCGAGCACCGGAATCCGCCATCATAAAGATCGGGTTGAACGATTCCGCCTTTGCCGGATCGCCTCCCGCACCGAGCTCCTTCATCATCTCATTGGCAACTTGCTCAGTGACGTGTGCCCAAATATCAATCACCTTGTTGTACCGTTCTCCGTTGGTGATCAAGCCGTCTGAATATTGCTTCTCGATTTCATTCACTTCACGCTGCGCCTTCCCGATAAAGTCTTCCTTCTTGCTCGGGATATGCATGTTGTCGATACAGATCGACAAACCAGCCCTGGTGGCATTGGTAAAACCAATGTCTTTGATCTTATCGAGAAACTCGACGGTATCACGATGACCGGTCTGACGATAGACGGAGTCAATGAGCTTGGTCATCTCCTTCTTGGTCATAAGCTTATTCGCGTTGGCGAAGGGCAAGCCCGAAGGAAGAATTTCGGACAACAACACACGACCAACGGTCGTCTGCACCATCGAGCCCGCGATGCGAACCTTGATCCTTGCATGCTCTTCCACTTCTCGCGCATCAAAGGCAATTCGAACCTCTTCGGGAGACCCAAACACCTTCCCCTCGCCCTTGGCACCCAATCGTTCTTTGGTCAGCCAGTAGCAACCTAACACCATATCCTGCGACGGCACTGCAATCGGTTTCCCGTTTGCCGGTGAGAGAATATTATTGATGGACATCATCAGCACCCGTGCTTCAACCTGTGCCTCGACCGATAAGGGCACGTGCACCGCCATCTGATCGCCGTCAAAGTCAGCGTTGAACGCGGCGCAGACGAGCGGGTGCAATCGGATGGCTTTGCCTTCGACCAACACAGGATCAAAGGCTTGGATGCCCAACCGGTGAAGCGTCGGCGCACGATTCAGCAACACCGGATGCTCTCGAATCACTTCATCCAGGACATCCCAGACCTCCGGTCGCTCCTTTTCAACCAGCCGCTTCGCGCTCTTAATGGTAGTAGCCGCTCCCCTTGCTTCCAGTTTGTGGAAGATGAACGGCTTGAACAGCTCCAGCGCCATCTTCTTAGGCAAACCACATTGATGGAGGCGCAGCTCTGGCCCGACAACAATGACCGTACGGCCGGAGTAATCAACACGTTTCCCCAACAGGTTCTGCCGGAACCGACCCTGTTTCCCCTTCAACATATCGCTCAACGATTTCAGCGGACGCTTGTTGGGCCCACGAATGGCGCGTCCACGACGACCGTTATCGAAAAGCGCATCCACAGCCTCTTGCAGCATCCGCATCTCATTCCGGATGATGACGCCAGGAGCCTTCAGCTCCATCAATCGCTTGAGACGATTATTTCGATTGATCACACGACGGTAGAGGTCGTTCAGATCAGACGTGGCAAACCGCCCACCATCGAGCGGAACCAATGGACGTAACTCCGGAGGGAGGACCGGGATAACATCCATGATCATCCACTCCGGCTTATTCCCAGACTTGCGGAACGCCTCCAATACTTTCAAGCGTTTGGCGTATTTCTTCTTCATCGCAGCTGAGGTCGACGCTTTGGCTTTTACTTGTAGGTCATCCCACAACGCGTTAATATCGATCTTCCTGAGCAGATCGCGAATGGCTTCAGCACCAATTCCGACCTTGAATCCACTTGCTCCAAACTCCGAGATGAGCGTGCGGAGCTTATCTTCCGGAACCAATTCCTTTTCCGAGAGGTCGGTTGAGCCTGGATCCACGCACACGTAGCTTTCAAAGTAGAGAATCTTCTCCAATTGCTTGAGACTCATGTCAAGCAAGGTCCCAATCCGACTCGGGACTCCCTTCAAAAACCAAATATGCGCGACGGGCGCAGCGAGCTCGATATGCCCCATACGCTCTCGACGAACCTTCGATTGAATGACCTCGACACCACACTTATCGCAGACGATCCCACGGTGTTTCATGCGCTTATACTTGCCGCAATTGCACTCCCAGTCTTTAGTGGGACCGAAAATCTTGGCACAGAACAGCCCATCTTTCTCCGGCTTGAATGAACGATAGTTGATCGTCTCCGGCTTCTTAACTTCGCCATATGACCACGAGCGGATTTTCTCGGGCGATGCAATGCGAATGCGCATCGAATCGAACGACACGGAATCCCGCTGTTTCTCAAACAATGTATATACGCCTTCCAAGGTAATGACCTCCTCTGATGCCGGTTCTCCTCCGGCACACAAGCGGTTAGTCTTGCGATTTAACCAACTCTACATCGAGTCCCAAGCTCTGTAATTCCTTAACCAGCACATTGAACGACTCAGGTAAGCCTGGCTCAAGGAATGGTTCGCCTTTGACAATCGCTTCATACATGCGTGATCGACCCGGCACATCGTCAGATTTGACAGTAAGAAACTCTTGCAGAGTCGACGCAGCACCATAGGCTTGGAGCGCCCAGACTTCCATTTCCCCTAGGCGCTGCCCCCCAAACTGAGCTTTGCCGCCTAGCGGCTGTTGGGTGACCAGAGAATATGGGCCGATGGATCGGGCGTGGATCTTGTCATCCACCAGATGGTGAAGCTTAAGGACATACATATACCCAACGGTGACCGGACTACTGAACGACTCACCCGTTTTCCCGTCGATGAGCTGCGACTGGCCGCTCATCGGCAACTTCGCCTTCTTGAGCAGATCCTTGATCTCCTTCTCATCCGCTCCATCGAACACCGGGCTCGCCACCTTGATGCCAAGTGCTTTCGCCGCCCACCCAAGGTGAGTCTCGAGGATTTGGCCCACGTTCATACGGGAGGGCACGCCGAGTGGATTCAGGACGATCTCAACCGGAGTTCCATCTGGCAAATAAGGCATATCCTCTTCCGGCAGGACCCTCGATACGACACCCTTGTTCCCATGTCGGCCAGCCATCTTGTCGCCGACTTGGATCTTGCGCTTCATCGCGATGTATACTTTGACAAGCTTGATGACACCCGGAGGGAGCTCATCACCACGCTTTAAGCGGCCAACTTTCTCATCGAACAACGTCTGGAGAATTTCAATCTGCTCCTTCGCCCTCCGCTCGACGTCTTCCAGTTCCCTTTGCTCATCAGGGTCACTGAGAATAATGTAGCGCACGGTATCGTCAGGCAATCGACGGAGAATCTCAGCCGTCAACTTCCCCTTCTTTTTCAGGATGACATCGCCGCTCTCCGGATCCATGAGATCACGACCCACCACCTTGCCAAGCAACAATTTCCGTATCTTCTTCGTCTTTTCTTCATCGATGATCCGCAGCTCTTCGTGGTGATCTCGCTGCAACTTCATCTGATCATCGGTCTCGATGCTTTTCGAGCGCTCGTCCTTATCCAGGCCTTTACGCGAAAAGATTTTCACATCAACCACGATACCTTCCACTCCAGGAGGGACGGTCAACGACGTATCCTTTACATCACCGGCCTTTTCACCGAAGATTGCACGGAGCAACTTTTCTTCAGGCGTCAGCTGGGTTTCCCCTTTGGGGGTCACCTTGCCAACCAGAATATCACCGGGCTTCACTTCAGCTCCGACACGGATAATGCCACTCTCATCCAAATTCCGCAGGGCCTCTTCACCGACATTGGGAATATCCCGGGTAACATCCTCTTTGCCCAACTTGGTATCCCGAGCTTCCACTTCGAACTCTTCGATGTGGATCGAGGTGAACGCATCTTCGCGGACTAATTTTTCACTGAGCAGGATGGCATCCTCGAAGTTGTAACCACCCCAGGGCATAAATGCCACGAGCACATTTTTACCCAGCGCGAGCTCCCCATGATCAATAGCCGGTCCATCGCCAAGCACTTGCCCCTTCTTGACCGGTTGCCCTATCCCAACTACAGGAGTCTGTGTAATACAGGTATTTTGATTTGAGCGCTGGAACTTGATTAGGTCGTACACGTCAAGTCCGGAATCTTTTCCCTTCCTGCCGTCTTTCGAATCAGCCCGCACCACGATCCGAGTAGCATCGACACTCTCGACAACGCCGGCCCGGCGGGCTTGGATGACGTACCCCGAGTCTCTGGCCACCACAGCTTCCATCCCGGTCCCGACCAACGGCGACTCGGAAGTCAGCAATGGAACAGCCTGGCGCTGCATATTAGAACCCATCAAGGCGCGGTTGGCATCGTCATGCTCCAAGAACGGCACGAGAGCGGTCGCCACACTCACGACCTGCTTCGGCGAGACATCCATATAGTCGATTCGATCCGGAGCCGCCATTACAAAGTCTCCGCCATGGCGACACGAAACCGTTTCCGACACCAATCTCCCCGACCCATCTAGCCTTGAATTGGCCTGAGCGATGATGTACTTGTCGCCTTCAATGGCCGAAAGAAATTCGATCTCGTCGGTCACTCGACCCTTCGAGACTTTCCGGTACGGCGCCTCAATGAACCCGAACTGATTGATCCGTGCATAGGTCGCCAGAGATGTAATCAATCCAATATTCGGACCTTCCGGTGTTTCGATCGGACAAATTCGGCTGTAATGAGACGGATGCACATCTCGAACTTCAAACCCGGCCCGCTCCCTCGTGAGTCCGCCTGGACCCAGCGCTGAAAGCCGCCGCTTATGGGTGATTTCAGCCAAAGGATTCGTTTGGTCCATAAACTGAGAAAGCTGGCTACTGCTGAAGAACTCCTTCACGGCCGCAACAACCGGTTTGGCGTTGATAAGATCGTGCGGGAGTACCGTTTCCATATCGAGGAGATTCATGCGCTCCTTGATACTTCGCTCCATCCGAACCAACCCCAGCCGAAATTGATTCTCAAGCAATTCTCCCACGGACCGGACACGACGATTGCCCAAGTGGTCAATGTCGTCGATTTCGCCTTTTCCGATCTTGAGATTGACGATGTAGCGGATGACTTCCACGATATCCTGGGCCGTCAGGGTCCGCTGATCGAGAGGTAGGTCCAATCCGAGTTTCTTATTGAGCTTCAGCCGGCCAACCGGCGACAAGTCGTAGCGCTTGGAGTTCAAAAACAAATTATCGAACAAAGCCCGGGCCGTGTCGACGGAAGGGGTCTCACCGGGGCGAAGGCGACGATAGATTTCAACCATCGCTTCTTCCTTTGACCCTATCTTATCCAGCTCCAAGGTATCAAGGATCACCGGCGTCGCCGTGGCCATATCAAGATAGATCACCTTGAATTCTTCAACATCGCTCTCGGCAATCTGCTCGACAATTTCTGCAGTCAACCGCTGATTCTTCTCCGCGAGCTTCTCTTTCTTTGAATCGACCAATTCCGTGAGAATGGCGCGCCCCACCAACTCAGTGGGCAGCATAGGAATCTCCTTCACTCCTGCCGCTTTTAGCTTGGCAATGACACCCTTGGTCAGCCTGGCACCTTCCCGCGCCAACGGTTCCTTGCTATTCTTATCCGTCACCTCAACCGTGCATCGAAGCCCATGGTGGATTTCAGGATCAAGCTTACGGAACATCTTCCCCTTCGACACTCGAATTTCTTCGACAGGGTAATACATCTTGAGCAAGTCGTCGCTCGAGAATGCGAACGCTTTCAGCAAAATGGTAGCCGGCATTTTCCGACGACGATCGATGCGGACATAGAGAATGTCTCTGGCATCAAATTCGAAGTCGAGCCACGACCCTCGATAGGGAATAATTCGCGCGGAGTACAACACCTTGCCGCTCGCATGGGTTCGGCCTTTATCATGCGTAAAGGAAGCACCTGGCGATCGATGCAGCTGACTGACGACTACTCGTTCAGTCCCGTTGACAATGAAGGTCCCTCGCTCGGTCATGAGCGGCAGTTCGCCGACATAGACCTCTTGCTCACGCACATCGAGCACTTTTTTGCGAGGACCTTTATCCTCCTTGTCAAATACCACCAGACGGACACGCAACTTGAGCGCAACAGCGAAGGTCATCCCTTGCTCGAGACATTCACGTTCGTCGTATTTCGGCGCGCCTAACGTGTAACTCGAAAACTCAAGCATGGCGGTATTGTTGTAGTCTGGAATAGGGAAGACACTGGCCAACGCCGCCTGCAATCCATGATCTTTTCGACGCTCAGGCTCCGCCTCAAGCTGTAAGAACTCTTCATAGGAACGCTTCTGAATCTCGATCAGATCTGGGATATCGATGTTCGTGCGGATGCGAGAATAATCTTTTCGCTCGACGAACTCCCGCAGAGTCGTTTCGGACATTCCTCCCCCTCCACGCTGGTTGGCGGTGAATAGCTGTCGCCGGTCGAAACAGGATGACGCGGGACGAGAACCACGCCCCCATCAACCCACGAATGACCTACGACTATGACGAATTCCTTGCCTACTTGACTTCGACCTTTGCACCGCTTTCTTCGAGCTTCTTCTTTATCGCGTCGGCCTCTTCCTTGGCCACGCCAGTCTTGACTGGCTTCGGCGCCCCCTCGACAAGATCCTTTGCTTCCTTGAGGCCAAGACTCGTCAGCTCTCTCACTACTTTAATGATTTGAATTTTCTTATCGGCGGGCGCAGACGCGAGAACGACATCAAACGCCGTCTTTTCCTCAGCGGGGGCTGCAGCTCCACCGCCTCCACCCGGCGCCGCAGCGATCGCAACCGGAGCTGCTGCCGTCACACCAAAGCGAGTCTCCAAACCCTTCACCAGTTCGGCAAGATCCAGCACACTCATGCTTTCGATCGCCTTAATCAATTCCTCTTGTGACAATTTTCCCTCTGTAGCTGGCATATCCCCTTCTCCTTTCCGTTTATCCTGAATGGCTGCAATGACTCGTACAAACTTCGACAAGACTGCGTTCAACGTATACACGACTCCGCGAATCGGCCCCTGCATGGCCGAAAGCAACATGGCAACAAGCACTTCTTTTTGGGGCAGTTTCGCAACGGCCGTCAGTTCATCGGGCTGGAGAATCTTGCCCTCCAGCACGCCGGCCGTCATCCGAATCTTCTCTTCTCGCTTTTCCGCACCGATAAAATCTCTTAAAATCTTTGTCGGCAATACAGGGTCGTCATACCCAATGACAACACCGGTCGGACCTTTCAGGTGCGCCTTGAGTCCGGCCAATACCGTCCCCTCTGCAGCACGAGCAGCAAGGGTATTTTTGATGATTCGATATTCAGCCTTGACTCCGCGGAGTTGCTTGCGCAACTCCGTAACTTGATTGACTGGAAGTCCGACGCATTCCGTCAAGATAGCGAGACGCGCACGACCAAACTTTTCAGACAATTCCGCTATTGCCGTAACCTTCGCTTCCTTCTTCATCGCTCTCCCTCTTCGAAAAATCGCCAATCGTCAATCGAGAAACGTAATATCATCCGATTTACACATGATGACAAATGGCGTTCGATTAGCTCCATTGCTTTGTCAGTGCGACAGTGTCTAATTTGACACCCGGACCCATCGTACTCGAAATCGTGGCACTCTTGAGATAACGCCCTTTGCACGAGGCTGGTTTTGCCTTAATGACGGACTCAATGATCGCGGATGCATTGTCGTACAGCTTCGTTGGGTCGAAGGATACCTTGCCGACTGGCACGTGCACGATACCAGCTTTTTCAACCTTGAACTCAACACGCCCTTTTCTGATATCCGCGACAGCTTTTCCAACTTCGAAGGTGACCGTACCCGTTTTAGGATTCGGCATCAGACCCCGAGGCCCAAGCACCTTACCGAGCTTTCCAACCGACGCCATCAAGTCCGGAGTAGAAATCGCGCAGTCGAAATCCATCCATCCGCCCTTAATTTTCTCCATCAAGTCATCTGACCCCACATAGTCGGCTCCTGCTTGCCGCGCTTCTTGCTCCTTTTCACCCTTCGCAAAGACGAGGACACGGACTTTTTTCCCCGTCCCATGAGGAAGTGAGGCCGTTCCTCGAACCAATTGATCCGAGCGCTTCGGATCGATTCCCAGCCTGAGCGCCAGATCGACCGACTCGTCAAACTTGACAAAGGCTGACTTCTTAACCGTTTCGACGGCTTCACGCAACCCATAGCCACGCGGCTCCACGCTCTTGATCGCCGCATTCATTTTTTTCCCCATGCCTGCCGCTCCTTCGTTCCCGAAATTATCCTTGAATGACGACTCCCATACTGCGAGCAGTCCCCTCAATGATCTTCGCCGCGCCCTCAAAATCAGCCGCGTTCAAATCGCTCATCTTCTTGCGCGCAATCTCGTTCAACTGCTGCCTGGTGATCTTTCCCACCTTATCTTTTTGGGGCACGCCAGAACCTTTAATAATGCCTGCAGCCTTCTTCAGGAGATCCGAAGCAGGGGGCGTCTTCATGATGAAGCTAAACGTGCGATCTTTGTAGACCGTGATGACGACGGGGATAATGCTATCCCCCTCCTTTTGAGTCTTGGCATTAAACTGTTTACAAAATTCCATAATGTTGACGCCGTGCTGACCCAACGAAGGGCCGACAGGAGGAGCTGGATTGGCCTTCCCGGCCGGAATTTGCAACTTGATTTGCGCCGAAACTTCTTTCGCCATGTCGTTCTCTTTCTCCTTACACGACCGGTAATCAGCACTTAGCCGTCAATCGCGACTTCATTTCTGACGGCAACCGATCGGCTTATATCCGTTCAACTTGTAAAAACCCTAATTCAACCGGAGTCGACCGACCAAAGATGCTCACCATCACCTTCAACCGACTGTGGTCTTGGTCGACTTCGTCAACCACGCCATTAAACCCAAGGAAGGGGCCATCAATGATGCGAACGTTGTCACTTTTGATGAATTTGATCTGCTCTCGAGGCTCAGCCTGACCCGCATCAACTTGCTTGAGCAACGATTCCACTTCCTCGTTGGTGAGCGGGATTGGGACCGTACCCCCCCCTACAAATCCTGTCACCTTTGGAGTCTCCTTGATCATCTGCAAGGTCTCATCCTCTAATGGCGACTCCAACTCGATGAGAACGTAACCCGGGAAAAACTTTCGCCGTGAAGTCCGTCGCTTACCATCTTTAATTTCAATCACATCCTCTGTTGGAACGAGCACCTGTCCGACCTTTTCAACAAGTCCCATTTGATTCGCCCGTTCCATCAGGCTGGTCTTCACCCGCCCCTCAAAACCCGCGTACGTATGGATGACGTACCAGTTCTTTGTCATGCACCACCCTCAGACTTCGATGAACTGCCGCTGAGCCTATCTCTTCTTGCTAGATTCAAATGAGCTTGCTGACCAACCATGAAAGGAATGAGTCGACGACGGACAAATACACCGACATCAAGATACAAAACACAATGACCACCGCCGTTGATCCGACAGTTTCCCCACGGCTTGGGAAGGAAACTTTTTTGAGCTCCGCCCGTACATCGGTCATAAACAATCGAATCGAATCCGTCATACGTTTGAACATCGAAGCTCCGTCTTTTACCTAGATGTTTCTCACTTCTTTGGAAACGCTCAGTTGCGGGCGATCCATTAGTCTACGCAACGCGATTACAGCCGTTTCAAACCCAATCAGCCCCCGAAAGGAACTTCCCTCGCTTGGCAAAAATCATCGAATAGCAGCCAGCACCAGCAAGACACTCCAGACCAAAACATCACTTACGGCGCTTATCCGTCGGCCTGATTGTAAGGCGCCAACGGCACGAGCAAGTTTTTCATTCAAGTCCTACTCCCGGCGGCGCCTTATCCGTCGCTAAAAACCATCCGATAGCAGACGGTACGAGCAAGCTTGGGGTGGCAGGGGCACTAGGATTTGAACCCAGACTCTCGGTTTTGGAGACCGATGTGCTACCATTAACACCATGCCCCTCCCAGAACGGTGCCGAGCGTCTGAGCTAGCGACCTCCATACTGACTCAGCACGTTACTTTACTTCCTTATGAGGCGCGTGCTTTCGGCAGAACTTGCAGAACTTGTTTCGCTCCAACCGATCCGGATCGTTCTTCTTGTTTTTCATGGTCGAGTAATTCCGCTGCTTGCAGAGCGTACACGCCATATCGATAATTTCACGCATCTCTTTCTCCTTGAGACAAGCTGACAGGACCGCTTACGGGCAAGCACGGAAAATCTCGTGTCAGCCTGACCCCTGTCCGCCTGCTTGCTTCGCTACGCTAGAATTTCCGTCACGACCCCCGAGCCCACCGTCTTGCCACCTTCCCGCACGGCAAACC
>CAZJOQ010000083.1:0-15314 GCA_964547625.1 uncultured Nitrospira sp.
CTGCTTCTGCAACAACGGAGGTAGTAACCGCACCCCCTGTTGAAGACGCGACTATCACAGCTCCTACTTCTGCGACACAGCCGTCCGGAAAGCCAGCCTAGCCTCCTCTTACGAAGCTTGTGCACAACTCACCCATTCGGTGAATCACGGTTGGCAGCCTGGACGGCTAATCTGCTGTGTTTCATACCATAGCCCGCGTAGACGAGAATGCCGATGACAGTCCAGACCACAAAGCGGATCCATGTCGCCTGCGGCAATCCAGCCATAAGGTAGAGACACGCTGCTATGCTCAAGATCGGTACAAGAGGCATAAACGGAAGCCGAAAGGGACGAGCTTGACCGGGCTTCGTGTATCGAAGCACCATGACACCGAAGCTGACCAGTACAAAGGCGAAGAAGGTGCCGATGTTGGTCATATCGGCGGCTTCCCCGATTTGGAAGAACGCTGCCAACACTGCGACAGCCACCCCTGTCAGAATAGTCGCACGATGTGGGGTCCCGAATGCTGGATGAACTTTAGATAACCCTGGACTCAGAAGTTGGTCGCGTGACATCGCAAAGAACACACGGATTTGTCCAAGCATCATGACGACCAGCACACCCGTAATACCTGCCACGGCCCCAATCGCCACAATGGCAGCGCCCCATTTATACCCAACGAGACTCAGCGCTTCGGCGACTGGAGCGTGAATGTCAATTTGGCTCGCAGGGACCAAGCCGGTCAGGACGGCGGCGACAGAGATATAGAGCACTGTGCACACCGCCAATGAACAAAGGATCCCTAATGGAACATCTCGCTGTGGGTTCCGAGCCTCCTCTGCGGCAGTCGACACAGCGTCGAAACCGATGTAGGCAAAAAAGATAATCGCGGCAGCGGAGCGAACTCCCTCAAACCCATTCGGCATGAAGGGGGTCCAATTCTCGGCACTTACCGCAGGAGCCCCGACGGCGATAAAGAACAGAATCACCCCAAGTTTCAAGATGACGATCACGCCGGCGGCGCGAGCACTTTCTTTAATTCCCATGACGAGGATGGCGGTGACCAGCAACACGATGAGCGCAGCGGGGAAATTCGCGATGCTCCCTTCAGGCCCTCCAGCCCAATGCGGCGGGTTGGTCGCCCAATACGGCAATTCCAGCCCTGCGAGTTTGAGCAAGTTGTTAAAGTAACCGGACCAGCCGATCGCAACTGCGACGCAAGCCACACCATATTCCAGGACCAGATTCCACCCCGTCAGCCAGGCTAGAAACTCCCCAAGCGTGGCATAGGAAAAGGTATAGGCCGACCCGGCTACCGGGATCATCGCTGAGAATTCGGCGTAGCAGAGGGCGGCTAATGCGCACGTGAAGCCGGACAGGACGAAGGACAGCACAATCCCAGGCCCCGCTCCTGGACGGAGCGAGTCACCGACTATGGCTGTACCGACCAGAACAAAGATGCCGGTCCCGATAATCGCACCGATCCCAAGCGCAGTCAGGTCCCAGGCCGTCAGCGTTTTTTTGAGCCGGTGCTCTGGACGATCGGCATCCGCGAGAATTTGATCAATGGATTTCGTCCGAAAAAGCGGATTGCTCACGGTCGCTCCCAGACCCAAGATGTGAGAACTCGATCTGACCGAATCAATAGCCGGAAGATTTTCATCAGGTTACTGGACGGCAAGGGAATGGTGATACAGATTGGTGACGATGGCTTGAAGTGGTCAACACGGTTCATGCGCGAGTCCGACGAGCCGCCCGTAAGAGGGCTTCAAATAACTGGCGATGAGCAAGATGTCCCTCGAATAAGAATTCGGGATGCCATTGAACTGCAAGCATGAATCGATGGGCAGACGACTCGATCGCCTCGATGACCCCATCGGGTGCAAAGGCGCATGCGATGAGTGATGGCGCAACCTTCTTGACCGATTGATGATGTGAGCTATTCACCATGAGGGTATCACTTCCGATCACCCTTCTCAGCAGGCTCTTGGGTGCGATCGTGACCGCATGAGCGATATGGATCGCCTTCGTCTTCTGACGATGGTCCATCGCGGTCGGAACTTGTGCGGGAATATCCTGAAAGAGGCTCCCCCCGCATGCGACATTCACTGTCTGCATTCCTCCGCAGATCCCCAAGAGTGGAAGATCCCGCATCCTGGCCTGGCGCACCACCTCCAGTTCGAAATCAGCGCGACGCGCGTTGACTATCGGAAACTTATAGCGTTTCCTTTCACCGTAGAGCCTTGGTGAAACGTCCGGTCCGCTTCCTGTGAGGAGAAGTCCATCAACGCCATCAAGAAGCCGTCGTCGAGCAGCAGGATGAGCTACGAGGGGTAAGATCAGAGGAATGCCACCGAGTTCTTCGACGGCTCGAATGTACCTGGCCCGAAGGAAGTAGGTGGGTTCCGGTCCGCCCATATCCTTCCTGTCACCGGCATGGAAGTCTGGTGTCACGCCGATGACAGGATTCATATCACTGCACGGGTTCGTACGGTGAAGACGGTGTGCCTGACATCCCCTCATTTTCTTCTGCGGCAACGCCGAGGAAGCGAACCGGTCTATCACCGGTCAAGTGCTCGGGGGTAATGAGATAGGTGCCGTACACGCTGGGTACCCAGATATTCATGGCCGTTTGTTCGCTGAAACCTGAAAAAACGTAAGCGAGGCCACCCACAATGCCACCACCAATGGCAAAGGCAGCCTTAAAGGGAAAGTACAATATGGTGGCGGCCGCAGAAGCTGCTCCCATGCCGGCTCCGGTCGCGGTCCCTTGCTGTTGGTCAGCGGACGAAGACTGGCTCCATGCTGGGGCTACGAGCATTGAACAATAGGTCATGACAACAATAAGAATCACCATCGCAAGTCTCACGTGATACCCCTCCTTCCTCTCAAATCCATAAACTGAATCACCCGCATGGACAATCATGCGGGTGATACCCACATGCGTTATAACAAATTGGGATGTGATTGCAAGCCCTCCGGCTGATTGGAACATCAAAGGGATGATCACGGGAAACTTGGGTTCAGATCCAGCTCGCTTAAGAGGGAAGCAAGGATTTCCTCGGTACGGGCGCGGACTTCCTCGTTCAATTCATCCATCAATTCCTTGGCTTCCATTCGTTGATTCTCTTGAGCAAGACCAGACCGCAACCGCAAATCCAGCTTGCGCCGACAGAGGGTTTGCACGAAGACATCTATCACACGCTGTCGATAGTGTGACACCTCATGTGGGTCGACCGCCTTCAAGCTTGCCGTGAGCCGACCATTCAATTCCATGGTCCTTCGAAGTGTCGTCAGCTGACTGTTGTCAATCTCGACAGCGACCTGAATGCCTGCCTTCCAACTCCGTTTTTTGACGTTGAACACGCAGACCACCGCGTTGGCTTCCTCGACCGGCTCGGGCCCAAAGAACAATGTGACTCGAAAGCTGGGGACGCCTCGCGTAGCTTCTGACATCATGAGTGGCTATTGTACCATGATTCATAAGGAGTCAGTCGATTGACGCCTTTCAACCCCCAACGATAAGATGACACTCCATGAAGAGCGGTGCGCATCATAGCCGGATACTCGCAATTCAAGAGGCCCTTCGAGATCTGCCGACAGTCGACGGATGGCTATTCTACGATTTTCGGGGCAGTGACCCGCTAGCCTATCGCGTGCTGCTGCTTGACCCGACTCGGCACGTCACTCGTCGCTGGTACTATTGGATTCCGACAACCGGAGATCCTGTCAAACTTCTTCACAAGATCGAACCATACGTACTGGATGAGCTACCCGGCCAGGTTCAGGAATACGTCTCATGGGAGCAGCAACGGATGCTCTTAGCCTCCCTCTTACGAGATCGACGACAAATTGCCATGCAGTATTCACCGTTCAACGCAGTCCCATATCTGTCACGGGTCGACGCCGGTACCGTGGAGTTGATTCGCAGCTTTGGACTCGAAGTGGTCACCTCAGCCGATCTCGTGCAACGATTTGAGGCAGTTTGGACGGATCAACAACTGGAATCCCATCAATACGCTGTCGTCACGCTCAGAAGCATTGTCGATGACGCCTTTTCTCATGTAGCCTCTTGTCTTACTCACGAACGTCCGCTGACAGAGTACGACCTGCAACAATTCATCCTCTCGCGCATCCGCGACGCAGGCTTGACGACATCCAGCCACCCGATCGCCGCTGTGGGCGCTCACAGCGCCGATCCCCATTACAGCCCTAGCAAGTCCGGATCCTCCTATATCACTCGTGACAACTTGGTTCTGATCGATCTATGGGCGAAGCAGACCCTCCCGAGGTCCGTTTACGGCGACATCACTTGGACAGGCTACAGCGGGAAGCACGTGCCGTCTAGGCACCGTATGATTTTTGATTCTGTGCGCCGCGGGCGCGATGCAGCTCTCTCATTTGTCCAAGAGAAGGTACTGGGAGGGCAATTTCCCTGCGGATGGGAAGTCGATGATATCTGCCGAAACACCATTTGTGAGACCGGCTACGGTGACTTCTTCATCCATCGAACAGGCCACTCTATCGGTGAGGACGTCCACGGCAATGGAGCCAATATCGACAACCTAGAAACGCAAGACAATCGCCGACTCATGCCGCGCACCTGTTTTTCAATAGAGCCTGGCATCTACCTTCCGGGAGAATTCGGAATCAGGAGCGAGCTCGATGTGTATGTCTCGGATCGAGAGGCCGTGGTGTATGGCTTACCACTTCAGACCGAGATCGTGCCTCTTCTCTAGTATCCGGACATCTGCGCGCTCCGCTTCCTTGACACTGTCTCTTTATAGCAGCTAGATTAAATTCCAATCCTTCTTGTTTACTGGTTCTCCGCACGAGGCCACAGATGTTCGGAACCATGGGCTTCTCTGAGCTCATTATCATTCTCATCATTATCCTGATCATTTTTGGCGCCGGCCGGCTGCCGCAGATCGGGGAAGGCGTCGGTAAGGCCTTGAAAGGGTTTCGGAAAGAGGTCAACGACTCCCCCCAGTCCACACCAAGTCAGGCCCAACAGGAAACTGAACAACCACGATCAGTTGAAGCTCCTCCTATGGTAACAACTGAGGTACCCTCCGCTGCTCAATCATCCTCCACTCTGTCTAAAGCAAATGTCCCCTATGTTCCAGGGCCTGAGCTGACGCCTGGCACCACTGCTTCGTTGCTTTACAATACCGCCCCCCACACTCCACAAGCCTCGACCACTTCTCCAAATCCAGCTCCTACTTCTTCCGCAAATCCTGTCATTTCGATGGAAGAGCGGGCCACATCTCCTCCTCCGGCAACTCGTCCCTCGTACCCTCCATTGCCAGCCACGTCCCGTGCGAAAGCCACTGCGAAACGTCCCTCAGCGATCGTCAATAAAGATGCTGTCGCCCGTGTGCAGGCACAACAAGCTGCGCTCAAAGCGAAGGCACCTGCAGCTGCTGCGGGAATGTCGCCCGACGATCTGCAACATCTAGGGGAAGGCCTTGGGGAAGCCGTACGAACGTTTCGACAGGCGGTGACCGATGTCCGAAATAGCGTGGACCCTCAGGTGCAGACCATTCAGGCCGAAATAGATGCGGCCCAAAAAGAAATCCAGCACTCTATTGAAGCGGCGAAGGAACCACCGCCTGTACAGGACGAATCCCTAAAATCCTCGTGATTCTCTTTTCGCAGTTCTCCATACTGTTATCACATGCTTGCCGAACCAACTGCTTCCTCTGCACATCTCCATTGGTCATTTGCTTCTCTCTGACTGTCGGTTGCTACCAGGATAGCCCTTCACCAGATCGACAAACGGCGGTTGACCTCCTGATCACGTTGCTAGATGACCGCGAGACGTTCGTTCGACGCAATGCAGCGGAGGCTTTGGGAAAGATTGGAGATTTGAAATCGAAGCCATTTCTACTGGCAAAGCTAGATGATTCGGAACCAGCCGTGCGTGAAGCTGCCGCTCGGAGCTTGGGCTGGTTATCCGGATTGGACTCTGAAACACGTTTCAAATTGACAATGCTTCTGCAGGATGCCGATATGTCAGTACAGCGAGCCGCTGCGCAAGCCCTGAGTAGATTCTAGATGGCTGCACGATTCAGCGCCCCTCTTGAAGGTAATGATAGAATCGATGGTGATTGAGAAGAAGACAGGAACTAAATGGCTTCAGGATGGGTTTCGGTTTCGATTCAGAGCCTCGACCAGCCCGACCAGTTCTTCCTGGATCTTCTTATCCAACTCAATGAATTGAACACCCATTCCAGGAAATAGGAGGTATCGCTCGGGTTTGCTACGGACCCACGCAACCTTTGCTTTAGCTTTGAGTTTTTCCAAGGGCTTATCTGGAATGGCGAACTCAACCGTCAACTCAGTGCCTGGTTTCAAGGGAGCACCGCTTTCGATAAAGAGCCCACCTCCACCGATGCCTCCCGTAAGACTATCGAACTGCTTTCCTTCTGGTGTCGTGTAACGGACCTTCAGGGCAAGGGACGCACGCGGTTGGGTACGGCAATGGGCAAATCGAGCATCTTCACCGCTGATAAGCACACGCTCGATGACCGCACCCCATGACATAGCACCCAACAAGTGACCTGAGGCATCGTGGATGTTGATCGTTTCTTGGTCCAAATCAATGACGAGAGACTTACCTTGATGACCTGCAGTGGAAACAACAGGGAGTTTCATAAACGCGATGCTCTTCCAAATAAGCTACATGAGGGGTGAAGCTAGGCCGCTTGGCTCGTGTTCTGGGTTATATTTACTAACTCATGAATTCGATCCCGAATCTCTTCGGAAATTTCTGTGAATCGGATTCCCATTCCAGGGCTGAACGTATATTGATCGGCCTTTGGGCAAACCCACGCTACACTCCCTTTAACTGGAAGCCATTCTTCGGACTTTTCCGGAAGAGAGAATTCCATGGCTACCTTGGTCCCTACAGGAAGAGGAGATTGGCTTTCAATAAATAACCCGCCTCCCCCGATACCTCCTGCGCGACTTTCAAATCGCATCCCTTCAGGGGTGTTGTATCGCACCCGAAATGCCAGGGAGATGCGTGGCTCGGAGCGAATCTCTTTTTGAACAGATACCTTGTGGTAAGCAAGAATCTGGTCGATGACGAAGTCCCACGATAATCCGCCGATTGCCTCCCCATTACCCCCCGACAAGACAACCATTTCACGGGCTGCATCAAGCTCTAGGATCTTGCCTTTATGGCGGAGACTTAAAGAAACGGGATACTTCACAAACCCTCCATCCAGCGACTGCACACGTGGAAAGTATAGCGCAGCAATTCAGCTTGTCGAGATACGGATGAAGGTACTATGGCGAGCGAAGCGATACGGCGGAGGTACAGGAATATAGGCCGACCCGACCGATCAGAAAAGTCTGGCCGAGGCAACGAAACTCTTTGTTTTCACTAATTTTTACGCTGTCTTAGCGTCTTTGTCTTGTTCAAAGATCCGAATCGGAGGATTTTTCCCCTGGATAGCATCCTCTGTAATCACTACCTCGATGATCTGTTTCTGAGAAGGGGCATCATACATTACGTCGAGCATCACCTCTTCCAAGATTGCACGAAGCCCCCGGGCTCCAGTCTTCTGGGAATACGCTTTTCGTGCAACAGCCCCCAGCGCGCCTTCCGTGAACCGTAGCTTGACCTTTTCAAACGACAACAACTTTTCGTACTGCTTCGTCAGGGCATTGCGGGGTTCGGTCAGGATACGGATAAGAGCGCGATCGTCGAGCTCTTCTAATGTAGCCACAACGGGCAACCGTCCGACAAATTCAGGAATCAGACCGAACTTCAAGAAATCTTCAGGTTGCACCTTGGCGAGCAGATCGCCCAAGCGAATGTCGCTCTTGCCACGAATTTCTGCTCCAAATCCCATCGACTTTTGATTCAGACGCTGCTCGATGATTTGCTCCAGACCAACAAACGCCCCGCCACAGATAAACAGGATGTTGCTCGTGTTCACTTGAATGAACTCTTGATGCGGATGCTTTCTCCCTCCTTGCGGAGGGACATTTGCAATTGTGCCCTCAATCAACTTCAAGAGGGCTTGCTGCACACCTTCACCGGACACATCCCGAGTTATCGATGGGCTGTCACTCTTCCGGCTGATTTTATCGATTTCATCGATGTATACGATCCCACGCTCGGCCCGTTCAACATCATAGTCCGAAGCTTGCAGGAGCTTCAGAATGATATTCTCGACATCTTCGCCCACATAACCGGCCTCAGTAAGCGTCGTCGCATCGGCCAGGGTGAACGGGACGTCCAAGTACTTGGCCAGAGTTTGGGCCAGGAGAGTTTTCCCTGTACCAGTAGGACCCACCATAAGGATGTTGCCCTTCTGGAGTTCGATATCATCAACCTCTTTTTCCTTTGAAGAGATGCGCTTGTAGTGATTATGAACGGCCACGGACAAGATGCGCTTCGCACGCTCCTGTCCGATGACATACTGATCGAGGTGATGTTTAATTTCTGCTGGCTTCTTGAGCTTCGACGAAATCTCTTCTTTGGCTTCTTCCCAGTCCTCGGCAATGATGTCATTGCAGAGATTGACACATTCATCACAGATATAGACCGTCGGTCCAGCAATCAATTTCCGTACTTCATCACGGCTTTTGCCACAGAAAGAACATCGCAGGTGCCGGTCCATCTTTTCCTGTTTGGCCATGGATCCTCCCGTGTTACTTGCCTTTGGCCCCGTCCTTTGCTCCGTCGTGTGATTCCACTGCTTTCATAAATTTCGAAGGTCGTGTGATGACCTCGTCGATTATCCCGTATCGTTTTGCTTCCTCACCGGACATGAAGTAGTCTCGTTCAGTATCATGAGCAATCTTTTCAATAGGTTGTCCCGTATGCTTGGCCATAAGCTCATTGAGACGTTCACGAATCTTTAGTATTTCTCGAGCATGGATGTCGATCTCCGTTGCTTGCCCCTGGAATCCACCTAAGGGCTGATGGATCATCACTCGGGCATTAGGCAACGCAAACCGCTTCCCTTTTGTTCCTGCGGTTAGGAGGAGCGCACCCATACTCGCGGCCTGACCGAGGCAAATGGTGTTGATCGGGGGTTTCACATACTGCATCGTGTCATAGATACCTAATCCGGCTGTCACACTCCCCCCGGGAGAATTGACATAGAGATTGATATCTTTCTCCGGATCTTCCGCTTCCAGAAAAAGTAGTTGCGCGATCACCAAGTTGGCAAATACATCGTCGATCGGGGCACCCAGGAAAATGATGCGATCCTTGAGGAGGCGTGAGTAGATATCATAGGCACGTTCGCCTCGATTGGTTTGTTCAACGACGATCGGGACCAACATATTCCTCAGTTCCTTTCTTGTATAAGCCCCTTCCACCTGAGGCTAGGTGCGCAACAAACGGCCGAATTTATCCTTGAATGACCGCTTGGCGGTAGACAACATCCAGAGCTTTGTCAGCCAAGATCCGTGCGCGTAATTCATCGATGGCATCCTGGCCACCTGCCTGGATCATCTTTACGAGATCAGCCGTCGGAACCCTCAGTTCCGTGGCTAATCGAGTCACTTCGTTGTTCAGATCTTCCTGGCTGACTGACAAGCCTTCCTCCTCGGCGATGGCTTCGAGTACCAATCCTGCCTTGACTCGACGATGCGCCTCATCACGATGTTCCTCGCGAATCATCATCTGTTCTTCGCCATCAACTGCTGGGAGAGAACCGGTAACGTTACTCCGATGCCGTGCTTGGAGTTTTTGACGAACAATCGTACTAAGCTCTCGCTCGACGAGTGAGTCGGGTAGGTCAAAATGATGGGTTTCGAGCAGGTGTTTGAGAAGTGTATCCTTGTAAGACTCTTCAATATCTTTCTTGAGAGCCTTCTCCATTTCACCGCGAAGCTTGTCTCGTAGTTCTTGGAGTGATGCGTATGGTCCACAGTCCTTGGCAAACTCGTCGTCAGGCGCAGGAAGCTTCCTCTGCTTGATACCCTTGATATCTAAGCGGAACTTGACGACTTTTCCCGCAACTCGCTGGTCGGGATGGCTCACAGGATAGGCCTGAGGAATCTCTATGACATCCCCTTGCAGTCTTCCGATAAGGTGCCCATCAATATCGATCCCTAGCAAGGCTGTCTTTGATCCTACCCTATGGAGCTGACCTTCTTTCTTTGTCCCTTCCAGAGGGGTGCCATCTAAAAACCCTTCAAGGTCGACGATGGCATAGTCTCCTTCAGCTAACGCTGTACCCCCTGGGGCAGCATCCAATTGAGCTTGTTGCTCGCGTAATACATCCAAGGCACGATCTACCTGTTCAAGAGTAACGGTTCGCTTGTCGGCTGAAAGAGAAATAGGATTTGGCGCTTTATAGCTGCGAAGCTCGATTGTGGGCTTTATCTCGACGGTCGCGGTAAAGGTGAACGGAGAATCTTTTTTGATTTTGACTCGATCCAAGGGTGGGATATCCACTACCACGGGGCTGATTCCTGCTTCCTTGATGGCTCGATCATAGAAATCAGGGATCAATTTTCGAATCACATCTTCTTCCACCGTTTTGGCATAACGCTTTTCTAGAATCGCCATGGGAGCTTTCCCTGGTCGAAATCCTGGAATCTGTACCTGGCGGTTGAGCTCTAGATATGCACGTGAAAATTGTTGGGCCACCTCGTCGGCTGGCACCTCGATTTTCAAGGCGCGTTTCATCGGTCCCAGCTCCGTTACTTCCATTTTCATCGTCAAGATTCGGGCTCCTCGTCACAGGGATTGAAGTGATGGTGCGAGAGGGGGGACTTGAACCCCCACGGTCACCCACGAGATCCTAAGTCTCGCGCGTCTGCCAGTTCCGCCACTCTCGCAACGGTGGAGAACGTCCGCGGAGCTACTCCCTTAGTGAGACAGCAAAAATAGGCAATACCGTATAGCTTTGTACCGTTGGACCCATGTAAGTGTCAACCCATACGACCGAGGGAACTTTATCCCACTGTTCCTCAATATCACACCTCGAAGGATGAGCCCATGACCAACAGAACTGCATGAGCTGTTCGCCTTGCTGGTCATGCACTCGCATGCTAAGATGTTTGCCTTTGTACTTCTCGACGCGGAGAGGTGCGAGAGTGGACGAATCGACATGCTTGGAAAGCATGCGTCTCGGCAACGGGACCGTGGGTTCGAATCCCACCCTCTCCGCCATACTACACTTGGCATGTACCGCCCGCATCTTTTTTCCGTATCGTATTCGTGCGAGCGAACAGGGACCTTGAGTGTGGACTGAACTGGAGAGCCTCGTTTGAGAATAGGGGCTGGGCCCTGTGCAATAGAACCCTGTGAACCCCGCCAGGTCCGGAAGGAAGCAACGGTAAACAGTCAGTTCTGTGTGCCGCAGGATCACCTGGCCCCACTCCCCAATGACGTATCTCGTGAAGCGTGCACAGCAAAAACGCGATATGATTTACAAGGAACGAACGACGCCCCATGGATTACCAAGTCTCTGCTCGGAAATATCGCCCCGGCACATTTGATGATGTGATCGGTCAGCCGCATGTCATCCAAACACTGATGAACGCGGTCTCGATGAAGCGAATCGCGCATGCCTATCTATTTTCAGGCACACGAGGCGTGGGGAAGACGACCGTCGCGCGAATCCTCGCGAAGGCACTCAACTGTGAACGAGGACCAACGAATCGCCCTTGCGACAGGTGCGAGAATTGCCGCGAGATCGCTCAAGGAAGCTCGGTCGACGTCATCGAGATTGACGGCGCATCCAATACCAGCGTGGACGATGTCCGGGAGATTCGCGAGAACGTCAAGTTCACACCGTTTCGTGGTCAGTTTCGTGTCTATATCATCGACGAAGTTCACATGCTCTCCAACTCGGCGTTTAATGCCCTCTTAAAGACGCTTGAAGAACCACCGGCGCATGTTGTATTCGTTTTTGCGACCACGGAAATTCACAAGATCCCCACGACGATTCTTTCGCGATGCCAGCATTATAATTTTCGGCGCATCGCCAGGAACGAAATCATCGATCGGCTTCGGTATGTGGCTGCTCAAGACCACTTGACACTCGAGGACCGAAGCTTCGTCGCGCTGGCTCGGGCCAGCGAAGGAAGCATGCGTGATGCCCTGAGCTTGCTTGACCAGGCAATTGCCTATGGCGGTAAGGCCATCCGCCACACGGACTTGGAAGTACTCTTGGGAGCCGTACCTCAAGAACTGGTGCAGGACCTCATCAGAGCTGTTTTGACCCAAGATACCCCAGCCGCGCTGGCCAGCCTGGCCCATTTGCTTGACCAAGGACATGATTTGCGGGCATTTTGCGCGGAAGTGGTCGAACGCCTTCGCAATTTGCTTGTAGCAGCAGTCGTCTCTGGCACAACCGAGTTGCGCAGTCTGATTGAAACTGCGGAAGAGGACCTGAACCAGCTTTCAAGAGAAGCCAAAACGTTGCCCCCTGAACAAATACAGGACCTATTAACAATCTTCATTCAGGCAGAAGATTCACTCCGCTTCAGCTCCCACCCTCGTTTTGTGGTAGAAACCGCAGCCATCCGAGCCACACGATTATTACGCCAACGAGACGTTCACACAGCCCAGCCTGTACAAGCCGCACCGCCTCCTTCAAACCAAAAGAATGTCATTGACTCAGAAACGCGTAAGACAATTCCACCAGCTGTGGCTCCCCGTACCCGGCAGGATGTACCTGTCACTACAAAGCCAGCCTCTCAACCTAATTCCACTTCCAGGCCAGCTTTTTCAGACCCCGTCCCTACACCTGAAACCGATGCGACGACAGCGACCTCAGCGACGATGCCAACTCCCCCTGTTGACCCACACCCGACCTTGCATTGGGAATCGGTCCAAGAGGAGATTAATGCTTCATTTCCAAACATGGCACCATTCCTTGAGGCTGGTCGGTTTGTTGGAATGGATGGAGGCTTCGTCACAATCGGCTTTCCCAAGCAGGCGACCCTGGCCAGAGCCAGATTGGAGAAGGAAGAAAGTCTTCTGGTACTCGCACGGCTATGTGAACAGCAAATGGGGCATCCAGTCCGTGTTCGCATCATCGAGTTGAACGAGGCTCATCCCCCAGGGCCGACCATGGCCCAAATTCGAGCCGCCAAGGAACAAGAGCAGCGAATGGTCTTGTTCGAACGTGCAAAATCGAATCCAACAGTGAAGCAGGCACTCGAGATCTTCGGCGTCGAGTTGGCCGAGGTTCGTACCATAGCCCAACAGGAGGCAAGCGAATGAAAAATCCTTTCGGTAACATGAACAACATCCTCAAGCAAGCCCAAGCCATGCAGGAGCAGATGGCCAAGATTCAAGAACAAGCGGCATCGAAAACTGCCACCGGCACAGCAGGCGGCGGGATCGTCACGGTCACCGCGAACGGAGCAATGCAGATTGTCGGTGTGGCGATCGATCCTGAAGTTGTGAAGAGCGGTGATGTCGATATGCTCCAAGATCTGGTGGTGGCCGCAACGAACGAAGCACTCCGTAAAGCCAAGGAATTGATGGAAGGTGAGATGAAAGCGCTGACTGGCGGGATGAAAATCCCGGGCTTGTTCTAGTAATGGCGGTCGATCAACAAGGCTTGTTGGCAAGACTGATCAAGGAATTGGTCCGTCTCCCCGGAATCGGTCACAAAAGTGCACAGCGGTTGGCCTTTCACCTTATGAAAGCTGAGAGGGATGACGCCTTGCGATTATCGGATGCCATCCGTGCCGTAAAGGACGGATTGGCATTTTGCCGACAATGTCGGAATATCGCCGAAGGGGACTTATGCGAGTTTTGCCTGGACCCCAAACGCGATCAGACGAAGATTCTCGTCGTGGAAGAACCAAGTACCCTGTATGCCGTTGAACGGGCAGGTGCCTACCATGGCCTCTATCACGTCCTGTTGGGAGCGCTGTCCCCGCTCGACGGCGTCGGTCCCGGAGACATCAAGGCGGATGAGCTGATCGACCGCGTGAAACTCGGTGGAGTTGAAGAAGTGATTCTTGCAACGAACCCCACCATAGAAGGAGAAGCTACCGCAATTTACCTCACACGATTGCTCAAGCCCTTCGGCGTCCGTGTTTCGCGCATCGCCTATGGCATTCCAGTGGGCATGGACATTGAGTATGCAGACGAAGTAACGTTGTTGAAATCGATCGAGGGTCGCCGGGATTTGTAGCCTCCTGGGAATCCAACGCTCATTGACCCCCCTCAACGAGGTTGGTATAGTCGCCTCATTCCCTTGGGCGTACATCTAGGGTTATGAAAACACGTCCCCCTCAAAAACGAACTCCTTCGACGAAACCTCCTAGCTCAGTACCTGCCAAACCTACAGCGGCTTCTCGAAGGAGAAATCCTAAGAATGGAAAGTATCCGGATATTCGCCGTGACCTTGAACGCCAGCGGAAAGCAATTCTCAATGAGACAGGGGAAATCTTGACACATCGCGGTGACATTGAGGTATTTCCCGACGTCAGCGACCAAGCGTCCGTCGAAGCCGATCAGAACTTTTCGATGCGCATTCGCGACCGCGAACGGAAGTTGCTCAAGAAGATTGACGAAGCGCTTGAGCGGATGGATACGGCCACATACGGAATATGCGAACGGTGTGGTGGAGACATTCCTTACAAGCGGCTCAAAGCCCGCCCCGTAACTACCCTCTGCATCGAGTGCAAAACCCTCCAGGAACAGGAAGAACAAGCTCGAGGCTGAGTTCTTTCTTCCCCTGTATCAGAAGTGCAGCGCTACTCCACCAACCAGATGGATTGTAGAAATGCTGTAGCGTTCCCAATAGGAGTCCGTTTCATACTTAAATGTGTGCCAGCCCTGCATCCACTTCGCTTCGCCAAAGAGAGCCAGATACTTAATCACGAAGAACTTGATGCCTGTCAATGCCTGAACGGAAGGGGAATAGCTGGTTTCTTCGTAGCCCTGTAGAGATAAGCGAGCCCGTTGGGCACCTCCTCCGATGCCCACATAGGGATACCATCGCCCCTGCGGCATGTCTGCTGTAGCCCAGATCGGATACCGGAACAGTAGATTGAAGGCTAAATTGTCTACCGCAAATTCACGACGAGAGATTGGCCCTATGAGTCCAAGCGGCGTACCACTGGTTAGAAAGGTCCCAAATCCCGGGATGACCTGGCCTTCCGGCACGTCAGCGGTAAACCTAGTCCAATCGATCTCTAATCCGATTTGCGGCTGCCAGTTGTATTTCCTGGGCAAATGCCAGGCCGTGAGTTTTGCGCCGAAGGTTCCGGCATCTTCAAAACGGAGATTGGTTCCTTTAGCATCGACCGGTTCTACCAGCCCCGTGGAAACGTTTACTAATCCTATAAACGGCTGTAGAAACGTGGGGCTGCTACGCGATACCCTCACTGGC
>CAZJOQ010000084.1:0-13164 GCA_964547625.1 uncultured Nitrospira sp.
ATTCTCAGGACCCATGGTTCTCCACTTTGCTGGAGCGAATGAGGTCGCTATAATGCGCTACTAGTCAGGTACAGTTTTCAGATATTAAGAAGGGAGCATCGTGCCGAAACTTATTAACGTTCATCACTCACAACAAACTACGCAACAGGCTCAGGAGTATGTGAAGATACACATACTCATGCCGTCTGGTTTTCTCGGCCTCATTTGTCTAGTCGGCGGGGTCGGCGGGCTAGTTTATCAGTGGTTTGCGACCGACACCTATACGTGGGATACCTTTTATCAGAGTTCCGGTTTGTTTCTGTCAGGTATTGGATTGGGGGCGGGGCATACCCTATACCAGCGCTATCTATTGCGTGAATTCCCAGAGGTTCTGGCGGCGCGGATGCGACAAACATTGGATAGAAAGAAGGGAAAGCTCAAGAAGAGATCGGAACCAATGGATTTTGACCATCCCGGTCGGCAGTTGGTTCCGTTCGTGTATGTCGGAGGCATCACGCTCCTTGTGGGAAGCGCTATTGCCGCGTTCGCCTACGGACACGTGTACATCGTTCCTGCGATTTTTTTGCCTTGGGCCGGCTATTATTGGGCAAGGTTGTTCTTGTGGCGGAGGGTGATCACAATAGAAAAAGTAAAGGTCTGAGGTCTTATCTTTTTTTAGGACGAGATTTCTGCGCTCGAGAGCCGCGTGCAGGAACTTTTTTTAGACCTATTTCGAGTGTCGTCACGCGCGCTTCCAAATCCCTCACGAGTTGTTTCAACTCAGGCAGCTGGAAAATGGCTCCTTGGACTCTGAGCGCTTTTTCACGCGGCATCGCAGGAATGCCTCCGACGATCTGATTCGATTCAACGCTCCGATTGACTCCAGATTTCGCCGCAATCAGTACTTGATCGCCGATGGTCAGGTGATCGGAAAGACCAGCTTGGCCACCAATCATCACATGACGGCCGATCGTTGTGCTGCCGGCTATGCCCACTTGTGCGACGAGAATGCAGTGTTCTCCCACGGTCACGTTGTGAGCGATTTGGACGAGGTTGTCTACCTTGGTGCCCTGCTTGACCAGAGTTTGTCCGAATGTGGCCCGGTCGATCGTGACGTTGGCTCCCAGCTCCACGTCGTCTTCGATGGTCACGCCGCCCAGTTGAGGAATTTTGTGATGACGACCTTGATGCTGCACATACCCAAATCCGTCTGCTCCGATGACAGTTCCACTGTGGATGATCACTCGAGCCCCAAGTGAACAGCCCTCTCGCACCACGACATTGGGGTGCAACGTACAATCGTTTCCGATCGTCACATCGGACCCTATGAAGACTCCTGGGTAGAGAGTAACCCGATCGCCGATCTTCACACGGTCGCCCATGGTGACAAAGGGCCAGACAGACGGATCGGCTCCAACCTGTACGTCGGAACCTTGTGTCACATGTTCGGCAATACCACTGGGAGTCGGAACGCGAACAAAAAATTTCTGTGCCACTTGGGCGAAGCCCAACATTGGATTGTCGACGACGATCTGCGGCACTGCAAGATCCGGCTGATGCCGATGTACCAGTAGCGCTGCGACTGCAAGAGTAGTCGCAGCCTTTGCCATTTTCTCGTTTGTCACAAACGAGAGAGCCTGCGGGTCAGCCTGACCGAGGCTGGTAAGACTAAAGATTTGTGTCTGGTCATTGCCATGGATTGTACCGCCGACAACCTGATGGATCTGAGTCAGCGTGATAGGGGTGGGGAGTTGAGGTTTGATCATCGGCCTGTAACCTTTTTCTTTGTCTTCGCTGCAGGCTTGGGTATTGTTTTTGGTTTCTTGGCGGAGCCTGATTTCAGTTTCCTTGAGGCCGATTTGGTTGAAGAAGATTTTACCGATGTCGACCTGGATGAAGCGGACTTTTTGGATCCCAACTTGGGAGATGGCGTCTTGGATTTTGGTGATTCAGACTTTGAGCTTCCCTGAGGTTCTGCGAGACGTCGCTGTACGTAGGCTGCAACTGAGCCTACCGTGCTCAGTCCTGGAAGGTCCTGGTCTGGAATCTGAAGTTTAAATCGTTCTTCGATCTCGAAGAGGAGCTCAATGACGGCCACCGAATCGAGGCCAAGATCATCTCGGAGATGATGTGCCTCAGTAATTGAGGTCGGATCTCGTTTAAGATAGCTGGCCAGCGCATGGACGATTTTTTCTGTGATCTCCGGATTGATCCGTTCAGTCATTATGGGTACTCCTTGAGTGGCATGAGGCTCTTCGCAGCTGAACTGGGTGAATTGGCCTCAATATCGTGCGACAATTTTCTAGGCGACAAATTTCTTGAAGACAACCGTGGCATTGTTGCTACCGAATCCAAATGCGTTTAAGAGGGCGTAGCGGACCTTTCGCTCTTGGACGGCTCGACGGATCCCGTCTAAGCGGCAGTCCGGGTCTGGTTCCTCGTAGTTGGCGGTAGGATGGATATGACCAGTATGAATAGAAAGGGTCGTTGCTACTGCCCCGATCGCGCCCGCCGCGCCCAAGGTGTGGCCGACAAGTGACTTTGTGGCATTGACGGCGATCTTATCCGCGCGATTCTTAAAGAGCCTCCTGATAGCCTTGGTCTCGACGGCATCACCGATCGTCGTGGAGGTAGCATGCGCGTTAATATAGTCCACTTGGTCCGGGCCGATGCCGGCTGACTTCAGACCGATTTTCATCGTGGTGCAGATTTCTTGGCCATCCTCTTGGGGAATGACCATATGATAGGCTTCGCTGGTTGCGGCGTATCCGACGAGCTCGGCATAGACTCTGGCTTTCCGCTTTTTGGCATGTGCCCATGATTCTACGATCAAGGCGGCGGCTCCTTCTCCCATCACGAAGCCGTCGCGACGTCGGTCAAAAGGACGTGACGCTTGCTCCGGAGCATTGTTGAATTCACTCGAGAGCGCACGTAAGGAGCAGAATCCGGCGAAGACCAAGGGCGTAATACTCGCATCAGCGCCGACGGCGATAACCACATCGGCCTGACCGGTACGAATGCATTGCAGGGCTTGGCCGAGGGCATGGGCACTGGAGGAGCATGCTGTCGAGATGGTGAGATTCGGCCCCTTGGCGCCATGGGCCATGGCGACAATCCCAGAAGCAGAGTTCAGTGTGATCGTAGGAATGAAATTAGGGTGTACGCGATGTGGTCGTTGGGTCTCAAAGAGCTGAGTGATTTCTCGCTCTCCCATCACCATTCCACCCATCCCTGCTCCAACGATCACTCCGACGCGATGCGGAGCTTCCCTTGCCATGGTCAGGTTGGCATCAGTCAGCGCCTCCTTAGAAGCGACCAAGGAAAACTGCGCATAGCGATCCACGCGATTGGCTTGTGTGGCCGACATATATTGCTCTGGTGCGAAGTTATGGACCTGGCCAGCTACCTGTGAGCGATACCCGGACATAGGAAACCACCCAAGGGATGGGATCGCTGTAATCCCCGAACGACCCGCAAGAGCCGATTTCCAAAATTCACTGACGCCGATCCCAATAGGAGACACCACTCCGAGACCGGTGATCACTACGCGCGAGGCCATGCTTGTTCCTCCTTCAATTGGCGTCTCCCGCGCCTTTCTTACCGGAAGACCAGAATACAGTCAACTAGGAAACCATAGTTCAATGGCGAACTTTCAACAAGAGATAAAGTCCGAAGCTCAGGAAGAGTGCGTTTGCCAGCCAGCCAGCCAGCATTGGTGCCAAGGCTCCCCCTCGTCCCAGCGCGATGGCGACGGAGTGAGTCGTCCAGTAGCAGAACCCCACGATGAACGCTTGCCCAATTCCCACCGACATGCTGCCTCCGCGCACTCCACTCCGTCGAAGACTCAAAGCAATGCCCACAACCACCATCACGACAGTGACCAGGGGAAATGCCACCCGACCATGGTAGTCCGTCAATAAGCGAGTAAAGGAAAAACCTTCATGTCCGAAACGCCCAAGATAATTTCGTATTTCCCGGAACGTCATCGTGTCTGAGTTCCCGATGAGCGAACTGGAGAAGTCGTCAGGAATCAGCGGGATCTTAATCAGCTGTTCAGTGAACGGGACAAGCTCGGCTGTGTCGCCTTCGAGAAATCGACGATGATGTCCATTCAACAGAGTCCAACCAGTCGGAGTATAGCGACCTTCCTCCGCCTCGGTGATGCGTTCGAGTTGAAAAGGAGGGCGGAAATAAAAAATGCGGACTCCTCGTACGGTCATGCCGGTGGTGTCGATTTCACCGATTTTCATGAGTGCATTGGCGCTGACGCGAGCCCAAGGCTGGGCAGCCTGGATGGTGACCGGAGCGGGCTTCTGTTCGATTTGGATCACACGGACTTCTTCGGCTTTTTCAGAAGCCAGGGGAATGATGGTCGAGCTGAAAGTGAGGAGCACCAGTGACACGGCGCTGGCGAAGAGGAGAAAGGGCGATGACATCCACAGCAGACTGATTCCACAGCTGCGCATCGCCGTGATTTCGTTGCTGCGGGCAAGGAGTCCAAGGGTCAAAAGAGTTGACACCAGTATGGCAAATGGAGCGACTTGAAACGAAATGGAGGGAATTTTTAAAGCGAAGTACGTCAGAATGGGAAGAATGCCGGATTCGTACCGAAGAAAGCGACGGACCTTCTCGAAAAAATCTATTACCAGGTAAATGGTGACCAAGCCTGCAAAGCACATTCCGAAGATTTTCGAGAATTCGCGTAGGATATAGCGAAACAGGATCGTCATGACGTTATTGCCTACTCATCCGTGCGTACATCCCTACAGTAATCACCACGAAAATGATATTGGGCAGCCAGGCACCGAGGAATGGATGAAGGAGTAAGGCTGTCACCAAGAAATCGCAACCGACGTTGAGAACATAGAAGGCAATGATGATACCTACGCCGACGGCAAATCCCCCGACACGACCCGATCGCTTCGACACGATGCCGACCGGCACTCCAAGTAAGCAGAATACGAGCGAAGCGGTCGGGAATGCCAGATCTTTGTAATATTCCATCAGGCGCCGAAGAGCGCCGGCATCTTTCCCGTCTGTTTCTGCCAGGCGTGCCATGATTTGATCATAGGATGGACGCTCTTCGGTGGCAGAATAGCTGCTCAGAGTCAGGTTGATCTTGATGTCGTAACTCGCGAACGCGATTTGTCGGTACTGGTCGTCTTGACGAGGTCGGCTATGAATCGTTCCGTTGATCAACCGTAGGGCAACGTGCTCATGCTCAGAATCCATGAATACATGGTATTGCTGCGCCACGATGACTCGTGGCTCATTAGGTAGGCGTTCATCGGAGATGAAGATTCCTTCGGGTGGATGCCCTGGTTCGCTTTCAGGGACATAGATCATCATATGCGGAATCGGCTCGTTGAAGGTACCCTGCTCCAGGGCCAGGACGAGTTGGTCTTTGAGCAGATTGAGGGCAACTTTCTTCAGGTTCAGCGAACTCCACGGTTGCCCCCAGTGAGACAGCACCAGTGTGAGCGTACAGACAAAGATGGAAAAAAGGAGGACTGGCTGTGAGAGGCGCAGCAGGCTGAGTCCGGCCGCACGCATGGCGACCAGTTCTTTATCGAATGACAATCGACCGAATGCCGTAATCGACGCGATCAGGCCTGCGATGGGCAGCGTGAGCACCAGACCGGAGGGGAGCAGCATGGCAATCACTTTCAAGACCGCCCAGAACCCCACCCCCTTGGAGACGAGCAACTCGACAAGACGCAGAAGTTCTCTCGTCAACATCACAAAACAGAGTGCGCCAAGACTGAGCCCAAATGGAGAAAGAAGTTCCGTGAAAATGTAGCGGTCGAGAAGAGTTCGTAGGATCACAAAGTCTCTGGATCGGGGAAGGAAAGTACCACACACTATAGGGTAGTCATTCTCCCTTGTAAATACAGGAGAAATTCTGCTCAATGAAGATTCGCTTGACAGGCTATCAACCCTATGTTACATGCTCCGCGACTTTCCTCTGCAATGATGGGTTCCGTGAGCGATGTATCACTCCTTCAGGTGCCCGTCCATTCGACCAACCGAATTCTTGTCCGGTCTAGCTTTATCTTTCAGATTGCCAAGCCATGCAACTTGCGCGTTGGCGTTACATAACTGCACGTAGTTGTTGACAAAAGGAGGGGTTCAGTGAAGACAAAAGGAACGGTCAAGTGGTTCAATGATCGAAAGGGATTTGGGTTTATCCGGTTGGATAGCGGAGAAGATGTCTTTGTCCATTACTCCGCGTTGCAGGGCGACGGTTTCAAGACCCTCAAGGAAGGGGAAAACGTCGAGTTTGACATTGTCCAAGGAGCCAAGGGGCCTCAAGCGGCCAACGTTCTCAAGTCAGTGATCGCTGCATCTTAAAGTAGACTCGTCACATCGTACTCGGCTGGAGAGCCGGTCCTCCGAACAAGAGGGACGGCCTCTTCTGCCGGGCTGTTCTCCTGTTTGATTCTGCCATTCCCTAGACAAAACTTATTGAGACTGTTAGCGTTTGGCTGTTCCGTTTATGGAGGAAATGGTTGTGCCGCCGGATCGCAGTCGCGTTCTTCAACAAGCTCAACTCCTGGCTTCCCGTGGACAGTTTGAAGCGGCGATTGCCGAATGGAAGAAACTGGCCACGGAAATGCCAGGCGACGGAAGTATTCACAATTCCATTGGAGATTTACACCTGAAGCGGAACGTCCCAGGGGAAGCCGCCACGGCGTTCCTTCAGGCCGCATCGGCATTCCGAGCGGAAGGTGCTACCCTCAAAGCGATCGCCGCCTTCAAAAAAGTCCTCAAGTGTGATCCCGCGCGCTACGAAGTCTATCGTCACCTCGGCGACCTCAACGTTGAGCGAGGACTCATCAGTAGCGCGGTTCAAGACTATCTCACGCTCGGGAAGTACTATTTGAAGGAGCGTCGAGGTAAAGACGCGCTCGAAATTTACAAGACGATCGTCATTCAGGATCCGTCGAATCTCAATGCACAACAGCGCGTCGCCGAACTCTGTGTCCAGGAAAACCAGCAGGATGAAGCGACCAAAGTCTATCTACAGCTGGGCCGCGAACGATCGGCGCAAGGTCGATACGATGAGGCGAAGGACGCGTATCTTGCCGTACTGAGGATCGATCCGGTGAATAGTGAAGCGGCTCAGTTTGTCGAAAGCATTAAGAAAGGTGGGACCGCAACGGTCAATACCGTTACGTCAGGTTCTTCTGTACCGACGCAGAAGTCGTCTGAACCGCTCGACCTCCTGGCCGAAGCGATCCGGCGTATCGACGAGAAGCAATATGCTGGAGCAGAAGCGATTTTGAACCAGATGCTTACGCGTGAACCTGGCAATCCGCAAGTCTGTCAGCTCCTCGCTCGATTGCACTTGCAACGAGGGGATGTGCAAGTCGCACTGGGCGAGTATCGCTTCTTGGCAGGAGCCGCGTTACGGGCCCATGAGCTCGGGTTGGCCGAATCACTGATTCAGGAGTTTCTCTCTGCTGAGCCGAACTCGGTCCCCTTACTGGAACTGAATGGTGAACTCTATGAAGAAAAAGGAGATCATTCAGGCGCAGCGCTTCAATATGCGAAGGCGGTTGAACTGTTATTGGAACACCCTGAACCGGGAATGGAAAGCCTCCACGAAGAACTCTTTGAAAAAGTGAGGTCGCTGTCCACCGATGATGCGTTCGTGAATCGGTTGGCGGCGAGGATAAGAGGAGACACCTCGGTAGAGCCGGGAGAATCCGTACAGGTTTCTTCTGAACACGAGGCACGGATCGGTGCTCCTTCTTTAGGCCAGAGCGGTGAATCGGCTGAGACCGACGGGGCGGAAGATCCGGCGAACGGTCTGGAGGCACAGACTCAAGAAATTCGAGGATGTTCTCTTGTTGGGGCGGAACCTGACGACGTGAATCCGTTTGACAATGAGCACGGGTCGCCAGTAATGAGTGAAGCCCACGAGCAGGATGCTCATAAAAAGGAAGAGACACAGGTCACACCTGCATCGACTACGCAGGTATCGGCGGTTGACAAAGCAGCGCCCCCGTTGCCAAGGGCCTCGCGTCAGGAGCAACGTCAGCCAGTTCGTGTGCCATCGACTGGGGAGCCACCTTCTGCGACGAAAGACAGGAGACAGGAATCCAAAGCGATTCCAGCACCAGCCCCACATCCGACCAAGCCGGCCGTTGATTCGCCATCAAGCCACCTGACTGCTCCAAGGATGCCATCGGTTGTTCCCACGGTAGCGACTAAGGAACCCGCTGGGCCGCCGCCAGACTATGAGGCACACTACGCGTTAGGCGTGGCATACAAGAACATGGGGCTCTATGAAGAAGCGAGGGAAGAATTCCAACTATCGATGAATAGCGACTCATTCTATCTTGATTCGGGGCTGATGACGGCGGTCTGTCTCAAGGAAGAGCGCCAGATCGCTCTCGCCATTCGCGGGCTAGAGACGGTCTTGGCTGATCCACGATGTGAGGGTGCAAAGGGCCAAGCCATACGGTATGAGATGGGCTTACTGTACGAAGCCGAGGAACAGTGGGAGAAGGCCGCACATGCCTTTCAGTCGATTCCTTCGTTCCATGACGTCCCCCAGCGTCTAGCGGCCTTGAAGGGGAAGCAAGGAGGGGGGGGCGCCGGTTTTCGGTATGCCGCGTAGGGTGTTGCGCCATTCCTCTCTCATCCCTCAGTTCACCCGATTCGTAGCCGATCGGCCTTCCAGTGCGGCTGCAATATTGTCGAGACAGATCAGTCCCATCCGAACACGCGTCTCGAGCGTGGCCGATCCGAGGTGAGGAAGCAGGACGACATTCGGCAGTGAACACAGAGCAGGGGCGATCGTCGGTTCGTGCTCGTAGACATCGAGTCCGGCGCCGGCAATGGTTCGTGCCTCCATCGCCGACAGCAAGGCAGCCTCATTGATGACCGGCCCCCGTGACGTGTTGATGAGAAAGGCTGTCGGCTTCATCCGAGCGAGTTCACGTTGACCGATCAGGTGATGAGTGGTGGCGGTGAGCGGAACATGAAGCGAAAGGAAGTCAGAGTGTGTGGGCACGGCATCGAGCGACTGCCAATTCCAGGAAAGACCCGGAGGACTTGAAACAGCATGACGGCCTGCATAATGTACCGACATCCGGAAACCGGTGGCGCGGTGCGCTACTGCCTGACCGATACGTCCCATACCGATAATGCCGAGTGTTTTTCCTGTAATGCCGGCACCCAGCATCTGCATCGGCGTCCACCCCGTCCAATTGCCGGTTCGAATCCAGGCATCTCCTTCGGCAACACGCCGCGCGACCGCCAACAACAGCGCCCACGTCAGATCGGCAGTGGCATCGGTCAACACGTCTGGTGTATTGGTTACGATGATGCCACGCTCAGCCGCGGCAGACAGGTCGATGTTGTTGTGGCCGACGGCATAGTTGGCGATAATTTTCAGGTCTGTCGTGTGGGACAGTAGTGACGCGTCGATAGGGTCGGCCAGCGTACAGATCACGGCATCGGCTTGGGAGAAACCTTGCTGTAGCTCCTCCGCGGTCGCGGGTCGATCGACTGGTTCAGCCAGCATCTGATAGTGTGTAGGGATAGCGTCCATCACTGGTTGAGGCAGCAGACGCGTGATAAATAAAGTCGGCCGATTCATGGGCTTGTGTATTGTAGAAGAAATCGAACTCTAGGAACAATGACGGTGATGACCCACAGACTGTCCCGGGTAGGAATAGGCCAAGGCTTATGACACCTTCTTCTGCATCATTGATCCTACCGACAAAGAGCCGCGTCCTTGCGAAGGATCTTCGTGCTCTGTTGGGAGAAGGGAAAGTCTTGGACGATGGCCCCGCGCTTACAGCTTATGCGGTGGATGCCAGTATCTACCGCGTTCCTCCACAAGCCGTTGTGCTGGTCGAGTCAGAAGATGATATCGCGGCGACAGTTAGCTACGCTGTGTCACGCGGCATTCCACTGACGCCTCGAGCTGCCGGGACGAATCTGACCGGTTCTGCCATCGGGTCCGGCATCATTCTCGATGTGTCACGGATGAATCAAATCCTCGAAGTGAACCGGGAAGAGCGCTGGGCCCGTGTTCAGCCAGGTATCGTGTTGGCGGAATTGAACAAACAGCTCAGTTCGCAAGGGATCCTGTTTGGCCCTGACCCATCCAGTGGGGACATGTGCAAGCTGGGTGGCATGATCGCCAATAATTCCTCAGGCCCGCATACCTTGCGATATGGCTCCGTAAAGGACAATATCCAAAGCCTTCGGACGTGCCTAACCTCATCATCCTGGATCGAGGCTCGATCGTATGCGCTGAATGATCCGACGCTTGAACGGTTATTGACGTCCGTGCCTGCATTGCGCGACGTGCTTGTATTAACCCAGGCTCATGCCGACCTGATTGCCGCCAAACAACCGACCGTCAGTAAGAACAGCTGTGGATACAATCTCTTTGGGGTGGCCGATGGTTTGACTCAAGGCCATTTCGATCTTCCCAAGCTGTTTGTGGGCAGCGAAGGAACGCTGGGGATCGTCAGCGAAGCCAAAATCATGTTGGCGGCGAAGCCTGCGGCGATGCTGACTGCGCTGATTCATTTCCAGAGTCTCGAAGAGATCGGTGAAGCCGTCCCTCAGCTCCTGGCTCTCCAGCCAAGCGCCTTGGAGGTCATGGATGCCAACACGCTTAATTTGATCGGTCGAGGAAAACATGGCATTCCGGATGATGCGGCGGCCACATTGCTGGTTGAGTTAGATGCCGATTCGCTCGAGATCGACCTCCGTGAAAAGGCCGACGCGATGGCAGCCATCTGTCGATCGTATAAACTCGCGTCGGAACTCACGGTTGCATTTGATGCGGCACAGCGGGAGCAACTTTGGAAAGCCCGGAAAGCCCTCTATCCGACTCTCTATCGATTTGGAGCCAACAAGAAGCCGATCAACTTCGTTGATGATGTCGTCGTATCGGCTGAACGAATCAGCGAACTCATCCGATACGTCGAGGAGTTTTTTCAAGGACAACAGGTGCCCGTGGCGATCTTCGGCCATATCGGCAATGGGAATGCGCATATCGTTCCACTGTTGGACGTTAATGATGCAGGCGATTTCGAGAAGATGGTGCAGGCCTACCAAGAGATCCATGCGACTGTGCTGAATCGGTTTGGCGGCTCGATTTGTGGAGAGCATGGCGATGGTCGCGTTCGGGCTGGGTTCGTCAAGACCATGTTCGGAGAGGAGCTATATGATCTCTTTGTGCAGGTCAAGAAGGCGTTCGATCCAGGAAATGTCCTCAATCCCGGGATCAAGTTGAGCGAGGCTCCCTTCACCGATCATATCGACTACACGCGTCTCTCCAAATCCTGCGCGACTTGCGCGAAATGCAACTCCGTGTGCCCCGTGTACGACGTCTTTCAATCGGAAGACATGAGCGCGCGTGGGTGGTTCGAGATTGTCACAGCCGAAGACTATAGCTATCTCAATTCCAAACGTGTCGTTGAATCCTGCCTGAACTGCAAGTCGTGCCGCACCATCTGTCCGGCCGGTGTGGACGTGTCCGACCTGATTCTTCAGAAGCGGGCAGAGCATCCGAACCGGTTGGCGGGCTGGATCTTCAAACGCCAGGCCCAGGGATCCGTTTTTGAAGCACTCTTACGGTTCCTTGGGCGCACACAACACATCTGGGACCGTCCATCGATACGGAAGCTGTTGGATCGAATCACTGCTCCGTTCATGAAGGCGCTGGCTCCAACGGCGCGTCTGCCGCATGAGCTCGTGCTACCGAAGTTGGCCCAACGACATCTGCGTGAACGGTATGCGCATTTGATTCCTTGTGGAACGGATGCCTTGCCAACCAGGACGGTGGCCTATTTTCATGGCTGTGCGGCTAACTATTTTGATGATGGGGTAGGGGATGCCGTGATTGAGGTATTAAAAAAACATGGGGTAGAGCCGGCCCTACCTCCTTAACGATGTTCGGGAACGCCGATTCAAACCTATGGCCATGTTGACTTGGCACGTGAGGGAGCACGGTTTAATCTCCGATCGTTGGCTCCCTACGAAACCATCGTGACCGGCTGTGCCTCGTGCACATTGATGTTAAAGGATTATCTGACACTGTTTCAGGATGGAGAGGAACGACAGCAAGCCGAAGCATTGGCCGAGAAAGTAGTCCATATATCGGAATTCGTCGCTCGCTCAGCTGAGCGTCCTCCTATGGCCCAGGCCCATGGGACGACCAAGCGCGTCACCTACCATTCGTCCTGCCATCTCAGAGCGGCAGGTGTGACCAAAGAGCCACGACAAGTCCTCTCGTCCATGCCTGGGGTTAATTTTGTCGAGATGCAGGATGCCGACCGCTGCGCCGGAGGCGCAGGCACCTACGTTGTCAAAGACTACGCCACTTCGCAGAAGATTTTCGATCGCAAAGCCCGTGCGATTCAGCAAACCGGCGCACATGTAGTCGCCACTAGTTGTCCGGCTTGTATGATTCAGCTCAAGAATGGATTGGGTGACTCTGTCCAAGTCAAACATGTCGCGCAACTCCTTCAAGACGCTTATCAAGCAGCCGAACGTGAGAAGAGCTGAGTCTGTCTTGCCGATGGTGTATAGTGCCGCTCTCACCACGAAATCAGCGTCGGTGAATGACTTGTTGAGGATTCAATGGTATCGGTGCAGATATTCGGACAAACGTTACGTGCAGCTGTCGATGAGAGCGAGATCGAAGTCCCCGTGACAGGTCAGGCCACTGTGAAGCAACTGATCGAAGCGAACCCGGCGCAGCTGGGGGGGTTGCTCCGGTACATCAAAAGCCGGGAAACGCTCATCACGATCAACAAGAGGATCGGCTCGGAGGATTCGTCCGTCAAAGACGGTGATATGGTGAAGTTCTCGTTTCAATCTCGTGCCTCGTACGACGGGACCAGGGATATTCCCACCTGATTATTTTCACGCGGCAAACGGTTTCCTATTCGGTTGTCGGTACGCGTCGCAGCTGATGACTCAGGGATCAGCCTTGCTTTCCAATGAAGGAAATATGCTTTCTTGGCCTGGAACCGGGTAAGCTTTCGAGACCCTGATATCACGATGCACGACTCGTCAGGCCGGACTTCCTTCCCATTGTATGCGCAAGTTCTTATCGCCGTGCTTTTCGGTGCGACACTCGGTGCCCTATTTGGCCGAGAGCCCTATCTGGCAGGGCTACGCAACGAGCAGCTCGGTCAGCTCGGCCAG
>CAZJOQ010000084.1:13264-15076 GCA_964547625.1 uncultured Nitrospira sp.
CAGCTCGGCCAGTGGGTGGTCTGGGTGCTCAAGACGCTCGCCGTTCCGCTCATCTTCGTGGCGATCCTCGATTCGCTGCTCCGAGCGTCAATCCCGTTGCATCAGGGAGTGAAGCTGCTTGCGATTTGTCTGATCAATGTCTCCATGGCCATGCTGATCGGCCTCGCCATCATGAATGTTTGGCAGCCGGGGAAAGAGTGGCAGGGCCACATGGAAGACCTGCTGCATGTCGTACCAGGAACGAATCTCACCCCGAGCGTCACGCCATCAGGCCATCCACTCCAAGACTTGCTGACCTATATTCCGCGTACGCTCGCCGATCCATTCGCCGGCCATAACATCATCGGTGTCGTGCTTCTGGCTCTCGGACTTGGGCTGGCGCTGCGATGGGCCCGGGGCAAGAGTGGTCCTACGTATGTTGCCATCAATTGCGTGGCTTGGACTATTGAGCGTGTCTATAGCTGGCTGGTAACTATTCTCTGGTGGGTCATCCTGGTCGTGCCATTCGCCGTGTTCGGCGTCGTCGCAAGTGTCGTTGGCAGATCAGGGATCGGAGTGTTCTCCGTGCTGTGGGTCTTCCTCGCGGCCATGCTCCTCGGCCTGGCTGTGCATGCGTTGCTCTACTATCCATTTGTTGCCTGGGTGGTCGGAAAGAAACCGCCGACGGTGTATATCGGACAGGGAGCCGATGCCATCACGACGGCCGTGTCGTGCAACAGTAGTTTGGCTACCGTGCCGGTTACGCTCCGTTGTCTCGAGCGTATGCAGGTCTCGGCGCAATCGGCGCGCCTCGCGGCCTGTGTGGGCACGAACCTAAACAACGACGGCATCACCCTGTACGAGGCGATGGCCGCGCTGTTCCTGGCCCACGCACTTGGCTATGACCTACCGATGTCGAAGCAGATCGTGATCGTCCTGGCCTCTATCATTGCCGGGGCCGGGGTCGCCGGCATTCCCGAAGCAGGCATGATTGTCCTGCCGCTCGTCCTCTCCGCCGCCGGTCTTCCGGACCAGGTCATCCTCGCGGCCATTCCCTTGATCATGACCGTGGACTGGATCATCGCCCGTGCTCGCTCCGGCGTCAACGTCATGAGCGACATGCTCGTGGCCATCCTGCTGGACACGGGACACTCGAAACCTGAAGCAGCCCCCATCGTCGAACAACGTCAGGAAATTGATCTCCAGTAAAGCAAGTTGAGTTGTGTAGCCAGATTGAGGGGTAAACACTGCTCCCTCTTCCGTAACTTAGCTTCAGCACTTCCCAGCATCAGCACAAGCTGCAAAATGATCGATCAGGAGCCGAGTTTCTCGTGTAACCAGGCCAGTAGTTCGTGCGTCACCTGTTCCGGTTTATCTTCATGGACGAAATGCCCGGCATCTGCCATCCTGACGACCTTCAGATTGTTGACAAACTCACAGAGCCCATCGAGGTTCTGGGCCACAAGCGCATGGTCTTGAAGTCCCCAGATCACGAGCGAGGGAATATTGATCTTGGGATACCCCAGCCTGCGCTGACGCATGCCACCTCCACCTCGGAGCGCGGCTCGATAGTAATTCACCATGGCGGTCAGTGCGCCAGGCTCGTAGGCCTGCTTCCGGTACGACTCCACAACATCGCTCGGCATCTCATTGCGATCAGGCGCCATGCGCTCAAAGATCTGCCCGATGATATAACTATGCCCAGCCGATAAGGCTGTCTCCGGAAGCCATGGAATCTGGAAGAAGCCCATGTACCAAGAGCGGAGAAATTGCCGCCCGTGCCGAACCTCTCGTTCAAAACAGGCAGGGTGGGGCGCATTCATAATAACTAGG
>CAZJOQ010000085.1:0-15017 GCA_964547625.1 uncultured Nitrospira sp.
GCCAGAGAAGAATATTGCTGTAGAGAGAACGCCGTCAAGGGGTCTGTTTGATCGTTCAATTTAATAGATTTAAGTTGGATGGGGTACTGGAAAACCGGCTTCCCCACGACACTCAGAGCCATGATGCCGCGGCGCTTCAGGTCCTCAAGGATACCACTTATAGCATCACCACGATCAGTTTGGCCCATTAGGTTGACATAAGTATCCGGTCACGTTTTGCTGTACGTGCTCTCACGCAGAAGCGCTTGCATTTTTGCGCTCTCTAGGCCACGATAGCCGTGGGTGCCAGGAGGATCGCAGTTACGTACGTAAAGGAATTCCGAAACCATGTTGCCGTGAGATTTCGGTGCTGGATAAAACTACTCAGTGTCTCCTTGATTTTGCGTGGTGGTTTTAGAGAGAATTTGCAGCCAAGAGGTTGATCCATGCTGAATCATCTCAAATCCCATGTCGTGGCTTATAGCCTTGCTGCCGTGGTGGCACTCTTCTTCGCCGGGCAGGCGGTGCTATGGTCCTCGCAGCACGAGACAAACCTCAGCCAGCCGCAGTCGGTTGAAGCTGCAGTCGATCCGGCCTCGGCAGAGAAGTTCGCGAAGCTGGATCAGGAGAACCAACAGCTCCAGGAACAGAATGGCCAGCTTCACACACAGAATAACCAACTCAATACACAGAATAACCAACTCTACGCCCAGAATGACCAGCTCCAGGAACAGAATGGCCAGCTCCGCCAGCAAAATAGCCAGCTCAATCGACAGATCAAACAGCTCCAAGAGGTCATCAAGGAAAAGGACGCGCTGGCGTCGACCCAGACACGCGAGCTTGGGCTGCGGCACCAGCAGTTGGCCAACTACGAGCAGGCCTTAGAGGCCATGAAGGCGCAGACGCCGATGATTGAGCAGGCTGTGCGCAAGCAAACTAAGACGGATGCGGGGCTGGTGAAGCTAGCGCGGGAAACGTTGGGAGTAGAGGTAGAGGTGAGGGAATGTCGATGAGCGATGATGCGATCGAGCATCGAACGAGTGTCGTGGAGTTGAACGACTCTATGCCAATTCTACGACTTCCTGGAACTACACGCGGCATCTTACCCTGTCACGCTGTTCATCGTGCCGGCATTGATCCGAATGTTGAGAAACGTGATGTGAATTGGTACGTCAAAGGTGGAGGAACGTATACCATGATCTACCTGCTGCTTACCTTACTCCTGCTCCCTGCCGTCGCCGAAGCCGGCGAGAAAGTCGTCGCGGTGCCTCGTGATCAGTTCGTCAAAATATTAGCAGAGGTCCAGCAGAACAAGCAGCTCCTGACCGAGTCAGGAAAGCTGTTGGCTGAGTATAAGGACATGTTTGAGAAGCAGAAAGCCTATGTGGAAACGCTGGAGGGGCTGAACGAGAACCGAAAGCAAGAGAGTGAATTGCTGCAACAACAAAACACGGCACTCAACGAACAGCTCGAGGCTGAGCGGCAACGGAAAGAGGACTTGGCCTGGCACGAGAAGGCGCAGTGGGCAGGGTATGGAGTAGCAGTTCCAACAGCGATTATCATTCTGCGGAAGCTGGTATTTAAATTCTAACCGTCGGAGTCAGCGCCTGTCTTGAAGCTCAAGCGGGCTGACTCGTGATCACCCGCCACGGCATCTCATTCTTTACCACCGCGTTCACAATGGTCAACAGTTTCAGCGTGCAGGCCATCCAGGGACTGTTGAAGAATTGGATTTTTTGTGGAAACTGAAATCGTAACCTATTGTTCTTAAAACGGTGCGGATTTCAAAAGACCGCCATTTTGCCAATTATTCAACAGTCCCATCCAGACCGACGTCTTCGCCTTCTCCTCCTGACAAAGTTGCTGGTAGCAAGTGCGAATCACTAGGCTCCTCTCTGTGTCTATCAGGATAGCCACAGAGAGCGCAGCCCGAACGTGAGCCAGCCCTGAGAACCCCAGATGGCCCCGTCGCCATTTGACTTAGCAGGATGCGGGAAACCTTTTCGGCTGCTGAAGCCACCGCAATTGTCTCAGCATCCAAGCTAGATCGAATACTGGAAGATCGGCTTCGCTCCAATGGCCTGGGCCAGGACGCCCCGGCGTTTCAACTCGTTGAGAATGCGCGCAGTGGCGGCGTCGAAATCTGCGGGTCCCGAGAGAACGACATCGGTGTTCGGTGGTGGTTCTTCTTCCGTTTTGCTCATGTGGACAGCGATAACCGGTGCGGGATGGACGAGGGTCCTGATCGCCTGTGAGGCCTCACGATAGGCCAACCCGAAGGGATTCGTCGTAGACACCACGATGAGGCCGGTGTCGGTAAGGAGGCGGGCTACTTCGCCATAGCGCCTGGCCATTTCGGTGCTCTGTCCACGCTCTTCTTCGCTCAGATCGGCATCGAGCCCACGACGGAGATTCTCTCCGTCCAATAGGTAGGCATGCCGCCCGTCTGCTACGAGACGGCCTTCGAGCTTTCTCGCCAGGAACGATTTTCCAGTATGCCGCCCTCCGGTAATCAGGACAACGGCTGCACGATGGCCGTACTGTTGCGCACGGTCCTCCACCGTTACTTCGCCCTTCACCCATGCGAAATCGCGCCGTCTGGCTTCTTCACGGAGAAACTCCTGATCATCATGAAGCAATTCGGTGATGATGCCGCCGCCCGCAATATCGTATTCGTCTACCAGAACGAACCGCCCAGTAGCCTCGAACGACGCCGACAGATCAAAGGCGACCGGAGCCTTCGTGCGCAAGGTCAATTCGGCTACTTGATTCTTATTGACGGTACTGCTGCCCTGTTGCTGGGCCAGGTCCATCGTATCGATAATCCGATGGATTAAGGCTACTTCGCAGTCCACTTCCTTCGTCGCCACGCGCAAGAGATATTTGCGCCCTTTTTCCAACGGCCGCTTCCCAAGCCAAAACAGGTTGGCCCGAAAGGCGGTGGAAACAGATGGAAGATGTTCTTGATGGGAGGCAATTTCACCGCGTTCCACAAAGATCTGCTCATCGAGCGTCACACCGATCGATTGGCCTGCCTGGCCCCCAGTCGGCTGCGGTTCAATATTGAACGCTTCCACCGTCCGAATGTTCGCACGCTTGTTCGAAGGCGAGAAGACGAGGTGATCGCCCACCTTGAGCCGGCCGGCTGTAATGCGACCGGTTATGATACGGCGTGCATCGAACTTATAGACGTCCTGCACGGAAAGTCGCAGTGGTTGCTCCGAACGAGCCGCTTCTTTGCTGAACGCACCGAGCGTGTCCAAGACTGTGGGACCACTGTACCAGGACATCGTTGTACTGCGATTCGCGATGTTGTCGCCCAGCTTGGCGCTGACCGGAATAAACTGAGACGGCACAGCTTTGAAATGTCCTAGAAACTCTCGATACTCTTTCTCGATCCCGTCGAACACATCCTGCCGGTAGCCGACCAGATCCATTTTGTTCACGACCACTGCAAACTGCCGGACGCCCAGCAACGACAAGAGATACCCATGCTTCTTCGACTGTTCCTTGACCCCTTCCAAAGCATCGATAAGCAGAAGCGCCGCCTCAGCACGTGCGGCACCGGAAATCATATTCTTGAGGAACTCCTTATGCCCTGGAGCATCGATGATGATGTATTGGCGCCCCTTCCACATGAAAAAGGTGCGAGCCGTATCGATCGTAATTCCCTGCTCCTGCTCCTCCAAGAAGGCGTCGAAGAGGAACGCATACTCGAATTCCTTCCCCTGCTGTTTACAGATCGCCTGGACCTTTTCCAATTTGCCGTCGGGCAATGAGCCGGTGTCGGCATAGAGCCGGCCCAGCAGCGTGGACTTGCCATGATCCACATGGCCGACGATCACGATGTTTACATTCTCAGGCGGCTTGATTTCGGTCATTGTCATCTTCATTTACCCTGCAGAATGCTCAAATGGGGAGACCAGCGAGGCCACAGGTGAGAAACAACCGGAGGCGTACCCTCTCGGATACGTAGAGGATTGTTTCGATCCGAGAACGAAGCTGGATCCTCGTTTCAGCATTCTGTCTACATATATCCATCTTTTCGCAATAACTCCATTCCTCGTCCTTCGTCTTGCGCTCGTCCTGACCGTTCGGCTACGGTGGTATGGCGAAGTTCTTCGATGATGTCATCCACACTCTTGGCGGTCGATTTGATCGGAGTCGTGCAGGGCGCACAGCCGAGGCTGCGATAGCGGGTACCATCGCCTTTATCGAGATACAAGTCGATGAAGGGAATATTTTCGAGTTTGATGTATTCCCAAATATTGATTTCTGTCCAATCTAGCAATGGGTGAATACGAATGTGCGTACCGGGTGGAAATGTTGTCTTGTATTGATCCCACAGCTCAGGCGGTTGATCCCGAAAATCCCAGTCGCCGTGTTTATCCCGTGGAGAAAAATAGCGCTCCTTAGCCCTTGTCCCCTCTTCGTCGGCCCGGACGCCGAGGATCACGCCAGTGTAACCCTTGCTCTCTAACAATTGCTTGAGGCCATTCGTTTTCAGCGCAGTACAACATTCGACTCGACCCATCGTGTGATTCATGCCCGCCGCCAACGCTTGCTTGTTCTGGCCGACGACCAAATTCAATCGCCATTCGCGGGCAAGCCGATCCCGGTACTCGATCATTGCTGGAATCTTGTAGCTGGTATCGACGTGGAGCAGTGGAAACGGCACATGCCCAAAGAACGCTTTCCTGGCCAGCCAGAGCAAGACGGTTGAGTCCTTGCCCATCGACCACAGCATGCCGAGATTATCGAAGTGCTTATAGGCTTCTCGAAGGATATAGACGCTTTGGTCTTCAAGCTGCCGAAGGTGTTGCATATCTCGTAATCCTTCTCGCCCTTCCGACCCTATGCCGCGACCGGAGCTCGCACGAGCTCATCAAGCTTGCGGGCTGCCGCTCCACTCTCAAGTGCCGCGCGCACAGTCGGGTAGCAGGTCGACAACGACGATCCTTTCCCTGCGGCATACAGTATCATTGCCGCATTCATAAGTACCCACTCTCTCGGCCCTCCCGGCACTCGGTTCTGGAGAATGCGGCGGAGCAGATCGGCTTCTTTTTCACGCTGGTCCGGTGGGAATCCCGCCATGTCCCGTGATGAGACAAACGCCAACCCAAAGTCCTTTGGCGCCACGCCCAGCGGCGTGATGCGCCCACCGCGCAACTCCAGCACCCGTGTTAGCATCGACGCAGATAACTCAGGATCGCCTTCGACACCACGAATCACGAGCGCTCGCGGACACCCCAGCATGCTCAAGGCTTCGGCGGTTTTTTCAAAATGCGGCGGGTGCGACAACCCGACGAGTTGTACCGCGGCCCGAGCTGGGTTGAGTAGCCTGGCAATCGGATGGAACACGTTTCTGACACCAAACTCCTGACGCATCTCCAAAAATCTGAAGACCGGTGGATGATACAGTCCGATATCCAAGTACGCGAAGCCCTTCCGGTTCAAATCCTCGGTCACCGACTTAGGATCGCCATCAACCGAGATCCCCAATGCTTTCAAGACACCGGCACTGCCGGGCCGACCAGGAATGCCATCGTAGCCATGCATCACGACGGCCGCTCCAGCCGCAACGGCGACAATAGACGCGGCAATAAGCGCGTGAAACGTATCCTGCTTCCCTGCGTAGCTCGGCACATCAACCAGGGCGAGATCCCGCGAGACAGCGAGAGGCAGCACGTACTGTCTCGCTGCAGCAGTCAATGCAGCCAATTCAGTCACCGATTCGGTCTTGAACCGCATGGCAATGAGAAAAGCTCCGACTTGTGCAGGTGTCGCCTCACCCTCGATCAACGCCTTCATGGCCTGTTTGCACTCCTCCCAGGTTAGATCCTTGGAGATCTTTGGGCCTTTGGCAATCTTGGCGAGAATATCGTGAATTGGCATGTTACGCCTTATGGAGTCCACACTCGGTTTTGGTAAAATTCTTCCAACGCCCGGCTCGAGGATCGTCGCCAGGTGCCACGGGAGCGGTGCAGTGCGTGCACCCGATACTGGGATAATTCTGATCATGGAGTGGATTGTACGGAACTTCGTGGACTTTAATGTAGGTCCACACCTCAGCCCACGTCCATCGGGCCAGCGGGTTGACCTTGACCAATTTGAATGTTTCGTCCCACTCGACTAAGCCAGCACAGGCTCTGGATGGTGCTTGGTCGCGCCTAATTCCGGTGATCCACGCTTCGTGCCCTTGCAGAATTCGAGTCAGGGGTTCGACCTTCCGCAGCTGGCAGCAGCGGTCCGGTTCTCGTGTCCACAACGCATCGCCGTAGTCATCCGCCTGTTTCTGCGGTGTCAGCAATGATTTCGCTTGGATGACCTGAGCGGGCTTGAGGCTATATCGTTCAATCACGCGATCTCGTGTGGCATAGGTCTCGGGAAACAAGAACTCGGTGTCCAGATAGAACAACGGCAGTGATGGATCGAGTTGATGCACCATGTCGACAAGCACAACGTCTTCCGCCCCGAAACTGCAGGCCAACACAATCTTTCCCCGATATCGCTCGATGGCAGCTGCTACCACCTCCTGGGGCTGCTTCGTCTCCAACGAGGCACTCCAGGCTTTAAGTTCTTCGGTAATCGACATCGCTCTTGTATGGCCTCCTAAGGCCATTTATAAAACGAATAAATTGCGTCTTCCCCGCTGTCTTCGGTCAAGATTGCAAGACCACGACTTTCGCAAACACAGACAGAACCTTCAGCGCGCTTTCTTAGCCCTTCACCCATCTCGCCGAAACGCACGGGGATGTGTTGCTCCCTTGCAGTAACTAATCTCTCAAGAGCAGCCTGGTGGCTTTTCCAACTCAACGCGTCAGGTGGGCTTAAGAATACCCACCTGAAAAAGCTATATTCACCATCAATCGTTACGACTTCACAACCCCTGAATAGAACACCGCTATCAGCCTTCAATAGCCTGAGCACAAGCGTGTAGCTACCCAAAAGCGTGCCGTTCAATTCTGTCAATTTCTACATCAGAACTACGACCGCAGCTCAGCGACAGTGCCGGGCTGCAAACCTGAGACAGCAGCGATAGGGCCAAAAACAGACCTATCCGTTTCTTCATTCAACCTTCTCGACCAGTATCCGATAATGAGACGCTTCCGGTTCCAGCGCCTCTTGGATCAATACCTTGTGCCCATCGTTCTTGAGGCTCATGGGCACGTTCTTGATCGGTTCGCCTGCATCGAGCCACACTTCCAACTTCTCACCGGCATCCATCATTTCAAGTTTGAGCTTGGTCTTCACATAATTCATCGGACATGCAACGCCCCGTAGATCGTAGACCGGTGCACCCGTCGGAGCAGGAGCAACCGGTTTCGCTTCAACTGCAACTGGAGCCGGAGGAGCCTGTTCAACTTGTGTGGCTGATAATTTGAGATCCTTCCCCATCTGATCCGTCGCCGTGCGGCAGGCATCGACGAACCCTTTGGCGAACGTCATCTTCTCACGAGCCGACTCAGCTGACGTCTCCTTCGGCCCTAGATCGCCAACCTTCTTGTTCAATTCTTGATAGATTGAAGGCACGACACCCTTTTGCGCAATCCGGCGGTCGAACTCGCTGAACGTCTCGGAGTCGGTCGATGGCTCAAGTCCTTCGGTCACCAGGAGCGCCTTGGCTGCCGCCAAGACCGCGCGATAGGATTTGTTCACTGATACGGAATATTGATGTTTCCCTACCAGCAGCTTCGCCTGATAGAGCTCTTGATCGGCTTCGAGAATGCCGTTTTCGATCATCGCCAGCGCGCCACCGGCACATTCGCCGGGACCGAGATCTTCAAGAACGAATTCTTCCTCGCCTTCCCAGTCGTAATAGAACGTTGCATCTTCTTCATAGGGAGGCACGATCGTGTATGGGATCAATTCGTCTTTCAGCTTGCTCTTTCCGACACGTGCGATGAATTTCGGCAAATTCTCGCTCTCTTGGCGATCCCGGCGATACACGTCGATCAAATGCGAGATTGCCGCCGGAACCGCCTTTGCCGGCAGCTTCACCGTCATCTGGCCGATCTTTGCCGTGCCGTTCACTGACCCACCGAGATGCAACTCATAGTGCGGCGCGACGTGATTGCCAAGGCGCTTTCCAACCCCATGCAACCCGATGGTGGAGATGTGATGTTGCGCACAGGAGTTGTGGCAACCGCTGATTTTGACATCGACCCCCTTCAGATCTTCGGGTACCCGCCCGGCTGGAAATACCTCAGCCAGAGCCCGCGCGAGGCCTTTTGATGAGGTAATACCTAGGCCGCAGGTATCGGTGCCAGGGCAGGCAATAATGTCTTCGACCAGTTCCGCGCCAGGATCGGCCAACCCGCGGGAGGCAAGATCTTCATAGAGCTTCGGAACGAGCTCAGCGGGAATCCACCGAATCACCATATTCTGGTTAATGGTGGTGCGGAGATTACCGTTTGAATACCGTTCGGCGAGATCGGCAACGAAGAGCATCTGGTCGACCGTTATGTCCCCCATAAATAGCTTGATGGCGGCCGTGACATATCCTTCCTGCTTCTGTCTCACGACATTGGTTCGTTGCCACATCTCAAACGGCGTTTCGTGGCCGATCGCATGCGCCCCATTGCTGTAGCCGTTTCCGTTTCCATTTGCCAGTCCATTTCGGGTTGGCATGATCAGTGGTGTCGGTTGGTCCTGGTGCTGCAGGAGTGTCAAAGACCCGTTCTTGGGAAGGGCATGGCCCATCGCCACATAAGCAGCTTCCCATCGGCGCTTGAATTCTTCAAAGCCCAGCTTATCGATCACGAATTTCATACGGGCTTTGTTGCGGTTTTTTCGATTCCCGAGGGTATCAAATACTTTGATGACGGCTTCGATGCTGGGAATCAGTTCCTCCATTGGAGTGAATTCCCGGAGAAGTTGTGCGACGCGTGGCGCAGAACCTAATCCTCCACCTGCCACCATGCGGAAGCCGATCGCCCCGTCGGCTCGTTTCACTGCCAATAAGCCGATATCGTGGATCGGCGTCAGGGCACAGTCATGGGCGCAACCAGAAAATGCGATCTTGAACTTCCGAGGCATACTTTGGTTCAGTGGATTGCGCAAAAGGTGATAGGCTACTGTCTTCGCGTACGGGGTCACATCGAACACCTCGCCTTGGCACACTCCCGCCAAGTGGCATGCCGTCACATTCCGCACGGTGTTGGCACAGGCTTCTCTGGTGGTCAAACCGACTTCCGCCAATCCCCGCATGATGGTCGGCACATGTTTCAGTTCCACAAAATGCATCTGAATGTCTTGCCTCGTCGTGACATGCCCCACGCCGGTGGCGTAGTGATCGGCAAGTTCAGCCAGGCGGCGAAGCTGATTCGCCGTAATACCGCCAAATGGAATCTTGACCCGTACCATCTGCACCCCGGGCTGACGCTGACCATAGATGCCGTACTGCAGGCGGAAGGGTTTAAACAGATCGGTGGAGATCTCTCCAGCCAAGATTCGCAACGCCTCACCTTCAAAAGTTTCGATTTCCTCTTGGATGGTGGGCGGGATCGGATGTGTCGCAATCTTATGGATTCTGCTGGATTCGACCTGGCTCATCGCTCTCTCCTTGTCTCCTCAGGGGAAAATCCTTCGTCTCAGATGTGGTACATCGGATTTCGCTGAGCATCAAGAGCTCGTTGATGCATCGCTAAATGTTCGACCGTGATACCCTCGAGTACTTTGCGTTCTGCTTGTTGTACTTGTTCCCACACGTCACCGAGAAGAAGCTCAGGCCTTGCCGTAGACCGATCGCGCGGACCCTGATTAACAGAGGATCGATGGAAGACCGGTCCCTCCAATGCTTCGAGTATGTTCGCAATCGACAGGCTTGACGGTTTGCGTGACAATAGATACCCCCCTTGAGCTCCTCGGTGGCTTTCGACTAAATCAGCATTTTTGAGCGCATGGAGGACCTGTTCCAGAAAACGAACCGGAATTCCCTGTCGCCTTGCGATCGCCCTCGCTTGAATGGGAGACTCTTTCGCGTTGATCGCAAGATCGACCGCGGCCATAATTCCGTAAGTTACACGCTTCGACACTTTCATTCTTCATTATTCCGGTAGGAATTGAACCATATGTATACTGTCCCCTCTCCTGATCTGTCAAGGGAGGGTAAGGAGACGTGAGACGTAATGAATCTGTTCCCTAAGTATTCAGACACCGAGGTGCTGTATGCCGAAATTTGTAACGGCATGACACGAGACGAAATCGTTGACCTCCTCTACATTTCACGCCTGCAGAGGGATGAAGGAAGCAGCTCGCGAGTCACTCCCATACGTAAAATCCGATTGACATCGTTTACGCCCCAAGCAATAATCCGCCTTCTTCTTCGGGTGGTACCTTCATGCCAGTGCCCTCATCCGCATACGCTATTCTTCTGCTTACCAGCGATGCGGTTGTGCAAGGACAGGCCAGACAAGTCTTCAAAGATGCGTCTATTACCCTCTCCCGAGATGCAACGGCCTTCCGGAAGGAATTGTCTCAACAAGAGTTTGATATCGTCATCATGGAATCCCGTAGCGGGCAGGAACAGTTCAATGGGTTTCAGGACCATCCAGGTCTGTCCCGCGCCCTTCTCGTCAATGGTTCTCGGGCTGTCTTGAGGAAAACACTGAAAATGCTCCAGCTACAATTGATGCGCTCACCGAATGTTTTGCATCAGAATAAATCCCGCGATGGCTCTCTCGAGAGTTACTTAGAAGCAAAAATGGGGGAGTTCGTAAAGGGCATGAGGAACGGATCCGCAAAAAATCTTCACCCGATCCTTATTTCCGCCGTGGAGCGCCCTCTTATCACATCTGCTCTCAAAGAGACCCGAGGCAATCAAATACAGGCGGCGGAACTTTTAGGGCTGAACCGCAACACGTTGCGAAAAAAGATCATCGATCTGCACATTCCCTTGAAACAAACAAAAGTTAAGGCGAGTCGGAGTGCTTAGCCAAAGGTTGCCACAACGTGCCGCGAAACTCACTTTCCATATTTCTCTCAACGCTCAAGGAGGAGGGATACCATGACAAAGGAAGAGTTGATTGCGAAGATGGCCGCTTCGGCAGGAATCACCAAAGTTGCGGCAGGAACTGCCCTTGAAGCATTTACCGGAGCGGTAACGTCCTCTCTTAAAAAGGGGCAACGAGTCTCCCTTGTCAACTTTGGTACGTTTACAATCTCCAAACGGAAAGCGCGGATGGGAAGGAATCCTAGAACAGGCGAATCGCTCCGAATCCCGGCAGCCAAAGTGCCGAAATTTTCAGCGGGAAAAGAGCTTCGCTCTGCCGTGAAGTAATTGTCTTCACCTAACGAGTGTCCGGTATAAGAAAAGAAGGGAGTCTCTCTTTGAGCTTCCTGATGGAGGACCGTCTCTGTTTCGTTTTCTTGACAGTGTCCCTGACGCTATATTAGCATGCGTCCTTTACTGATGGGCGCGTAGCTCAGGGGGAGAGCGCTACCTTGACACGGTAGAGGTCGACGGTTCAAGACCGTCCGCGCCTACCATGAATCCGCGGCACTGGTTTGCCTCTCGGAGGCACCGTGCCTTTTGTTATTTTTGGTGCTATAGAAAGTCGGTTTTTTCCGCTATGAAAATTGCGGTGAAAGACGGTCCGAGCAGAGACCTTCAGGTAGGTGAGACTGCGGGAGCTGCCTTGTCGGCATTAGGGTTTGCCAGCCAAGATGTCCTGGCGGCCAAGGTCGATGGTGCGGTGGTTGATCTGTCACGGCCTCTTTCTGGCGGTTCAATTATTGAACCGCTTCGGTTCGATAGCGTTGAAGGTCGAGAGGTCTATCGTCACAGTAGTACTCACATCATGGCTCAGGCCGTGAAAGAGCTGTTCCCGTCCGCACAGCTCACGATCGGTCCAGCGCTGGAAGACAGTTTCTACTATGACTTTGCCTTTGACCGCACCTTTACACCTGAAGACCTTGAACAAATTGAAGCGCGTGCCGCGGAGATCATTTCCCGCAACCTTCCGATTACACGGAGAGAGTTCTCAAAGCAGGAAGCCATTGATTTTTTTAAGGCCAAGGGCGAACACTACAAGGTTGAACTTATTCAAGGTTTTCCAGACGGAGAACCGATCACTGCGTACACGCAAGGCGATTTTGTGGACCTCTGCCGCGGTCCTCATCTCCCGACAACTGGCTCCGTCGGCGCTATCAAATTACTCAATACAGCCGGGGCGTACTGGCGTGGCGATGAACGCAATCCCATGTTACAGCGCATCTACGGCACATCCTTCCCGACAAAGACCGAAGTGGATGCCTATCTCGCCAGACTGGAAGAGATCAAGCGGCGCGACCACAGAAAAGTCGGAAAAGAACTGGACTTGATCAGCATTCAGGACGAAATCGGCCCTGGGTTGGTGCTCTGGCACCCGAAAGGCGCGGCAGTACGCCTGTTGATTGAAAACTTTTGGCGAGAACAACATGTTCAAGACGGCTACGATCTGGTGTATTCACCCCACGCCGCTCGCCTTGATCTGTGGAAAACCAGCGGACATCTCGAGTACTACCGCGAGAACATGTTCCCGCCGATGAAGCTGGAAGGGAGCGAATACCAGCTCAAACCCATGAATTGTCCGTACCACATCATGATCTACCAGTCTCATCTGCGGAGCTATCGTGACCTCCCTCTTCGCTATGCCGAACTGGGAACCGTCTACCGCTATGAACGGACCGGGGTCCTGCACGGGCTCCTGCGAGTACGCGGATTCACGCAAGATGATGCCCACCTCTTCTGCCGCCCTGATCAGATGGAAATGGAAGTCAGCCGGGTATTGGATTTTACGTTTTTCGTGTTGCAGACCTTCGGCTTCCGAGAATTCGAAGTCTTTCTATCAACACGGCCCAAAGAATCGGTGGGAGGCGAGGAGCATTGGACGTTGGCGACGAGCGCTTTAGAAGCCGCGCTGAAGGGTCGCAATATCGCCTTCCGACTTGATCCTGGTGGAGGCGCATTTTACGGCCCGAAGATCGATATTAAAATCAAGGATGCCCTGGGTCGGTCGTGGCAATGTTCCACCGTTCAGGTGGACTTCAACAACCCCGAGCGGTTTGAATTAAATTATATCGGAGAAGATGGGAAAGCCCATCGCCCGATCATGATCCATCGCGCCCTGATGGGTTCAATCGAGCGATTTTTTGGAATTCTGATCGAGCATTATGGAGGCGCCTTCCCGACCTGGCTCGCTCCGGTACAGGCGGTAGTCATGAATATCACCGACCAGCAAGAGGACTACGTCGCCGCCGCGGTCACCCAATTGAAGACTGCAGGCTTCCGCGCCGAAACCGACCTTCGGAACGAAAAGATCGGGTTTAAGATTCGGGAAGCCGAGAAATCGAAAGTCCCCTTCATGCTGGTCGCGGGAAAACGGGAAGTCGAAAATGGGACACTCTCCGTGCGCGGTCGAAGCGGATCGAACCTAGGAAATATGACAGTGGCCGAGGTGGTGGATCTCCTCCAATCCGAGACCACGCATCCCCAGCGAGAACTTCAACCCACACACTAAGAAAGAGGTGGCCTATCGTTCCCAAATTGCGCGTGAATCGTGAGATCCGAGTCCGAGAAATTCGTGTCATTGGCCCGGAGGGGGAACAGCTCGGTATCCTTCCTACTCCGGATGCCTTTCGTCAGGCTCAAGAGGGCGGCTATGACTTGGTGGAAGTTGCCCCCACCTCTGTCCCTCCGGTCTGTCGAATTATGGACTATGGGAAGTACAAGTATGAGCTGAGCAAAAAGGATCATCAAAATCGGCGCCATCAGAAATCCACACAAGTGAAGGAAATCAAGTTGCGCCCACGAACGGATAAACACGATCTTGAGATCAAGGTCCGACAGATGAAGGCATTTTTGGAAGAAGGCAATAAAACCAAAGTCACCCTCACCTATCGTGGGCGAGAAATGGCGAATCAGGAAATGGGCCGCGCCGTGATGAAGTCGGTGATTGAACAGTTGGCCCAAGCCGGCACGATCGAGTATGCTCCCCGTATGGAAGGACGCAGTTTGATCATGATCGTCGCTCCAAAACATTGACGTGCGATGTGGTGAGAGTAATCACCCAAAGGAATTCTTCGATGAAAATGAAAACGCATAGTGGAACAAGCAAACGATTCGCCAAAACAGGAAGCGGCAAGATTGTCCGCCGCAAGGCGGGGAAGCGGCACATACTGACCAGCAAGCGGCACGACCGGAAGCGCCGCTTGAGCGGAACTGCAGTGGTGGATCCAACGGTGGTTTCCACATTGAAACGACTGCTGCCGTACGCATAGGCAACGGCCGTTTCAAGTTGAGCATTTCACGATTCAAAAGGAGTACGCATCATGCCTCGCGCAAAAGGTGGACCAAAAACGAGAGCCCGACGAAAGAAACGGATCAAGCTAGCATCAGGCCAGTACGGCGGAAAGAGTCGATTATTTCGATCCGCCACGGAGAGCGTCGATAAAGGGCTGACCTATGCCTATACCGGTCGCAAGAATCGGAAGCGAGATTTTCGGCAGTTGTGGATCGCGCGCATCAGTGCCGCCGTTCGAGCCCAAGGACTAACCTACGGTCGGTTCATCAATGCATTGAAGAAAGCGAATGTGTTGTTGGATCGAAAGGTCTTGTCGGATATGGCGATCAAAGATGCGGCGGGATTTGAAAAGTTGTGCGGTCTTGCCAAGCAGCACGTTCCGGCTACGGTATAAGTTCTCACACTCAGCATCAAACGGAGAGAGGGGGAATGACGCACTGTTATTCCCCTTTTCAATTTCCGCTCATCACGGACCTCCCTACACTTTCGCGCAGGGGCTAATCATCTTCTCTGCCCACAGATACCGGTGAGAGACGAGTGTAGGATTGCAGGTCGCCTCCTTTTTCCTCATGCCCACAGGGACTGTTGAATAATTGGCAAAATGGCGGTCTTTTGAAATCCGCACCGTTTTAAGAACAATAGGTTACGATTTCAGTTTCCACAAAAAATCCAATTCTTCAACAGTCCCCTACACACAAGCTCGTCGCGCAGCCTTATCCAATGACACAGGAGCCTGAACGGCGAGCTGTGAAT